>JAAFAL010000201.1 GCA_018222345.1 bacterium
CCCCAAAACTAAACCACTGCTTACGGTGGCAGGCGTAAGAGGTTAATAAGAGAAAGGTAACGGGCTCTGGCAGCAACCAGGCAACCGGGCCGATATCACGCTCAGTAGCGGCGACGTTGTACAGGCCGGTCAAGGGCACCGCAAGAGCGATGACGCCCACGCCGATGATTGCAGTTACAGCACCCACTACAAACCTTTTCATGTCAGTGCCCTCCATGGTTGTGATCATGTCCGTCGGCTTGGCGCTTCCCCTTATCGGCAGACTCCGGATGCGAAGACTCGCAGGCCGCCATCATCGCCATGTGGTCGGCGTGTTGCTGGTGGTTCATGGTGCCCATGTCCATCTGCCGGTGTTGCATGCAATCCTCACGACTCGGTGCCGAAGCCTTCGCCGATTGAGCGCGATGTGCGTCGTGCTCCCCGCCGTGTTGGCCTGCGGCAAGTGCTGGAGTTGCCGAGCTGGCGACCAAGAGGGCTGCGGAAGTCAGAATTATCTTGTTCATGATGAGTACCTGGATAGGAAGTAATGAGTTCTGCGCGACATTAGTTGTCACGCTGCTAGTTGCTGAATATGAGACGGTGGACTTGCCCAAGACTCAGATGGATTTCGACCAAGTAGCGCTGGCCATCGAGGGCTGGGTCAACGGATCCGACAGCGTGGTCGTAACTGATTCTTAGCGGCACAACTTGCATGCCCGAGGCTGTCCAAGCCTTGAGCTGAGCGCTCAGTAGTTGCACCGGATCATCCTGAAGGTCTCTGGCGTAGACATGTACGAGTCCGTCTTGCAGCACGAGCTCCACCCGCGTTTGTCCAACCTGTTCGACCTCCCCGCCATGCATAGGCTGGAGTGGCGTCGCAGGGCGGTGAGCGATTGCCGGAACAGCCGCAAGAACGAAACACGCCATAACGGCGTGAAGCAGGGCGCGATTCAAAACCACGCCCGAACTCCCACAACCAGCGCATTCACGGAGGTTGGCGCTCGTTCTTCACGGGCAAAATCGGCCGTCTCGCCATAGCGTTGCGTCCACTCGAAGCCGAGGTACGGCGCAAACTTTCGGCTGATTTCGTAGCGCAGCCGCAGGCCCGTCTCCGTCGTGTTGACACCGCTGCCTACGCCCGCCTCTGGAACCGACTGCACGGCGGCGTTCAACTCGAAGCGAGGCTGCAGGATGACGCGCTGCGTGATCAGCAGTTCGTACTCAGCTTCAATGCGCAGCGAAACATCACCGTCATCACTGATGAAGCTGGCGGCATCGACTTCAAAAAAGTACGGCGCCAGGCCCTGTACCCCAAATGCGAGGAACGTCCGGTCCGGGTCTGGCCGAAAGTCGTGTCGCACACCGACTTGCAGATCCCAGAACCGGCCGATCATTCTGCCGTAGCCAAGTTGCAGTTCAGCTGACTCCAATGGCTCGCCCTGGGCGCCTTCGCCTTCGGTCTTGAGCCAGCCCTTGTGCACATCGCCGCCGTACCAGCCCTGGGCATCCCAGACGTTGGTGTCTTCGGCGTCCGCGAAGCCGGCCTCCAGTCGATCGATCAGAAACTGGGAGAAACGCGATCGCTTGACAGGCTCAGGCCAGGACGCCGGGGCACCAGTTCGCGGATTCACGCCATCATCCGATCCATAGGCAGGGATAGCAGAGATGGCTGCGAGGCAGGTAAGCAGTGTGATTAGGTAACGCATCAGACCACCTCCACGACGCGAAACATGCCCATCTTCATGTGGTACAGCAGATGGCAGTGAAAGGCCCAACGCCCGCGCTCGTTCGCCGTGATCAGCAAGGACGCGCGCTCGGACGCCTTGACGCTCAGTGTGTGTTTGAGGGGCAGCCGCCCGTCATGGCCGTTCTCCAGCTCCATGAACATCCCGTGCAGGTGTATTGGGTGCTCCATCATGGTGTCGTTGACGAGAATCAGACGCAGTCGCTCGCCGTAGTTGAAGCGAACGGTGCTATCGACTTCATGAAAGCGTTTGCCGTCGAATGACCACATGTAGCGTTCCATGTTGCCGGTGAGATGCAGTTCAATCTTGCGGTCTACCGGCCGGGTATCGGCGTTGGGCTGAATGTTTCGCAGGTCGGCGTAGGTCAGCACGCGGTGATCGACATCCTCCAGGCCGGTACCGGGCTCGCCCAGCCGGTTGCGCTGGACCGTCGCCACGCTGATATTGCCGGGTCCATGTGTGTCCGGGTCATGTCGCGCGACGACTGGACCGGCTCGCTCCATTCGGCTTTCGATCGCCTGATCCTGACCGTTGGGAATTGATGCCGACAGCTTCGCAAAACCGGAGATGGCTGGCGAAGTCTTCATGTCGGTCGAGGGGCGCATGCCGTGCGCCATGGACCCATGGGCTGACCCCGATGCTGTGTCTTTGCCCTGCATGCCAGACATGCCCTGGTGGTCCATGCCTTTCATCTTGGGCATGTCACCGTGCTGCATTCCCTTCATGCCGCCGTGGCCGCCTCCCATGGACATGTCCATGCCCATATCGACCATGGTGCGCATGGGTCGCTCTCTAAGCGGCGGCACGGCTGCCTCCATGCCCAAGCGCGGTGCCAGCGTGCCGCGTGTATAACCGCTGCGATCCCTGGAATCGGCCATCTC
>JAAFAL010000035.1 GCA_018222345.1 bacterium
GTGTGAAACCGCTCAGCGCCCCCCAGGAGCAACTTGTAAGGTTAATGGCCAGTAACTGTTGACGTCGCATCTGCATTCAGCGTCTTATATCAGACCTGGAACCAAGTCGAAGCCATCATGAAAGGCCAACAGCCGCAGCCTCTGCCGCTCAGCCCAGCGCGTTGATCCTCGCCGCCGCCGACCAAGCGCTGGTGCCGCGTATTCCGCGGGCAGCAGCGATGTTGCTGTGCGCGTGTGTGGTGCTATTGGCGGCAGTTACCGCGCCAGGTACCGCAGTGTTTGGGGGCGAGGCTTGGGTGCCGATGGCCGGTGCTGTGTCGATGTTGCTAACGTCGGCCGCGCTTTTATTGTTGCTGTTTCGCCAACGTGTTGCCGGCCTGTGTTTCGGCTTGGCAGGCGCGGTTTCCGCGGTGATCTGCGGCTGGGAGCCGGCCGCCGCAGCCAATCCCAGCATTTTGGCTGACGGCCTGACTGCAACCGCCCGTGCGATTGCTGTCAGCCTGTTTATTGCCGCGCTAGCAACGGTTCTCGTGGCTTGGCCAAAGCCTGGCGCCGCGCGCTGGGTGGGCATCGAGTTGACGACGGGTTTCCTGATCGCGGCCGGTGGCGTCGGGCTCATTTCGGGCTACGACGGTGGATCGACGGCTGTTTCGTTGGTGGCTGGCCTGCCTGCGCCCATTGCAGTGGGTCTAGTGTTCCTCGGATTAGGGTTGCAGGGCTTGATACTCGATCCCGCACAGTCGCGAAGCCATCGCTTGCGGCCGGTGATGTTCGCGAGCCTGACGGTGGCGCTTGGCATGTGGCTGGCTGTGGCATTGGCTTACGCCAGCCCAGAGTCGAACCTGAATGGCGTTGTGCTCACTGCGGTGCTGGCTGCAGGGCCGTTGGGGGCCTGGTGGATTGCCCGACGCATCGTGTTTGGTGGTGGTGCAGCCGCGGCAGCCGGCGACGACGAAGTGGAGTGGGTACCGCCACGCGCCGTGCTCAGCGGCGACTCGGCCCCAGGCGCGGTCGATGCGGTGTCGCAGATGACGGTCGCCGGCGTCGCGATGGTCAACGCCGAAGGGCGGCTAACCGTATTCAACGACGCACTGTCTAAGATGTACGGCTTCGAACAGGCGCCCTATATGGGCCATGCCTCAGCCGCGGCCTTGCAACTGTTCAACCGCGACAAGCAGCCGATTGCCTGGGCCGATTCGCCCTTGGGCCGGGCGATGAAGGGCCAGGACTCGACTGACGTCGATTTGTGCTTCCGCCCCGTTGGCAAGCCCAAGGTCGAGGCGCTGGTCAGTGCCCGCAGTTTTACCGATGCGGCTGGGCAATTCGCCGGTGCGGTGATGCTGGCTCGCGATGTCACTGCGCAACGAGAGCAGGAGCGCGCGATGGATGCGCAGGTGCAAATGCTCGAGCAGTCCAGCGCCGAGCTCAAGCGCATTACTGACGTTTCGGCGCATCATTTGCAAGAGCCTGTGCGCGGGATCACCAGTTATGCGCAATTGCTGCAACGCAAACTCAAAGACGATGATGAGTCGCAGGAGTATCTTGGTTTCTTGATGCAGGAAAGCCTGCGCATCAAATCGCTGGTCACCGATTTGCTGCGTTATCTGGAGCTCGATGCGTCGGCCTCGAACCCCGAGATGCTCGATTTGGCCAAGGCCCTGGACGGCATACGTGGCGATGTCGCCGCGCGCCACCCCGAGGTCGAACTGGCCGTACTGCACGGCGAATTGCCGCACGTCTATGCCGACGCGGCCATGCTCAATACAGTGCTCGACGCTGTACTGGATAAACCCGCGCAGTTCGGTGCCAAGGCCATGCCGGCGGTGACGGTTAGCGCCGAGCGCAATGCAGCCAAACACTGTATCGACATCGTGTTTGCCGACAACGGCCCGGGCATCGCCAATGAACACCTGGAGCGCGCGTTTGAATTGTTCGCGCAGTTGCAGAATATCGGCGACACGCAAGGCAATGGCGTGGGTTTGGCGATGGTGCGCAAAATTGCCCGCGTGCACGGCGGCGATGCGGTGCTGGAGCCCAATGCAATGGGCGGCATCCGGCTTGTTGTCAGCCTGCCGTTGCCGCGGCCTGAATCAACCTAGATCTGCTTAGGCCTTTAGCCCTTTTTAGGCCGGATTAGGCCTGATTTAGGTAATGACCGACGGCGCATCGCGCCCGGTATGTTCGCGCAAGCCAGTCAGTTGATCGGCAACGGCCGCGAGTTCGGCCAGCACCTCGGCTGGCGGCAGGCGCAACTCCCACTCGTCTGACCGAAAGGTCTCCAGATACAAGCGCAGGGTTGCGCCACTGGTGCCAGTGCCGGACTTACGCAGGATGATGCGCGCGGCGTCACCAAAACATACACGCAGGCCCTGACCCTCTGCACGACTTTGGTCGATGGGATCGGTGTAAGCAAATTCATCGGCAGCTGTGACCGCCAAGCCCGCGTGAGTCTGGCCGCGCAGGCTACCAAGCGCATTGCGCAGCTTGTTCATGCAAGCGTCAGCCTGATCGACTGTCAGGCCTTCGTAGTCGTGCCGTTGGTAGTAGTGGCGTCCGTAACGTGCCCAGTGCGCATGCATCAAGTCCGCCACGCTTTGCTGGCGTACGGCAAGAATATTGAGCCAGGCCAATACCGCCCACAGGCCATCTTTTTCGCGCACGTGGGCGGCGCCCGTGCCAAATGATTCCTCGCCACAAATGCTGATGCGCTCGGCATCGAGCAAGTTGCAGAAGAACTTCCAGCCGGTTGGCGTCTCGTAGGCATCGAACCCTTGCTGCGCCGCCACCGCGTCCAGTGCGCGGCTGGTGGGCATCGAGCGCGCGGCGCCGGGGATGCCATCGGCGTAAGCGGGCAGTGCGTCGGCGTTCGCGGCAATCACGGCCAGGCTGTCGCCGGGCGAGACAAACAAGCCCTTGCCCAAAATCATGTTGCGGTCACCGTCGCCATCCGAGGCGGCTGCAAAGTCCAGTGCCTGAGCGTTGATGACCTCATCAGCCAGGTCTTTGGCGTAAAGCAAATTGGGGTCCGGGTGGCCACCGCCGAAGTCGGGCAGGGGCGTGGCATTGCGCACGGCGTCGCGGGGCGCACCCAGGGTGTCAACCAAAATGCGCTTGGCATACGGGCCGGTGACGGCATGCATGGCATCAAAAGCCATCTTGAAATCGCCAGCAAGCAGTTGGCGAATTGCGTCGAAGTCGAATTGCTGCGCCATCAAATCGGCGTACAAGGCGGTCGAATCGACGACTTCCACGGTCATGTTGCCCAGCGATTGGGTGCCGACTTGATTAATGGCAACCCCATCACTGTCGATGATTTTGTACGCCGCTAGCTGCTTGCTGCAGGCGTAAATTGCGTCGGTCACGCTGCTGGCCGCCTGGCCGCCGCCACGGATGTTGAACTTGATGCCGAAGTCGCCGTCCGGCCCGGCGGGGTTGTGGCTGGCCGACAACACGAAGCCACTGTGGGCGTCAAAATGGCGGATCAAGTGCGAGGCCGCCGGTGTCGAGAGTATGCCGCCCTGGCCGACGATCACCTTGGCCACGCCGTTGGCTGCGGCCATGCGCAAAATGGTTTGGATGGCCACATCGTTGTGATAGCGCCCGTCGCCACCGAGCACGATGCTTGCACCGTCAAATCCATCGACAGTGTCGAACACCGCCTGGACGAAATTTTCCAGATATCGCGGTTGCGAGAACACCGCCACAGTCTTGCGCAGGCCGGCAGTGCCCACCCGCTGATCATCGAACGGGGTGGTGGCAACGGTGTGGGTGTGCATGGGCAAGAACTGCGAGGCTACGAGCCCGTAACGCTACCGCATTTTCGCTACAATTTCCCCGTCTTGCGTGTAGGGCGAAAGCGTGGGCACACTGGCTGCATGAGTACGGCAGTCAACGACAAACTGATCGACCTGGGCCGCCCCGGCACACTGTCGGGGCTCATGAATCTGTTCGAGAGCAACTACAGCCAATTGCTGCAGTTGATCCCCGACCTTGACTTCAAACCCGGCCAACGCCTGCCGTTCCAGCAAGCCGTGTCACGCAGCAGCGATGATTTCGACCTGCACCTGCGTGTGCTCGAGCACACCCGTTACACGGTCACATTGAACTTGACATACTGGCTGGATAACGGCCAGACAGCCGACCCCGACCTGACGGTGCGCGTCTATAACGATGCGGCTTTGGCTGAAACAGTCGATGGCGTCAAAAGCCGCTGTGCTGCGCTGCGCGACATCGACCCCGAGCATGGCGGTTGGAATGAGCGCCAGTACGCGCGCAACCTGATGCTCAGCAAATGGCTGGGCTACCTGCTGGAACACGGCCATGGTTTTGCCATGGCGGCGCGGCCGCGCGCATCAGCAGGCAACTGAGCATTACTGCGGCTGTGTGCGGCGCCAAAGCGCGGCAGACAAACCAAGCGCGAGGACAAACGTGAGCGCAGCAATATACTGGCCTGGTGTCAGCTCCCAATAGCGAGCGTCAGTCACGCGCAGCGTGTCCAAGCCGAAACGAACCGGGCTGTACAGCAAAAAAAAGCAGCACAGATAAAACCCATCGGCGCGGCGCGCGCGGCCAAGCCAGGCAAACAGGCCGGCAATGGGAACCGTCGCGATCAGTTCCAGCAGGCCCAAGTCCCACCGCGGCCCACCGGGGAAATCGACAGCCAACCAATGTGTGCTCGGCGCGCCAATATGGTCGTGCACCAAAAAGCATCCAAGACGGCCGAACAACCACGCAAATGGGAATGCCCAAGCGACCAAGTCAACAAATGCCAGGCGGCGCTGTGGTGCCCACCCTCGATGGCGCATCACCAACCAGGCACCGGCCAAACCGCCCAGCATGCCGCCAAACGACGACATGCCACCCCAGACGCGCAACAGCTCAAGCGGGTTGTCGAGCACCCGATGCGGGAAATAGAGCAACGCCGAGACCAGGTGCGACCCGACAAAGCCGGCGATTACCGTCCACCACACAAGCTGCCGCGCTTCGGCGGTATCGAACCCATGTGCAGGCGCGCGGCGGATGACCAGCGCCACACCGCTGATGACCGCCAGCGCGGTGGTGATACTGAAGGCGTGCAAGGTGAAGCCGCCCAATGTTATTGCCGGCGGCTCAAAGTAGGGGATCATTGTGCTTATGCAAGCTAGCGGGCCAGCCAAGTTAGGCGAGATCGGGGTGATTGTGAACCCGCAGGCCGGCAAAGCACCAGCGGCGGCAGTTTGGCGGCGCGCCTTACCCAACGCGCAGGTGGTGGAAACCGCGGATCACGACAGTTTGGGCGGCGCAATCGCCGCGATGCACAAGCGCCGCGTCACATTGCTGGTGTCTGTCGGCGGGGATGGCACCTTGTCGCAAGTGCTTACAGCAGCCTGCAAGGTCTGGGCGCCGGAACAATTACCCGCGGTGTTGCCGGTGGCGGCCGGCACCATGAACATGGTCGCCAGGCAACTCGGCTGGGGCCAGTCGCCTGCAGCCGTGGCCGAGGTGTTGGCGTGCTTGGGGCCAGCAGTGCCCACGCGGGCGGTTCATAGCCTTGCGAGTAACACCGGGCAGGTTGGGTTCACTGCGGGTTTTGGCGTGCCTGCCAGGTTCTTGCAAGCGTACAGCGCGCGTGGGCCGGGTATCGCTGGTGCCATTACGCAACTGGCACGTTTTGGCGCCTCTGGCTTGCTTGGCGGTGCAGCGGCAAAGCAATTGTTTGCGCCCATTTCACTGCATTGGGGTGAGTCTGTTGCGGACAAGCACGCGCACTGGACTGTGGCGCTGGTCACTCGAATTGACGCTCTGCCGTTGGGGTTTCAGGTGGCGCCGGGTGCCTCGGCCGACACCCAACTCCACCTGTTGAGCGGCGCGCCAACTGCGCGGCAGGTGTTGCGCCTGTTGCCCGCGCTTTATCGCGGCGGCGCACTGGCTGACGCGTCACTGGCGCGGCATCGGCTCCAAGCCTTCAAGGTCGTCTTCGAGCGCCCAACGGCATGGATGATGGATGGTGAATTATTGCCGCCGACATCCGCGCTCAAGCTGTCTGACGGCCCACTGCTTCGGGTGCCACGGCTGGAGTAAGCGCACTTGGATGACCGGCCGGCAACGTCAGGCTGATGACGGTGCCGCGGCCGGGTTCGCTACGCAGTGATAGTTGCGCCCCGGATTGTTCAGCCATTTGCTGCACGATGGCCAAACCCAAACCCTTGCGGCGCAGTAGCGGGTCAGGCTGAGCGTCTAGCGAGCGATGGGCTTGGAACACGCTGCGGTGCTGGCTCTTGGGAATGCCGCTGCCGGAATCGCGCACCTCCAAGCGGACTCCGTCGCCGGCGCGTCGTGCAAGTAACACCACCCGGCCACCCGGCGTGTGCCGAATCGCATTGGTGATCAGGTTGTCGAGCATCCGCCGTAGCAACAGTGGGTCGGCATGGGCTGTGCGCGCAGTGGGCAAATGCCGCAACTCGACGTTGTGCACGCGGGCCAACGGGTTGAAGCGTGCAACCGCGGCGTCCAGCACTGGGCCGACCGCGATGGCTTGCGGTTCGATGGGCGCATCTGGGCCTTGCGCGCTGAGGTCAAGCAGAGTGTCGAGCAAGCTGGAGAGTTCGCGCAATTCATTGCGCAAATGTTGGTGGTGATGGGCCAGCGCGGCGCCAGTGAGTGGCGGCGTGCGCTGCGTCAGATCATTGGCCAACAGTTCCAGTGCGACGATTGGAGTGCGCAGGTCGTGCCCCGCATATGCCAGCAACTCGTCACGTGCGTGCACAGCGGCCTCGGCGCGCTCCACTGCCGTAGCCAATGACTTGGCCAATTGCTGGTGCTCGATTTGCATGGCGAAGCCGTCCAGCAGGCCGCGCGCAGTATCAAGCACCAAATAAACTCCGACGCCTGCAGACCCAGCCAGCAGCACCGCAAGCACCCAGTGCGCGCTGCCAGCTTCGAGCAGGCGCACCAGTAACGGCGTCATGATCAGCACCGCCAATGTGGCGTAACAGCGCGGGTGGCTGGCCATCACCAGCATCGCGCCGGCAACAACAGATACCAGCACACCCAGCACCAATAGCGCCTGCGCGGGCTGTGTGGGGTCCAGAAACAACCAAGCCGCTGCGCCCCACTTGAGGCCTTGGAACACCGACGCCGCGATGGCGTAGCGGTTCCAGCGGCGGGCCTGTGTGTGCGTTTCAATCGCGTGTTGGCGTGCGTTGGCATTCAGCTTTCGGCAGCCTAGGAAATAGGCCAGCGCGACCGCTCCCCAAGCCCACACCGTCCAAGCCGGCGTGGTCAGCAGCAGGCCGACCGTCAAGCCCGCTGCCATCGCGCCACCGCCTAGATAAATAATGTGCAGGCGGTCGATCAGCCAGCGTGCCCGCGCGATGTCCAGTGCGTGTTTTTTCTCGATTGCTGGTGTATGCACGTCGGCGAACCCGAGATTGCTTAGCAGATAGACTAGCGCCAAATCCGCGCATCAACGAGATTGATGGACGAACTTCGTATTCTGCTGGTTGAAGATCATCGCCTGTTGGCGGACTCGCTGGCGACGCTGCTGCGCGAATGGAATGCAGATGTACGATTGCTGCAGGCCCATGATGCCGGCGGCCTGGAGGCCGCTAGCGCGTTCAAGCCAAATATCGTTGTCCTGGACTGGCACGTGCCAGGGGTGGATACGGCGGCGCTGGCAATCACGATGGCAGAGCAGACGCCGCCGGTGCCCGTGCTTGTCGTCACCGGCACGGTGGATGTTGCCGATGTGACTGCTGCATTGGACGCTGGCGTGGTGGGCTATGTCAGCAAATCCGAGGGCAGCGACAGCTTGCGCCAAGCACTGGATGCTGTCGTTGCAGGCGGCACGTGGTTGTCTGCGGACCTAACCCGCAAGGCGGCCGCATTTCGCCGGCGACGGTCGCGGCCAGCGCTGTCCGAACGCCAGCATGCGGTGCTGCGCCTGTTGGCGCGCGGGCATAGCAATACGCAGATCGGTCAATCGCTGAGCATTCGAATTGGCACCGTCAAAACCCACGTCGCTGCGGTGCTGGCCGCCTTAGGCGCAGAAAACCGCGCCGAGGCAGCGTACCGCGCCCGTGCAATGGGCCTACTCGACGAAACGGATTAGTCCGATTGGCCGATGTCGTCGGCCAGACCAGCCGATATTGTCGAGCAAGGACTTGGCAATTCGAGACAAACCATGACCGACGATCGAACCATCGACTGCTGGAACTTGATTCAGGGCGCCGGGCTACTGGTGTTCGCCTTCAGCGTGGGCTTGGGCTGTGTGCAACCCGAGCAAAGCTCGGATGCCTCCGGGGTGATCTTTACCGCCGGTGGCAGCACTGGCGAGACTGATGGAGACAGCAGCGGTGGAGATACATCGGGTGACGGCTCCGCAGGCGATGGCGGCGATAGCACCGTAGGCGATGGCAACTCAGGCGATGGTGATGGCGCTACAGCCTCGCTCGAAGAAGGTGTGTTTGCCACGCCTTTGGATTTTACAGAAGCGCCCGGACTGATCGGGCCGTGTTTTGCAAACTTGTGCCCCGACAGCGCGGCCGGTACCACTGCCGATTCGACGGCACCACAACTGCTAGTGACGCTATCTGGTGCCCAAGGCGACATTATCTTCGACCTGCAGTCGCGGACGACAGTGCTGGATTTTGCACCCGGAGACAGCGCTGGGGATGGCGCTTTTGGCTGGGTGCCGATCAGCCAACCCAACCCCGGGCCGGGCACGCCGGCGGCGTTGTTTCGATTTGATCAGGCGCCTGGCAGTTTCGGCGGAACATTGACGAACTACCGGGTTGATGACGGCGAATTTGGCGGCTTCAGCCAGTTGCTTATTGGCAGCTACTTGGACGCGTTGACCGCAGGTAACCGATTGGACTCGGGAGAAATTCTCGCGTGTTCGGACCGTGGGCCACTGAGCATTCAGTTCGACGCCAACACACAGAGTTTCAATACAGTCACCGAGCCTGATGGTAGCGTTTCGAGATTCGATGTCGGTCGCGGCTGTGTCTCGATGGTGACCGACACGGCCAATGGGCCGGTGTTGTCCGTTAGCCGAACACAGGGCGGGTTTGCCGATAGCCGCCTGTACTACGTGGACCGGAATGTCCAAGTCAGCGAGATTGGCATCCTCGGCGTGGATGCACGCAGAATTCGGCATTTTGGCGGTATCGCCGCTACAACATTGTTCGCCGACGATGCGCTGCGAATTATCACTTGGGACGGCCAGAATTCGCCGACTATTGTTGGCCCATTGGTGCCAGTGGGCGATGGGCCTGTCGGCTTGGATTTGCGAGATGCTGGTGGCGGGGCCGTGCAGATCGTATCTACGGGGTTCAACGACAACAGCATTGCTGTCACCACTGTGGCAGCCGATGGTTCGGTGACCGGCAACACAGTGTATGGCGCACCGAGTGGCTGTGCTGCACCGGCGCATGCCATCTTCATTGAAAATGCAGACAACGCTGGCGACCCCTTCGTGATGGCCACCTGTTTTTCAACCGGCAACTACATCATCAGCAAGGTCAGCAGCCTGACGCCCGCGGCAGCGCCTTAAGGAAGCTCTGACTGAATCGCATCAACGAAATCTAGTATCGCGGCGGTCTGGCGCTCCATCAGCGCCAGGTCGCCTCGGCTTTCGACATTCAGGCGGATGACCGGCTCGGTGTTGGACTTGCGCAGGTTGAAGCGCCAGTTGTCGAAATCGACTGAAAGTCCGTCGGTGCGGTCGATCTGGCCACCGGCGGCAAATTCGGCCTCGATGGCCGTAATCGTCGCGTCGGCGTCGGCTACTTTGCGGTTGATTTCGCCACTGGCTGGGTAGGCGGCTATGCGTTCATCCACCAGTTGCGACAGCGGCTTGCGGGCTTTGCTGATCAGCTCGGCGACCATCAACCACGGAATGTTGCCGTTGTCGCAGTAGGCAAAGTCGCGGAAGTAGTGATGCGCGCTCATTTCGCCGCCATAAACCGCATTCTCGGCGCGCATGCGCTCCTTGATGAAGGCGTGGCCGGTTTTGCTCATGATGGGCTCACCGCCCGCCGCCCGGACTTCATCAACCGTGTTCCAGGTCAGCCGCGGGTCGTGAATGATCTTGCCGCCCGGCTCCTTGGCCAATAGCGCCTTCGCCAGCAGGCCGACAATGTAATACCCCTCGATGAAGCGCGCGTTTTCATCGAACAAAAAGCAGCGGTCGAAGTCGCCATCCCAGGCAACACCGAAATCGGCGCCGTGGTTGCGCACAGCCTCAGCGGTGGCGGCGCGGTTTTCCGGCAACAGCGGGTTGGGAATGCCGTTGGGAAAGGTCGGATCAGGCACGTGGTGAATGCGGATGAACTCAAACGGCAGGTGCTCGGCTAGCGCATCGATCACGACGCCTGCGCCACCGTTGCCGGCATTGACGACGATTTTCAACGGCGCGAGCGTATCCACATCGTCCAGATAGCCGAGCAAGTGCTGCACGTAGTCGCTGCGGTGGTTCAGCGGTGTTTGTGGCGCGGTGGCTACGGGTGGGTGCTGGGTGTCTGCCGCCGCCAAGGCTTCGATATCCTTGAGGCCGGTGTCGCCAGAGATCGGTTTGGACTGCTCGCGCACCAGCTTCATGCCGTTGTAGCCCAGCGGGTTGTGGCTGGCGGTGACCATGATGCCGCCGTCCATGTCGTAATGAAACGTTGCGAAATAGACCTCCTCAGTGCCACATAAGCCGATATCGAAAACTTCCACACCAGCTTCGACCAGCCCCAGCGCCAGGGCATTCTGCAGAGGTTCACTCGAATCGCGCACATCGTGCCCCAGCACCACGCGCTTGGGCTGCAGTTGCTTGGCGTAGGCCTTGCCAATGCGGTAGGCCAGGGCGGGCGACAGGTCGTCCGGCACTTTGCCGCGGATGTCGTAGGCCTTGAAGCAGGAAAGGCGGTTTTCCATGTGCGAATGCTCAAATTGCGAGGCCGCGCAGTGTATTCGCCCCGCGCACCCGCAGGCAAAGCAGCGCCGGGGTAATCGTCCTTGCCCATTGGCTTTGGGCGTTTCAGCGCTTAGGATGTCTGCCTCATACGAACAGGGTGCGCAATGAGCGATTCGGCCGACATCGAGCGTGATGTCATGGAATTTGATGTAGTGATCGTGGGCGGTGGCCCCGCGGGCATCGCCTGTGCCATGAAGCTCAAGCAACTGGACGACGCGCTCAACGTTTGCGTGCTCGAAAAAGGCAGTTTCGTCGGTGCGCACGCGCTGGCCGGCGCTGTCATCGAGCCCGGCCCGCTGGATGAGCTGGTGCCGGATTGGCGCGACAGTCCACCCGACATTTGCGTGCCCGCGACGGACGACCAGTTCCTCAAGCTGAGCGAAGCCGGCAGCATGAAGCTGCCCACACCGCCGCAGCAGAACAACCATGGCAATTTCATCGTCAGCTTGATGGGTACGATGGGTTGGCTGGCCGAAAAGGCCGAAGCGCTAGGCGTGGAGGTCTATCCGGGTTTTCCAGCCGCTGAGGCACTGATCGAAAACGACACGGTCGTTGGTGTCCGCACTGGCGATATGGGCGTCGCCAAAGACGGCAGCCCCAAGGATGGCTACACGCCGGGCATGGACTTGCGCGCCAAAGTCACTGTCTTTGCCGAGGGCGCACGCGGTTCTTGCACCAAGCAATTGGTCAAGCGCTACAAGTTGGATGAAGGCCACGACCCGCAGAGTTACAGCATCGGTCTGAAAGAACTCTGGGAAGTGCCCGAAGGCCGCGTTGAGCCCGGCAAGATTGTCCACAGCGTGGGCTGGCCGGCGCCGAATGATGTCTATGGCGGCAGCTTCCTCTACCACCTGACTGAAAACCGCATCGCGCTCGGTTATGTCGTCGGCCTGGATTATGCCGACCCGCGGCTCCGGCCATTCGAACTGTTCCAGCAGTGGAAGCACCACCCCACGGTGAAGCCCTTGCTGGAGGGTGGCAACATTTTGTCGGCGGGCTCACGCGCCATCGTTACGGGCGGCTGGCAGGCTTTGCCGACGACTGAAATGCCCGGCGCGCTGCTGATCGGCTGCGGCGCGGGCACGCTGAATGTGCCCAAGATCAAGGGTGTACACACGGCCATGCGCAGCGGCATGCTGGCGGCCGAGCACCTCAAGGCTGGCGGGCTGGAAGCCAAGGGCTATGACGCCAAACTACGCGCTTCAAGTGTTGGCAAAGAACTCAAGAAAGTGCGCAACATCAAGCCTGGCTTCAAGAAGGGCTTGTGGTTTGGCATGGCCAACGCAGGCTGGGAAACGGTCACCGGCGGATTGTCGCCCTGGACGCTGTCCGGCAAGGCCGACTATGCACAAACCAAGAAGTTGGACGAACTGGGCGCCAACGACTTGCCCGAAGGCGACCGTGAGTTGCCGCCCAAGGATCGCTTGGCCAGCGTGTATTTTGCCGCCACTGAGCATGATGAAGACCAGCCAGTGCACCTAAAGGTCATCGAGCCGGATGTCTGCTTCAGCAAGTGCGAAGAAGAGTATGGCAATCCCTGCACACGCTTTTGCCCGGCTGGGGTCTATGAGGTTGTCGAGGAAGCGGAGGGCAAACGCCTGCAGATCAACAGCGCCAACTGCGTGCACTGCAAGACCTGCGACATCAAGGATCCGTACCAAGTGATCAACTGGGTGACGCCGGAAGGTGGCTCCGGGCCAAATTATCAGAACCTCTAAGTTTAATTAAATCAACTGGATAAGAATGAAAGCTCTAGTAATGGTTAAGCGCGTTGTGGACTACAACGTGCGTATTCAAGTCAAGGGGGACGGCTCCGGTGTGCAAACCGAAGGCGTCAAGCACTCCATGAACCCCTTTGACGAAATCGCTGTGGAAGAGGCCATGCGCCTCAAGGAAGCCGGCACGCTGTCCGAGGTGGTCGCTGTGACCATCGGCCCGGACAAGGCGCAGGAGACGCTGCGCACGGCCTTAGCTTTTGGTTGTGATCGCAGCATCCACGTGACCACCGACCAGCCCGTGCAGGCGCCTGCCGCCGCACGCGTGTTCAAGGCGCTGATCGAAGAAGAAAAGCCCGATGTCGTGCTGATGGGCAAGCAGGCCATTGACGACGATGCCAACCAGACTGGGCAGATGACCTCGGCCTTGCTGGGTTGGCCGCAGGCCACGTTCGCGTCAAAAATCGACATTGCTGATGGTAAAGCCACGGTCATGCGCGAAGTTGATGAGGGGCTGGAAACAATTGAGGTTGACCTGCCGGCCGTCATCACGACGGACTTGCGCCTCAACGAGCCGCGTTATCTCAAGCTACCGGACATCATGAAAGCCAAGCGCAAGCCGCTAGAGGCCAAGGCCTTGGCCGACATGGGCATTGACGCGCCAGCCGGCGTGACCGTGACCAAAACCAGCCCGCCGCCGGAGCGCGAGCCCGGCGTGATGGTGAAAACCGTCGATGAACTGATTGCAAAGCTCAAAGACAAGGGGCTGATCTGATGGCAAACGTATTACTCATCGCCCAGCACGCCGATGGCGCGCTGAACTCCTCGACCGCAAAAGCCATGAGCTGCGCCAGCCAGATTGGCGAGGTCACTGTTGCCGTGTTTGCCGAGTCCGGCCAAGCCATTGCGGAAGCGGCGGCCAAACTGGATGGCGCCGCGAAGGTGCTGGTAGTCGATAACGCTGCCAACGCCAATCCGTTGGCTGCCACACTGGCGCCACAGGTTGCCAAGTTGGCGCAAGACTTGGGCAGTTCGCACGTTATCGGTCCGAACACGACGTTCGGCAAGGACTTGATGCCCCGCGTCGCGGCCTTGCTCAATGCCAACATGATCACCGACATTTCCGCTGTGCATGGCCCGCACAACTTTGACCGCCCGATTTATGCCGGCAACGCCGTGCAGACGGTCGAGGCACCGGCCGACGGCGTATTGGTGGGCTCGGCCCGTGTCGCGTCGTTTGCGGCGGCGGGTGAGGGCGGCAGTGCGCCAGTCGAGGCCGCCACGGTTGACGCTGAATTGCCTAGCCATACGCGCTACGTCAAGCTCGAAGCTGCCTCTGGCGACCGGCCAGATTTGCAGTCGGCACCCAAGGTCATATCAGGTGGCCGCGGCGTTGGCAGCAAGGAAAATTTCGACATCATCTACAAGTTTGCCGACAAGATCGGCGCTGGCGTTGGAGCCTCACGCGCAGCAGTCGATTCGGGCTATTGCCCCAATGACATGCAGGTGGGCCAGACCGGCAAAGTCATCGCACCCGACTTGTACATCGCCTTTGGCATCTCCGGTGCCATCCAGCACATCGCTGGCATCAAGGATGTCGGTTGCATCGTCGCTGTGAACAAGGACGAGGAAGCCAGCATCTTCGAGATTGCCGACATCGGCCTGGTGGGTGACTTGTTCGAGATTATTCCGGAGCTTGAGTCCAAGCTGTGAACGTACTTCTGTCATTCCCGCGAACGCGGGAATCCAGTTGCCAGACCCAACCACTAGATTCCCGCCTTCGCGGGAATGACAGGGTGAAGGCTAAACAAGTCGGATTCGATTCATGACCTACGACTCCGTCCTCAAACTCGGCCTGTTTGCTGGCCAAACCCACATCGTTACGGGCGGTGGCTCTGGCATTGGCCGCTGCGTAGCGCACGAACTCGCTGCGCTCGGTGCTCACGTGGTTATAACTGGCCGCAAGCTCGACAAGCTGGACGCCGTTGTAGCAGAGATCATCGAAGACGGCGGGCAGGCCAGCCATGCGGCATTTGATATCCGCAAAGACGACGACGTCAAAGCTGCCATTGCGGGCATTGTCGAGGAGCGCGGCACAATCCACGGCCTGGTGAATAATGCCGGCGGGCAATTCCCGTCACCGGCCATGTTCATCAGTGCCAACGGCTTCGACAGCGTCGTGCGCAATAACCTCACGGGTGGCTTTCTCGTCGCCCGCGAAGTGTTGCTGCAAGGCATGAAAGCCAGCGGCGGCGCCATCGTCAACATGACAGCCGAATACAGCGGCGGCATGCCCGGCATGGCGCACACCGGCGCGGCGCGGGCCGGCATGGCCAACCTCACCGAGTCGCTGGCCACGGAATGGGCGCAATTCGGCGTGCGCGTGAATGCCGTCGCGCCAGGCTGGGTGGCCAGCAGCGGCATGGACAGTTACGACGCCGCTTTTACCGACCAGGTGATCCCGAAGATGCGCGCCGAAGTGCCGCTCAAGCGCCTGGCCACCGAGGCCGAGGTGAGTAGTGCCATCTGCTTTCTACTCAGCCCCGGTAGCGCCTTCATCAGCGGTGCGGTGCTCAAGATTGATGGCGCGGCGAGCTGCGACACCAAGCTGTTTCCGCTGGCCGATCACGACAAATCCAAGGCATACAATGGCTTTCATCGCTATGTGACGCCACATGCAGTGGCTAAGCACGGAGCATGAGTGACCTCGCGCAAAGGCGCGAAGCCGCAAAGTGCGCAGAATAAAATATGATTTGCGCCCTGGCGTCTTGGCGCGAGGAAATCATTAGAGCAGGGCAACCAGGAGACACCGATGCCCGTCATCGAATCAAAAATTAGCCCGGCCTCGCCGGAGTTCAAGCAAAACCGCGAGGACATGCTTGGCGAAATCAAGCGCTTCCGCGACGTTGAAGCCAAGGTGCACGCCAGCGAGGAATCCAAGCGTGAGAAATTCCACGGCCGCGGGCAATTGCTGCCGCGCGAGCGTGTGCACTTGCTGCTGGATCGCGGTTCGCCGTTCCTGGAGCTTTCGACGTTGTGCGGCTACAAGCATCACGACGACAAAGACGGCTCGCTGGCCGGCGGCAACACCATTATCGGCATCGGTTATGTGAGCGGCGTGCGCTGCATGGTGTCGGCTTCAAACGCGGCAATCAAAGGCGGCACCATGACGCCATGGGGCGTGCAAAAGACGCTGCGCATCCAAGAGATCGCGCTGGCGCAAAAGCTGCCGGTGGTGTCGATGATCGAATCTGGCGGCGCCAACCTGTTGTATCAGGCCGAGGTGTTCATCCCGGGCGGCAAAACCTTTGCCAATGAGGCCAAGCTATCGGCCGCGGGCATCCCGCAAGTCACCATTGTGCATGGCAGCTCCACGGCTGGCGGGGCGTATATGCCGGGCTTGTCGGACCACGTCATCATGGTGCGCAAGAAGGCCAAGGTGTTCTTGGCCGGGCCGCCGCTGCTCAAGGCCGCGACTGGCGAGATTGCCACCGATGAAGACCTGGGCGGCGCCGAGATGCATTGTCAGGTGGCGGGCACCAGCGAATACATCGCCGAGGACGACTCCGACGCCATCCGCATTGCCCGCGAGACGGTTGCCAAGCTGAATTGGAATGACAAGCGCCCGGCCCAAGCCCTGCGCAGCTTCGAAGCACCCAAATACGACCCCGATGAGATCGCCGGCGTGGTACCGGTGGATTACCGCAAGCCTTACGACTGCCGCGAGGTGATTGCGCGCCTGGTTGATGGCAGCGACTTCCAGGAGTTCAAGGCCGAATACGACAACCAGACCATCTGTGGCCGCGCCAGCATCTACGGCCAGCCAGTGGGCATCATCAGCAACAACGGGCCGATTACCACGCGCGGCGCGACCAAGGCCGCGCAGTTCATGCAGTTGTGTTGCCAGACCGACACACCGCTGGTGTATCTGATGAACACCACGGGCTACATGGTCGGCACCGAGTCCGAGCAAGCCGGCATCGTCAAACACGGCAGCAAGATGGTGCAGGCTGTGACCAATGCCACCGTGCCGCAAATCACCGTGGTCATGGGCGGCAGCTTTGGCGCAGGCAATTACGGCATGTGCGGCCGCGGTTTTGATCCCGAGTTCATTTTCGCCTGGCCCAACAGCCGCACCTCGGTCATGGGCGGCGAACAGGCGGCCAAGGTGATGGGCATCGTGACCCGCGCCAAGATGGAAGCCATGGGCCAGGACGTGCCTGACGAGATGATCGAAAAAATGGAAGCCGACATCGTCGGCCGCTTCGAGGCCGAGGCCGACAGCCTGGCGGCCACCGCACGCCTGTTTGACGACGGCTTGATCGACCCACGCGACACGCGTCGGGTGCTGGGCTTCACGCTGTCGATCTGTGAAGAGGCGCGCAAGCGCGAGGTCTGCCCGAACACATTTGGTGTCGCGCGGATGTAGGGCTTTGGAGGTCGTTATATCTCGCGCAAAGGCGCGAAGTGCGCAAAGGTTTTTATATATTTACTTTGCGGCCTTCGCGGACTTTGCGTGAGCCAAATTCAATCTAGCGAACCGCTAGTCAAGAGGAACCGGTCATGCAACTGACCCACGAACACCAAGAACTGTTTCGCACGACCGAACAGTTCGTCGAGAACGAAATCAACCCGCATGTCGAGCAATGGGAGCGTGATGGCGTGTTCCCCGCCGCCGAAGTCTTCAAGAAGATGGGCGATCTCGGCCTGCTGGGCATTGCCAAGCCTGAAGAAGTGGGCGGCCTGGGGCTGGATTACAGCTACCAGATGCAGTTTGCCGAGGCGCTAGGGGCTTGCACCTGCGGTGGTATCCCCATGGCCATCGGCGTGCAAACCGACATGGCCACGCCAGCACTGGCGCGCTTTGGTAGTGATTACCTGAAGGAGAACTTCTTGGCGCCAGCAGTCGCAGGCGACCAGGTTGCCTGCATTGCCGTGTCCGAGCCGGGTGCCGGTTCAGATGTGGCTGGCATCAAGACCACCGCCCGGCGTGATGGCGACGAATATGTCATCAATGGTTCCAAACAATGGATTACCAACGGCACGCAAGGCGACTGGGCCTGCACACTGGTCAACACTGGTGAAGCCATCGAAGGCAACCGCCATGGCAACAAGAGCCTCATCGTCGTGCCGCTGGACGCCAAGGGCGTGGATCGCAACACCAAGCTCGACAAGTTGGGCCAACGCAGTTCGGACACGGCCATTGTCTTCATGGAAGATGTACGGGTGCCGGCCAAAAACCTGATCGGGGAGGAAGGCAAGGGTTTCATCTATCAGATGCAGCAGTTCCAGGAGGAGCGGCTGTTCCTGTCGGCCAGCATTCTCAAGGCCATGGACCGCGTGCTCAACGACACCATCGAATACACCCGTGGCCGCAAGGCCTTCGGCAAGAGCGTGCTGGACAACCAGTACGTCAACTTCCGCCTGGCCGAGTTGGCCACCGAGATCGAAGCCGTCCGCGGGCTGACTTACCGCGCCGTCGATTCCATGTTGGCGGGTGAGGATGTGACCTTGCTGGCCTCCATGGCCAAGCTCAAAAGCGCCCGCGTGGCGCGCGAAGTCTGCGACACCTCGCTACAGTTCTGGGGTGGGCAGGGCTTCATGTGGGAGTCCACCGTGGCGCAGTTCTACCGCGATTTGCGCTTGCACAGCATCGGTGGCGGCGCCGACGAGGTGATGCTGCAGATCATTGCCAAGCGAATGGGTATGGGCGGAAAGCGGAGCTAATCCATGGCCAAGCTGGAAAGCACCGACAACGCACTCATCGACCTGCAAGACGGTGTGCTGCATTTCACCTTCAACCGGCCCAAGGCGCGCAATGCGATGTCTCTGGGTTTGCTCGGCGACATTCAAAACACGTTTGAAGCCATTGCCGACGACCGCAGCATTCGCGCTGTGGTGTTACGCGGCGCCGACGGTAATTTCTGCGCGGGTGGCGATATCAAGGACATGGCCAATGCGCGCCAGTCGATGAAGACGCAGCACAGCGATCCCGTGATTGATTACTCGCGCGCCTTTGGCACCATGCTGCGGGCTGTCAACAAAGCGCCGCAGGCAGTGATTGCGGTGCTGGAAGGCGCTGTGCTCGGTGGTGGCTTCGGCTTGTGCTGCGTGTCCGATGTGGCGATTGCCCGGCCCGACGCCAAGTTTGGTTTGCCGGAAACCGGCCTGGGCCTGCCGCCGGCGCAAATCGCGCCATTTGTTGTTGAGCGCATCGGTATTACCCAGGCGCGCCGATTAGGCGTGTGCGGCGGGCGGTTTGGTGGTGATGAGGCCTTGCGCCTCGGGTTGGTGCATTTCGTGTCTGATAAACCAGACGACATGGTGAATGACGTGATTAACCAGGTCCGCCGCTGCGCGCCGAATGCCAATGCGGTGACCAAGCAGATCATGTTGTCGGTTGCGCGCGCCGACCTGGACGACTTGCTGGACGATGCCGCGCGCGACTTTGCAGATTGCCTGCGCAGCGACGAGGGCACCGAGGGCACCATGGCTTTCATAGAAAAACGCAAGCCGTTCTGGGCGGCAACGGGAGACGACTGAAATGCCGAAGTTTTCAAAGGTTTTGGTGGCGAATCGCGGTGAGATTGCTTGCAGGGTCATCGTTGGGGCGC
Organism: bacterium; assembly: GCA_018222345.1. Lineage (GTDB taxonomy): Bacteria > Pseudomonadota > Gammaproteobacteria > Nevskiales > OUC007 > JAAFAL01. The sequence goes on from JAAFAL010000035.1 coordinate 19,269, forward strand.
AAGCCGCCGGCTACCCGGCAGTGGCGGTTTACTCTGACGCTGACGCCAAGGCTCGGCATGTGCAATTGGCCGATGAAGCCGTGCGCATCGGCCCGCCACCGGTGGGCGAGTCTTATTTGCTGATCGACACCATCATCGAGGCGGCCAAAGCGAGCGGGGCGGACGCCATCCACCCCGGGTATGGCTTCCTCGCCGAGAACGCCGAGTTTTCACAGGCCTGCACCGATGCCGGCATAGTCTTCATCGGCCCGTCGCCCGACGCCATCACGCTGATGGGCAACAAGCGCCAGAGCAAGATCAAGATGATCGACGCTGGCGTGCCATGCGTGCCGGGTTACGAAGGCGGCGATCAAGACGACGACAACTTGGTTGCCGAGGCCGAAAAAATCGGCGTACCGGTGATGATCAAGGCCGCCGCTGGTGGCGGTGGCCGTGGCATGCGGCTGTGTGATGATGCCGCCAAGTTGGGTGAGCTGATCGCCAGCGCACGCTCCGAGGCGCAGAACGCGTTTGGCAACGGCGAGTTGATTCTCGAAAAAGCCGTTGTCGGTGCGCGCCATGTCGAGATTCAAGTGTTCGGCGACCACCACGGCACGGTCGTGCATTTGGGCGAGCGCGACTGCTCGGTGCAGCGTCGCAACCAGAAGATCGTCGAAGAATCGCCTTCGCCTGTGGTTGATGCCGACCTTCGGGCGCGCATGGGCCAAGCGGCCGTGAATGCCGCTCAGTCGATCAATTACGTCGGCGCTGGCACGGTGGAGTTTTTACTCGCGGCTGACGGCGCCTTCTACTTCCTCGAGATGAACACGCGCTTGCAGGTCGAGCACCCGGTGACCGAACTCGTCACTGGCGTTGATCTTGTGGCTTGGCAACTGCATGTCGCGCAAGGCGAGCCCATCCCGCTGGCGCAAGACGCCATCACACAGCACAGCCACGCCATCGAGGTGCGCTTGTGCGCCGAAGACCCGGCCGAGGGCTATATGCCGCAAACCGGCCGCGTGCTGGACTGGACACCGCCAACAGGCGAGGGCATCCGCGTTGATCATGGCCTGGCCAGTGGCGGCGAGATTAGCCCGTTCTACGATTCCATGGTTGCGAAGATCATTGCCGTGGGCCACGACCGCGAGCAAGCACGCACCCGCCTGCTGCGCGCACTGACAAATACGCGCTTCCACGGCGTGCTCAGCAATCTGAATTTGCTGCAGGCGATCTTGGCAGAGGACGATTTTGCCGCTGGTGACTTCCACACTGGCTATATGCCAAGCCACTTTGCCGAACCGGAGTTGGCTGATGCGACACTGCCTGCAACAGTGTTGCCCTTGGCGGCCATCGCATTGCATTTGGACGACGCGCTCAAGCTTGCCGCCAGCGCTGGTGTGCCGGCAGAGCTATCAAACTGGCACAGCGCGCCTGGCGGCCACATGACGCTAAAGCTGCGGTGGCGTGGCCAGGACAATGACCTGGAGCTGGTCCAGCACGGCACAGAGACCTTTGAAGTCAGCACAGCCGAAACCCGACAGACGTTTACCGTGGTCGCGGCGAAAATTGGCGTACTACGCTTGCTCAAGGATGGCGTGGCTAGCCAAGTGCATTACAGCCGCCACGGCAATCAGCTTTGGCTGAGCGATACCAGCGGTTGTTGGCAGCTTGAGGACCGCACGCTGGCAGCGGCAGAAACAGCCGCGCTAGGGGCCGACGGACGCATCATGGCCACGAGCGACGGGCGTATTCTCGACGTTCGCGTCGCCGTTGGCGACACCGTTGAAGCCGGCGCAACCATTGCGGTGCTGGAAGCCATGAAAATGGAGTTTCAGCTCACCACACCAGTGCCGGGCACGGTGTCACAAGTTGATGTGGCAGCCGGCGACCAAGTGGCCAACCGTCAATTGCTGGTTGCCTTGGAGGTCGATCAGGACACCTGATCGGGCAAGACCGATCCAGTGACTTGGTTTGCGCCTGCCGCGGTGGTGTCTGCTTTGGCCATGTTGGCTGCGGCCGTCGCGTATTGACAGCCCAAGGCGCGGGCGATGGACCGCGTGCGCTCGCACTCGGCGCCAACAGCAATCATGTGCAAATCGGGATGCCGGGCCAAGCGGTTGATGTCGTCGGTCAATTCCGAGTAGCCGTGCGGTTTTGCAATCAGGCCATGCGCCAAGGCGACAGCGTCAACTTCGCCACGTAGTGGCACGGCCATCGGCGCCAGGCGCGCGCCGAACTCAGCGATGACCAGGCGCACGCCGGCGCGGCGGCAGGTTTGCAGTGCGGCCCAAGCCTCCGAGGTGGCCTGCGGCAGTTCGTCCTCGTACATCACTAGCCAAAGCTGCCGGGGCTCGATGTCAGCCTCGGCAATCGCAGCCGTGACATCGTCCACAATGCCTTCCAGGTGGGCCAGATTGCCGCGCAGCGTGACACCCACGAAGCGCTCTTCGGCGTTGTCGTCAGCCACGGTCTTGCAAGCCTCGGCTAGCAACCAATGGCGGATTTGCTGCAGCAGCAAGGGATTGGTCTCTTCGGCCAACGTAATGCCGATGCGTTCGGGCGCGCGGCCAGGTGCGACGAGCACAGGTTGCAGCGCGCAGCCCACGGTCGCACCGTCATCCAGTGCGGTGATTGGCTGCGTGTGCAAGGCCAGCCGGCGTGCGGCCCAATGTTCGGCCAAGGCGCTTTGCGGCGGGCTGCTTTGCGCGGCTTGGCTGCCAATGCTGGCCGTCCCGACATTGCTCCAGCTCAAGCGGTCGATCAGCGTGTCGATCAGTGTGTGCACAACCGGATGGACTTGGCCCAAGTGATTCGCCAGTTCGTCAGCGGCGACGACACGAACCGAGCAGTCGCTAACAGCGGTAACAGTCGCGCTGTGCGCGCGTTGTTCCAGTACTGCAACCGCACCGATCATCTGGCCAGCACCGAGTTGTGCCAGCAAGGTGCGGCGGCCGTTGTGCTCACGCCATGCCGCGGCGTCACCGCGTTCGATGATGAATGCATCGGCCGCAGCTTCGCCTGCCTTGACGATCATCTCGCCAGCGGCAAAACGCTTGTGCGTCATTCCACGGCTCGTAGCGTGTAGTGGTGTTTCCATGACAGCCGGCTCCTGACCGGCAATTTTTCAGGCCTCATAGCTATAAACGTATTTTCGGGCCAAAACCGGACATGAAAACGGAAACTTTTTTCGGTGCGCGTCAGTTTTGATCTGCCGCCGGGCGTAAATTTAGTATGAATGTCACCGGTACGGCGATGGCAATGGCGTCGAGCCCGGCCACTTCGCGTAGCTTCGCAATGCCTTTGTCCAAGCCGAATGTCTCGGCGCTGATCAACACCGGCTCGCGCGTGGTGACGCGCACACTGCCGTTTGCAGGTGTCGCGTGCACGGGTAGGGTGATGTCGGCCGTACTGCCGACCAATTCCAGCGTGGCCGCCAGGTCGAGCGATTGCGATTTGCCGTCGGCCAGGGCATTGAGCACGTCCGTGGGCACAGTCGCTGTCAGCTTTGCCAGCGGGTGCTTGGCCACGTCGAACAGCATGTCGCGCATGCGGGTGTCACGGATTTCAATGCCGGTATCGACCGTTGCCAGGGCGATGAAGACCTCGGCGCTACCATCGGCGTCGATACTGCCGCTGACGCTGCCAAAACGATGGGTTTCGGCGACAGCATTGTTCTTGACCGAGACAAAGTTGAGTTGGCTTTCGCTGCTGTCAATTGCATAGCTGCCGGCCAACGCAGGCGCGCAAAGCACCAATGCAACGACGGTCGCGGCAGTGCGGATAAGCAAATTAATCATGGTGAAGCCTGGGGATTGAATGGCTCACCCAGTGTACCGTGCTAACGCCGATAGACCTGCCGGCCTTGCAGCACATGCCGTGTATTGCTGGTTCGAGCAATGGATTCGCGCTCAAACTCCAGGTAGGCATTGGACGACGCCGGGGTGGCTTCGTACAGCACGCCGTTCACCGGCACGATACCGGCACCGCCGCGCCAATCTTGCGCCCACAAGCGGAAAAAGTCGGTATCGCCGGAGCGTGTCGGCGCCAGCAACATGCCGTCGCGGCGGGCGGTGAAGTACAAAAAGCTGCCAGGCTCGAAACTCACCGCAATCCAGTCGTGGCCACTGCCGACGACAATGCCCGGCGTGCCAGCCTTGACGAAGATTTCATCGACGGCTTTGTCGTTCTGCTCGTACAGCCGACCGCGCAACACATCGCGCCGGCCGGCAGTCGCGATACGCCGCAGCAGAATGTCGTCCGACACCCAAAACTGCACGTCGCGCAGTTGCTCAGGCGTCAAGCCGTAGCGGCCGGCCCAGCCATCGGTCCAGGCAAAGCGCTCTTGCACGCGGTCCGGGCCAGTGGCGCACGCCGCAAGGGTGCCCAAGCACATGGCAAGGCACAGGGCAACGAGTAC
>JAAFAL010000036.1 GCA_018222345.1 bacterium
AATCACCATCGACGTGCGCATGTTCAGCCGGGAAAACGGGCGCTTGCCGGCTGAGCCCTATACGGTCATGGACGCGGCGCGGGCACGTTACAACATGCATGTTGATGTGCTGTTCCCGCAAACCGTCAAGTTGCAGGAGTTCCTCGAGCGCGAGGGCTTCAACCCGTTCTACAAATCAGTCGAGCTGCGCAAGGCCTGCTGCGGTCTGCGCAAGGTCGAACCCTTGGGTCGCGCGCTGGCAGGCAAGACGGCCTGGGTGACCGGCCTGCGCCGCGAGCAAGCGCCCACGCGCACCGATTTGGCTGTGGAGGAGTTCGACGCTGGGCACGGCATACCCAAGTTCAACCCGCTGATCGAATGGACCGAGCGCGACATCTGGGCTTACATCTTCAAGTTCGATGTGCCTTATAACGCCTTGCATGATGCCGGTTACCCCAGCATTGGCTGCGCGCCCTGCACCCGTGCCATTGCAGCAGGCGAAGATGTGCGGGCTGGGCGCTGGTGGTGGGAGAACCCCGAGTCCAAAGAGTGCGGGCTGCACGCGCAAAACGCGGCCTAGGAGCCGGCGCCGTGGGAAGCAGTGGAACGAGACGAGTGCGATTTCGAGTCAGATTTTTTGGTCATTTGAGAAGAATATTGAGCATATTGAACGAAAATGAGCGAAAAACCTGGCCGAAAGCGCGCCGTCGCAGCCTACTGATTTCCTACGGCGCAGGCTCCTAGCAAACGCCCCGCGCGACGATGCGCTACTACCCGGTCTTCCTGGATTTTGATGACGCCGACGTGCTGGTCGTCGGTGGCGGCGAGATTGCGGCGCGCAAACTGCGCTTGATCTTGCGTACCGGCGCACGGGTCCTGGTGGTGGCCCCCGAGGTCTGCGATGAGGTTCGGGCGATGGCAGCGCAGGGTCAACTTGCCTGGCAGCCCCGCCGTTTTGCGGACGACGATATCGACCGCCAGCGCTACATTGTCGCCGCCACTGCAGACGCCGCGGTCAACCGCCACGTGGCCCTGTTGGCGCGTGGTCAGAACATTCCTGTGAATGTGGTTGACGACCCCGACGCCTGCACTGCAATTACGCCGGCCATTGTCGATCGCGACCCCGTGCTTGTGGCGATCGGCACCGAGGGCACGGCGCCCGTCATCGCTCGCCGATTGCGTGAGCGCATCGAGGCATTGTTGTCTCCGGGCTTGGGCGCGGTTGCGCGTTTTATTCGCGATCACCGCGAGCGGGTTAAAACAAACGTGCCCGAGGCGCAGCGCCGACGCGTGTGGGAGCAGTTCCTGGACGGTGCCGGCGCGGCGGCTGTTGAAGCCGGCGATGTGTCGGAGGCGATCGACGCGCTGCAGGCCGCAAGCCGGCAAGCCGAGGCGCCAACCGGCCATGTGGCCTTGGTCGGTGCCGGGCCGGGCGCACCTGATCTGCTAACGCTGCGCGCTGTGCGGCTGATGCAGGATGCCGATGTCGTATTGCACGACCGCTTGGTGCCAGCACCGGTCATGGAGCTGGTGCGCCGTGATGCCGAGCGCATCAATGTTGGCAAGCAACAAGGCCGCCACCCGGTGCCGCAGGAGCGCATCAATCAATTGCTGATCGAGCATGCGCGCGCCGGCAAGCGGGTTGTGCGGCTCAAGGGCGGTGATCCATTCATCTTTGGCCGCGGCGGCGAGGAGATTACCGACCTCGCGGCTGCCGGCGTGAGCTTCGAAGTGGTGCCTGGCGTCACTGCCGCCAACGCCTGCAGCGCCTATGCCGGCATCCCGCTCACGCATCGTGATCATGCCCAGTCAGTCATATTTGTAACCGGCCACCGCAAGGCCGATGGCGACCTGACCTTGCCTTGGGAAACCCTGGCGCGGCCGGCGCAAACTGTCGTCATCTACATGGGCTTGGGGAGTTTGGGCGAATCCATGCAGGCCTTGATCGCAGCCGGTTGCCCTAAACACCGGCCAGTGGCTGTGGTGCAAGACGGCGGCCTGCCAGGCCAAGTCGTTGTGACTGGGCAAGTGCAAACCATTGCCAGCCAAGTCGAAGACGCCGGCCTGCGCTCGCCCGCGTTGGTATTGCTGGGCGACGTTGTGCGCTTGCGCGACAAGCTCGCCTGGTTTGGAAAGCAGGTGCGCGCATGAACAAGCAGCTTAAAACTGCCCTTGGCGCGCTCGCCGTTCTAGCCCTCGCGGTGGCAGCTTACGAGCGCAACCCGTCAAGCAACAAAGCGCCAGGCGAGGGCGCGGCGGATGGCGACACGCGCCTGTACATGGGCCAGCCCGAGGCCGGAATACCGGTGCAGGTGCTCGACAACCCCGGGTTTGTTGTTGGCTATGTTGATGCGCTCAAGCAACCATTGTGGGTGGCCTATCAAGCAAAGCCCGTGGCCAACCCCAGCGGCCCCGAGCGGCCCTGGTTCGAGGCCGACCCGCGCACCCAAGCGCGAGTGAGTTATCACGATTACAAATGCGACCGCTGGACGCGCGGTCACCTGGCGCCGAACTTCGTGATCTCGCGCCTGTATGGCCGCGCCGCACAGGAGGCGGCGTTCTTGATGAGCAACATCAGCCCGCAGGCCAAGGACTTCAACAGCGGTGCGTGGCAGCGGCTGGAAGAACTGGAAGTGGATGAATGGGCGCGGCAGTTCGAGCAGCTTTGGGTGGTGACCGGGCCAGTGTTTGGCGACCGGCCGAAGCCAACCTGTGCCGGCATCCCGATTCCGGATGCATTCTTTCGTGTGTTGCTGGACCTGGACGGCAACAAGCCGCGGGCCATCGCATTCCTGATTCCGCAAAGCGCACCGCGCACCGCGCCGCTGGGCGATTATGTGGTGAGCATCGACGCCATCGAGCAGGCGACCGGACTGGATTTGTTCGCCGACATGAATGACGCGCAGGAGGCCAAGCTGGAGTCGTCAGTGGCCGACGACCGCTGGAAAATCAACACCTTGGGTACGCGGCCTGGGCGCTACAACTAGCGCGATTAGACGGTTTTATCGTTCGTCAAAGCCGCGTGCGATCGGCAGGCCGCTGCTGCGGTCGAGGTCTTTCGCCCGCAGGCGGCGCTGGATGCTGCGCTGAATGCCGGTGGCGTCCAAGCCCAATTCGCTTAACAGCACTTCGCGGCCACCGTGCTCGACGAACGCGTCGGGCAAGCCCAGGTTCAGCACCGGCACCGACACATGGCGGGCGGCCAGCACTTCATTGACGCCGCTGCCAGCGCCGCCGGCAATGGCATTGTCTTCCAGCGTGACAAGCAAATCCGCCTCGTCGGCCATGTCCAGGATCATGCGCTCGTCCATTGGCTTGACGAAGCGCATATCGACGACGGTGGCGTCAAGAATCTCGGCGGCTTCCAGCGCCGGGGCAACCATGCAGCCAAAGGCCAGCATAGCCACGCGTGGCCGACGGCGGCCCAAGGCATGGCGCAGCACGCGGGCGCGGCCGACTTCCAGCGGTTTCAGATTCGATTCGATGTCCACATTCGGGCCGCGGCCGCGCGGGTAACGCACTGCGGCAGGCTGGCCACACTGCACGCCGGTTGTGAGCATGCGCCGGCACTCGTCTTCGTCGCTGGGCGCCATCACGATCATGTTGGGAATACAGCGCAGAAAGCTCAGGTCGAAGGCACCGTGGTGGGTGGCACCATCGGCGCCGACCAGGCCGCCGCGATCCAATGCCAGCAACACCGGCAAGTTCTGGATGGCGATGTCGTGGATCAGTTGGTCGTAGCCGCGCTGCAAAAACGTGCTGTAGATCGCCACCACCGGGTGCAAGCCGTCAGCGGCCATGCCAGCGCCCAGGGTGACAGCATGTTGCTCTGCAATCGCAACGTCGAAGTAGCGCTCGGGATACTGGCGCGAGAATTCAACCAGGCCGGAGCCTTCACGCATCGCCGGCGTGATGGCAACCAGTTTGTCATCGGCGGCCGCCGCGTCGCACAACCACTGGCTGAATACTTGCGTATAGGTCGGTGCAGCGTTGCTGCCCTTGGGCATGTCGCCGGTGACAGGGTCGAACTGCGTGACGCCGTGGTAGCCAATGGGGTCGGCCTCGGCGGGGGAAAAGCCTTTGCCTTTGATCGTCGTCACATGCAACAGGCGCGGCCCGCTGCCAGCCAGTGCATCGCGTAGTGCCGGCACCAGGGTATTGAAGTTGTGCCCGTCAACCGGGCCCAGATAGTCAATGCCCAGGGTCTCAAATAAGGCGCCGGGCCGATCCGGTGGCGTCACTGTTCGTTCGGCCACGCGGCGCGCGTAAGTGTGGGTGTCGCGCGGGGTGTCCAGTTCGCCCAGCAGCACGCGGGCGCTGTGGTCGCGTAGGGCGCCGACGTTTTCGCTGATCGACATGTCGTTGTCGTTGAAAATCACCAACACGTCGGTGTCGAGGCTGCCCATGTGGTTGAGCGCCTCGAAGGCCATGCCGGCGCTGATGCCACCATCGCCGATCACCGCTACAACTTTGCGCGGCGTGTCGCCGGGTTTGCGCTGCAAGCGGTCGGCCACGGCCATGCCCACGGCGGCCGACAGGCTGGTGCTGCTGTGGCCGGTGCCAAAGGTGTCGTACTCGCTTTCGTCGCGGTGTGGGAACGGCGCCAGGCCATTGTGTTTGCGGATGGTTTCCATGCGCGCGCGGCGGCCTGTGAGCACCTTGTGCGGATAGGCTTGGTGGCCGACATCCCACACCAGGCGATCGCGCGGCGTGTCCATCAGGTAGTGCAGCGCCAGCGTCAGTTCGACGGTGCCCAGGTTGGCGGCAAAGTGCCCGCCGACACGGCCCAAAGTTTCGATCAGGAAGCGGCGCAATTCGACCGCAAGCGGCTCCAAGGCGGATTCATCCAGCTTGCGTAGGTCATCAGGGCCATTGATTTGGCCAAGCAGGGCATAGCTGGACGCATCTACCACGGTGCGCTCCGAGAGGCAGTTAGGGATGACCAATTATGCACTGTTTTGGGGCAATGCTGCAATGCAGCATTTTTGTCAGGATTTGGGCTTAGTGCCCGCGTGAGACGACAAATTCGGCAAGAAACCGCAGCGGATCAGCCGCATTTCCCAGCGGCTCCAGGCTGCTCAGTGCCTCGTCGGCCAGCGCTCGCGCGTGCGCCTTGGCATCAGCCAGGCCAATCACAGCCGGGTAGGTGGGTTTGCCACGCGCGCGGTCGGCGCCGCCGGTCTTGCCCAGGGTTTCGGTGTCGCCTTCTTCGTCGAGCACATCGTCGTGAATCTGGAAGGCCAGACCCACGCATTTACCGTAGTGGTCGAGCGCGCGTGCGGTATCGGCCGGCAGGGTTTCTGCCACCGCACAGGCCAGTTGCACACACACGCGGATCAGCGCGCCGGTTTTATGAATGTGCATGGACTCGACCTCGGCCAAGTTGAGTGTGCGCCCGACGGCGGCCAGATCCATGGCCTGACCACCGGCCATGCCAGCGCTGCCACAGGCCCGCGCCAGGTCGCCGATCATGCGCACGCGTGCCGCAGGTGAGCAGGCCATGGCGTGGTCATTGGCCAGAATCTCGAATGCCAAGGGTTGCAGTGCATCGCCGGCCAGGATAGCCGTGGCTTCATCGAAGGCGATGTGGCACGTGGGGCGGCCGCGGCGCAGGTCGTCGTCGTCCATGGCCGGCAAGTCGTCGTGGATCAGCGAGTACGCGTGGATGATTTCCACCGCCGCAGCCGGGCCATCGAGTTGGCTGGGGTTCAGCCCCAAGGTTTCGCCAGCGGCGTAGATCAGCAGCGGGCGTAGATGTTTGCCGCCGCCTAGCACGGCATAACGCATGGCGGCGTGCAGCCGCTGCGGTGTGCGCTGCTCAGCTGGCAGCCAGCGTGCACAAGCAGCCTCGACCCGCGCGCTGTAGCGCGGAATGCGTTCAGAAAACGGTGTGCTCATTCGTGGTCGGTTTCGGCAGCATCCAGTGGCGTCAACTCACCGTCGGCCGACAATTGCTCGATGCGTAGTTCAGCCGTCTTGAGCGTGGCCTGACATTGCTTGACCAAGGCCACACCGCGCTCGAAGCGGCTGAGCGACTGCTCTAGCGTCAACTCACCCGATTCCATGGCCTTGACCACTTCGTCGAGCTCGCGCATGGCGCTTTCGAAGTCTGCGAGGTCGGGTTTCTTGTCGGATTTGGCCATGCGATTGGGGCAGCGATTGCGGCGTGCCATTCTAGTCGATTGGGACACGGTTTTTTGGCTTGGGATTGACTACACTAGCGCGCCATGACCAACACCTATGACGCCGCAGCGATTGAAGTACTCAGCGGCCTGGAACCCGTGCGCAAGCGCCCGGGCATGTACACCGATACCCAACGGCCCAACCACCTCGCGCATGAGGTCATCGACAACAGTGTTGATGAAGCGCTGGGCGGGCATGCAACGCGCATCGACGTCACTGTTCATGCCGACGGCTCACTAGAAGTCGAAGACGACGGCCGCGGCATGCCGGTGGATGTGCACCCGGAGCACGGCGTCCCCGGCGTTGAATTGATCCTCACGCGGCTGCATGCCGGCGGCAAATTTTCTGCGGGCAATTACGAGTTTTCCGGCGGCCTGCATGGCGTTGGTGTTTCGGTGGTCAACGCGCTTTCGACCAAGGTGGATGTCCACGTCAAGCGCGACAGCCAGTTGTGGCACATGGGCTTTGGCAACGGCGGCGAGCTGACCGACGCGCTCACGTCCATCGACACTGTCGGCAAGCGCAACACCGGCACCCGGTTGCGGTTTTGGCCGGATCCGCAATATTTCGACTCGCCGAAGTTTTCCATCCCGCGGCTCAAGCATGTGCTGCGTGCCAAGGCGGTGTTGTGCCCGGGCTTGTGCGTCAAACTCACGGTGGGCGATGACGTCACAGAATGGCAATACGAAGACGGCCTGGCCGAATACCTGCTCGACACCGTTGAGGGCAGCGATTGTGTGCCGGCGGCACCCTTCATCGGCCATTTCAAGGGCGACAAAGAAGCTGTCGATTGGGCAGTAACCTGGGTTTTGGAAGCCGCCGAGGGCGGGCAGGGCGTGAAGGAAAGCTACGTCAATCTGGTGCCCACCACGCAAGGCGGCACGCACGTCAACGGTTTGCGCACCGGCCTGACCGAGGCGATGCGCGAGTTTTGCGAGTTCCGCAACTTGCTGCCGCGCGGCCTAAAGCTGGCGCCGGACGACATCTGGGAGGGCTGTGCTTATATCGCCTCGGTGAAAATGGCCGATCCGCAATTTGCCGGCCAAACCAAGGAGCGGTTGTCATCGCGATCCTGCGCGCCGTTTGTGTCGGGCGTGGTCAAAGACGCGTTCTCGCTGTGGCTGAACCAGCACCACAAGGCCGGTGAGCAGCTTGCCCAATGGGTGATTGGCAATGCGCAGCGGCGCAGCAAGGCGGCGAAGAAAGTTGTGCGCAAGCGCGTCGTCAGTGGCCCCGCCTTGCCCGGCAAACTGGCCGACTGCGTGTCGGACGATCCGGCCATGACAGAGTTGTTCCTGGTCGAAGGCGACAGCGCCGGCGGCAGCGCCAAGCAGGCGCGCGATCGTGTTTTCCAGGCCATCATGCCGCTGCGCGGCAAGATCATGAACACCTGGGAGGTCGATGCCGGGCAAATCCTCGGCAGCCAGGAAATCCACGATATTTGCGTGGCGCTAGGCATCAGCGTCGGTGCGCATGACCTGGAAAAGCTGCGCTACGGCAAGGTCTGCATCCTGGCTGATGCTGACTCTGACGGCCTGCACATCGCCACGCTGATCTGTGCCTTGTTCGTCAAGCATTTCCGCCCGCTGGTCGATGCCGGGCACGTGTTCGTGGCGATGCCGCCGTTGTATCGCATCGATGTGGGCAAGCAGGTTTTCTACGCGTTGGACGAGGCTGAGCGCCAGGGCGTGCTCGACCGCATCGAAGCTGAAAAACTCAAGGGCAAGGTGGGCATTCAGCGCTTCAAAGGCCTGGGCGAGATGAACCCCTTGCAATTGCGTGAAACGACAATGGATCCGGACACGCGCCGCCTGGTGCAGCTCACCCTGAACGACGAGGCCGACCCCCAGCTGGACATGATGCTGGCAAAAAAACGTGCCAGTGATCGCCGGGCCTGGCTGGAAGCCGAAGGCGACCGCGCCGAGGCGATGGTTTGAAGCGCAAGGACCAAACGCCATTTAATCGCAGCCGCCGTGGCCGCAGTGCCAAAGCGGCCATACGTAGCGGCATCTTTTTTGTAGTCGCCGTTTTTGCGGCCGGAATTTACCTGTACTTGAGTCGATGAGCACCGAAACCCCCGCAGAACACGAAAGCCTCCCCCTGAAGGTCTTCACCGAGAAGGCTTATTTGGATTATTCGATGTACGTGGTGCTCGACCGGGCACTGCCGCACATCGGCGATGGCTTAAAACCGGTGCAGCGGCGCATTGTTTATGCGATGAGCGAGCTTGGCCTGTCGGCCGGCGCCAAGTACAAGAAGTCGGCGCGCACCGTCGGTGATGTGATCGGCAAGTTTCATCCGCATGGCGACAGTGCCTGCTACGAAGCCATGGTGCTGATGGCGCAGCCTTTCGTCTATCGCCACCCCGTGGTTGATGGGCAGGGCAACTGGGGCAGCGCGGACGACCCCAAAAGCTTTGCCGCCATGCGCTACACCGAGTCACGCTTGGCCCCATACGCCGGCGCGCTGTTGGCCGAGGTGGGCATGGGTACGGTCGATTGGCAGCCCAACTTTGACGGCACGCTGAAAGAGCCCAAGATCCTGCCCGCGCGGGTGCCCAACGTGCTGCTCAATGGCACCCAGGGCATTGCCGTGGGCATGGCCACCGACATCCCGCCGCATAACCTGCGCGAGGTCGTCAAAGCTGCGATCCATTTGTTGAAAACGCCGAATGCCCGGCTCGAGACCATTTTGGGCTACGTGCCTGCACCGGACTTCCCAACCGGCTGCGAGATCATCTCGCCGCCGGATGACTTGCGCAGCGTTTATGAAACCGGCAACGGCCAGGTGCGTGTGCGTGCGGTGATCGAGCGAGAAGACGGCGCGCTGGTGGTCACTGCGCTGCCGCATCAAACGTCTGGCAGCAAGGTGCTGGAGCAAATCGCCAACCAGATGCGGGCCAAGAAATTGCCCATGGTTGAAGACTTGCGCGACGAGTCCGACCACGAGAACCCCACGCGGCTGGTCATCGTGCCGCGCAGCAACCGGGTCGATCTGGATCAACTCACGGCGCATTTGTGCGCCACAACCGATCTGGAAAAGGGCATCCGCGTCAATTTGAACGTGATCGGCCTGGACGGCCGGCCACGGGTGCGCGGGCTGGTTGATCTGCTCAATGAATGGCTGGATTTCCGCCGCCAGACCGTCACACGCCGGCTGCAGCATCGCCTGCAGCAGGTGATGGATCGCTTGCACATCCTCGACGGCCTGCTGATCGCCTACCTGAACATTGACGAGGTCATTCGCATCATCCGCACCGAGGACGATCCCAAAGCGGTGATGATGGCGCAGTTCAAGATCAGCGAGATTCAGGCCGACGCCATCCTGAACCTGCGCCTGCGCCATTTGATGAAGCTGGAGGAGATGAAAATCCGCGGTGAGCAGGCCGAGCTGGAAGCCGAGCGCAAGACGCTGGAAGACACGCTGGGCAGCGACGACAAACTCACCGCGCTGATCACCGATGAGCTCAAAGCCGACGCTGAAAAATACGGCGACGACCGTCGCAGCCCCTTGGTCGAGCGCGAGGTTGCACAGGCGTTATCCGAGACCGACTTGGTGCCTGCCGAGCCGATTACTGTGGTGCTGTCCAAACTGGGCTGGATACGCGCTGCCAAGGGCCACAATGTTGATGCCGAAAGCCTGAACTACAAAGCCGGTGACAGTTTCCTGGCCGCCGTGCCCGGCAAAACCAATCAGACCTTGATCTTGCTCGACTCCACGGGGCGCGGCTACCAATTGCCGGCGCACAAACTGCCCAGTGCGCGGGGGCAGGGCGAACCGTTGTCAGGGCGGGTCAACCCGCCAGCCGGCGCCAGCTTTGTCGGCCTGTCGCTGGGCGACCCCGCACAGCGCATATTGGTCGGCAGCGCAGCCGGGTATGGCTTTGTCACCCAGTTGTCCGAGCTAGAAAGCCGCAACAAGGCCGGCAAGGCGGTGTTGACGGTGCCCAAGAGTTCGGCTGTGCTGCCCATGGCTCCTGTTGGTGGCAGCGACGGTGGTTTGGTGTGCGTGGTGTCGGCCGAAGGCCGCTTGCTGGCATTCCCGCTCAGCGAGTTGCCTGAATTGTCGCGCGGCAAGGGCAACAAGTTGATTGCGCTGAAAGGCGAAGACCGCATTGTGGCCTGGTGTGCCATCGATGCCGAGCAATCGCTCAAATTGGTGTCGGGTGCGCGGCATATCGTGCTCAAGCCGGCTGACTTGCACGATGCCTACGTGGGCAAACGCGCCAGCCGCGGCACTTTTTTGCCGCGCGGTTTCCGCAGTGTGATCGTTGCCGAGCCGGCTTGAATCTTTTGCTGGTGCCCAAATCTAAGGGTAGATTTCGGGCAGCCGCCCACCACCTGTTTTCGGAGCAGCCATGAAGCGCATTTTCTTGTTCGTGATGACCAACATCGCCGTGCTGGCGGTGATTTCTGTGGTGTTGTTCGCGCTCAGCGCGTTTTTCGGCGTCAACACCAGCGGTTACAACCAGCAGGGGCAGTTGGATTACGGCTCGCTGTTGATCCTGTCGGCGGTGATCGGCTTTGCAGGCAGTTTCATCTCGCTGGCCATGTCCAAGTGGATGGCCAAGCGCTCGATGGGCGTGCAACTGATCGAACAACCGAAAAACTCACGCGAGGCGTGGTTGATCCAGACCGTGCAGCGCCAGGCGCGGCAGGCGGGCATCGACATGCCGGAAGTGGGCATCTTCCCGTCGCCGGCACCCAACGCTTTCGCCACAGGCATGCGCAAAAATGCGGCGCTGGTGGCGGTCTCCGAAGGCTTGCTGCAAAACATGACGCAGGATGAGGTGGAAGCTGTGCTCGGCCACGAGGTCAGCCACGTGGCCAATGGCGACATGGTGACGCTGTCACTAGTGCAGGGCGTGGTTAACACCTTCGTGATTTTCCTGTCGCGCATCGCCGGCCATTTTGTTGACCGCGTGGTATTCAAAAGCGACCGTGGCCATGGCGTGGGCTACTTTATTTCGGTGCTGGTGTTTCAGGTGATGTTTGGCTTCCTGGCCAGCGCCATCGTCTGCTGGTTCTCGCGTCAGCGTGAATTCCGCGCCGATGCTGGCGGCGCGCAACTGGCTGGGCGGGGCAAGATGATTGCCGCCTTGCAACGTTTGCAGGGCGCGCAGCCAGCTCAAATGCCTGAGCAAATGGCGGCTTTCGGCATCAACATGAGTGTGGCAAGCGGTGTGCGCAAGCTGTTCACGACCCACCCGCCACTGGAGCAGCGCATCGCTGCACTGCAGCAGGGACGCTAACGGTCGGGCTGGCCGTTGCCGGAATCAGGCGACGGCTTCGGCCAGAATCACCTCGGGTTCCTGCACATGGTTGCCTTGTACATAGTTGATGCCTAGCTGCCACAACTTGGCCATGGCCACGGCGTCTTCGACGTGCTCGGCGACGGTTTTAACCCCGCGCTCGTGGGCAACCTCGATGATTTCATTGAAGCGCGCTTGCGTGTCACCTTGGGCGTTCGCTGTTAGCGCGGCAGTAAACGAGCGGTCGAGCTTAACGAAGCGTGGCTGGTAAAAGTCGAGCATCTGCAAGGAATTGGAATTGGCGCCGAAACGGTCGATGGCCAAGCCGATTCCGGCATCCTTCATCGCTTTGGCCAGCGCATCTGCCTTTTTGCGATTGTCGCGGAGCAAAAATTCGCTAATTTCGAAAATAATTTCGCCGTCGCCAATGTCGAATTCTTCACGCGCCTTATTCATTGCGGTGATGAACGCTGACGGTTGCGCCAAGGTGTCGTTAGACATGCGCACAAAAATTGTGGTCTTGGCGTCGGAGCCAGCGTTGTCCGCCAAGTTTTTTACCGCTGCACGCACAACCCAGCAATCTATGGCGGTCATCAGGTCAAACTGAACTGCAACGGGCAAGAATTCCGTCGCAGCATATTCGTTGCCGTTGGCATCAAACATACGTACGTGCGTGTCATAGACTTGGCCCGGGACACCCTCGAAACTTGCGATGGGCTGATAGACCAAGCGCAACATGTCGTCTTTGAGTGCGTCCTTGATTTTGTTCGCTTGCCGCTCGGCCGCGTGCTTGCGTTCGCTTGCCTCTGCGGTCGGGCCGATAAACAAGGCTTTGTTGCCGCCGCCCGATGAGGCTTTACGCGCTTCGCTGCGGATGTTGCGCAGGGTTGCGTCGAGGTTTTCCTGCGCCCCCATGGGGTAGGCGACTGCCGTTACGGTAACGCCGGTTTCGTGGTTGCTGGTGGTAATCGTGGCTTCGGCCACGGCTTGCTGCAATTGCTCGGCAAAGCCTCGCAGTGCATCGGCCGAGCTGCGGCGGACGACCAAAGCCAGCTCGCTGCTCGAAAAGCGGAAAACGCGGTCGCCTGGGGCTTGGGCTGGTCCAATGATGGACAGCACGCCATCGACGACCTCCTCGGAGTCGAGCAAGCCGAGCCGCTCCTCCAGCGAATCGAACTCATCCAGCGTGACGAACACCACACCGGATGCGAAATCGTCGTCGCCACCGTCGAGCCGGCCCAAGGCCTCGAACAGTGCAGCGCGGCTGCCGACCTGTCCGCCAGTGGCGCTGCCGTCGGTGCGTGTTATCGAGCAGCGTATGGCCGGCTCATTGTCGTGTGTTGTCGCCGACAAGTTGAGTTTCAGCGGTGCAGTCTGGCTGCCGTCCGCGCGTGAAAACCGGACCTCGGCATCCACTTTGCTGTTGTCGGACTTGCCGGCTTTCTTGATCAAGCCCTTCAATACTGCCTGGTCGGCGCTAACGGCGTGATCTAGCAATGGGGTTCCGACGAGCGCGTTTTCGTCTTCAAACCCCAGCACTTCAGCAAAGGCGTCGTTCAGCTCTGTGACAATGCCTTCTTGAACATAGGCGAACGGTTCGCCAGTAGCACGCAGTAGGGCGTGAGCTTGATCTTCCAATTGCTGGCTGTGCTTGAATAAGGCCTGTAGCCGGCGCCTGTCATCGTAAACATCAAGTTCTCTTTGGCAAATCAAGCACATATGACGCATTTCTCGATACGACACGAAGTCGCTGCCGCCGATATCAATCGCGCCCATGCTCTTGAGTAACGACACATCCTTGCCCATGACGACCACGGGCAGATCGGGGTCGTAATCCTCCGCGCAATGGATGGCCATTTGTGGGGCGTCGGCAGCGGCTGCCTCATCCACAAGCACCAAGTCATAGTTGTTGTTTGGCAGCGACTGTTCGAAATCACCGACTGACGCCAAACGATCGGTGCGAGCAACAACGCCGACGTTGCGCAGCTCACTTTGGATTTTGTGCGCTAAATCCTGCGAGCCTGTGATGACAGCAATCAGCTTTCGTTCGCTGTCACTCACGGTTTTGAGAGCTTCCTCGATAGTCAAAATAGTTTGCCGTTCACAGTGGAGTTTTGGCGCTAGCGCCAGGCAGTTCCCGCACTAGCTTCGGCACGAGATAGCCCGGCAGGCTTGCCCGAACAGATTCGAGCATAACCCGTCCCCGCGCATCCGGCACTTCGAAATGCGCCGCGCCGGCCACGGGATCGAGTTGGTGCAAATAATACGGCAGGACGCCGCAGGCTAACAGCTGTTTGCTCAATGCAATTTGCGCCTCCGCAGTGTCGTTGACGCCAGCCAACAACACGGCTTGGTTGAGCAGCATGGCATTGCTTGCACGCAGCTTTTGCAGGCTGGCTTGTGCCGCCGGCCCAAGCTCTTGCGCGGTATTGGCGTGCACAACGCAAATCACCTGCAGCCGGGTGTTTGCCAGCAGGCTTGCCAGGCCTTCGGTCACACGCGCTGGATTGACGATGGCTGAGCGCGTGTGGATGCGCAGCGTTTCCAAATGGGCAATGGCCTCGGCGGCCTCGACAATGTTGCGCAAGCGCCGCAGCGACAGTGTTAGCGGGTCGCCGCCCGAGAGGATCAACTCGTGGATGCTGGGGTCGGCGGCAATGCTCGCAAAAGCGGCGTCGTAGTTGCCAGCTTCCTGCGCGTTGCCGTAGTCGAAACTGCGGCGAAAGCAATAGCGGCAATGCACATCGCAGGCTTGTGTGGTCACCAGCAACGCACGGCCGGTGTACTTGCGCAGCAGAGCGCCATCCTGGTGTTGCGCTTCACCAACTGGATCGGTGGTATAGCCCGGCACGGCGTCGTGTTCGCGCGGCGAAGGCAGCACTTGGCGCAGCACCGGGTCGTCGGCTGTCCAGTTTTCGATCTGATCGAGCAAGGCCAGCGGCACGCGTAGCGGAAAATCTGGCGCGTCGTCGCAATTGCTGCGCAGTTCGGCGTCGTCCGCGCCGCGCGCGCGGGCTTGCCGCAACAGCGCGTCCAGGCTGCGGATTACGCCCGTGCGTGGCACTTGTTGCGGTGCTTGCGCGTGGGCATCGCCGGGCAGTGTTCGCGGTATCATGGCGCTCATGGTCGCGGCATTGTACTGCCGCAGATCATTTCCATTTGCCCACTTTCGCAACACAGGTACGCATGGCTACTTTTTCGACTAATGAATTCAAGGGCGGTTTGAAAATCCTGCTCGATGGCGACCCCTACTCAATTGTCGAGAACGAGTTCGTCAAACCCGGCAAAGGCCAGGCCTTCAGTCGCGTCAAGGTGCGCAACCTGAAAAACGGCAAGGTGGTCGAGAAGACCTTCAAGTCTGGCGACACGGTCGAGGCTGCCGACGTCATGGAACTCGACGTGCAATACCTGTACTTCGACGGTGAGTTCTGGCACTTCATGGAGCCCAACAGCTTTGAGCAGTATCAGGCGGACGAGGTCGCTGTAGGCGACGCCAAGTTATGGCTGAAAGACCAGGACATGTGCAAGGTGATGCTATGGAACGGCTCGCCCTTGTCCATCGAGCCTCCCAACTTTGTCGAACTGACGGTGACCGAAACCGACCCCGGCGTACGCGGCGACACCAGTAGCGGTGGCGGCAAGCCGGCCACGCTGGAAACGGGTGCGGTGGTGCGCGTGCCGCTGTTCATCGAAGAGGGCGAATTGCTACGCATCGACACACGCACCGGCGAATACGCTGCGCGCGTCAAGGAGTAATGCAGCCAGATTGGCGCCCTAAGCTTGATGCCAACGGCCTGCGGCGGCGCGGTGCTGCATTGGCCGACATTCGGCGGTTCTTTGCAGACGGCGGCGTGCTTGAGGTCGATACGCCAGTGCTGGCGCCGTATGGCGTCACCGACCCACATCTAGGCAACCTGACGACCCACGCACCGGATGGCACCTGGGCGCTGCAAACCTCACCCGAGTCGGCCATGAAGCGTTGCCTGGCGGCCGGCTCTGGGCCGATCTATCAGTTGGGCCCGGCGTTTCGCGACGATCCGTCGGGGCGGCTGCATCGCAGCGAATTTACTTTGCTGGAGTGGTACCGGCCCGGCTTTAGGGTTGACGCGCTGATGCGGGAAGTCGAGGCGCTCGTCCGGCAGCTTGCCAGCCATGCACCGGCCGCGACAGCGCTCGATTATGGCGACTGCTTCCTGAGGTACTGCGGCGTTGCGCACGATGTTGGCACGGTCGAACTCAGGCAATGCGCGGAACAACACGGGCTCAACAATGCGGCCAGTTGGGCGCGTGCCGAGCTGATTGATTGGCTGTTTTCATGCTGTGTGCAGGCACAATTGCCCGGCTTGTGTTTCGTCGTGGCTTATCCGGCCGACCAGGCTGTGATGGCCACGCTAGACCCGAACAAGCCCGGCCGCAGCACGCGTTTTGAACTGTTCTGGGACGGAGTCGAGTTGGCTAACGGTTGGGTTGAATTGGCCGATGCGGCCGAGCAGGCGCAGCGCTTTGACGAGGACAATGCCCGACGCGAGGCGCTGGGCCTGCCGAGTATTCCAGTCGATGAACTGTTGCTAGCCGCACTACGCGCGGGCTTGCCGCCATGCGCGGGCGTCGCACTGGGGGTTGACCGCTTGCTGATGCAGGCTTGGGGCGCCGATAGTCTGGCTGCGGTGCGACCGTTCAGCGACGCGCCCTCCTAAGGGCGCGTCAGGCGGTCAGCTCTCAAACCGCCTAATCCATCGCCGCTACCAACTGCTTCCACCAGGCTGCCGTTGTCGATGTTGGCGAAGAACTGGTTGCCCGTTTCAAGGTTGCCGTCGGCGTCAGTAAACACGGTCGTCGGGCGGGTGCTGATTAGCACGCCAGCCAGGCGCAAGCGCTCGTTGGCTGCATCAATATCGCTGGCCTCGCCCGCCAAAGTAATGCTACCGACGGGGTCAATGCGGCGCAGACGGGCTGCGGCGAGCGTGTTGTCAGCGGTCTGATAGGCGAGCAGCTCAACCGTGTCGCCAACGTTCAGGTCGGCCGTGCGGAAGCGGCGCAGGTTGGCGTTGCTATCGTCGATGAACTGCGTATGCGGCAACAGCTCGATGGTTTGCCCCAGCACGCTAATTTGCTGGCTGACCGTGCTGATGCTGCCCACCGAACCGGTCAGATGAATGTCCGCCGGTGGCAGCAGCGTCAAGCGGCTGGCGCTTACTGAAGTCGCGCCAGTTTCGGTGCCAGCGATGATGACGCGGGAACCTGCTGTGATCGGCAAACCACTGGTGTCGCCACGGCTCGCACCGCTGGTATCCACCTGCAAGCCAGCTATGCTCAATGTGTCACCAGCCACTGTGCCGACCAAGCCATCCAACTGCACTTGCGGCCCGGCGGCATTGCGCTCGCTAGGCGCGAACTGCGCTTGGTCGGCAACCAACACGCCGCCGCGATTGGCTTGCTGGCCAAAGGCTTCGATGCGATCTCCCGTCGTCGCTTGCCCTGCCAGCGCCGTGCCGGCCAAGTCAATTTGTAGGCTGCCCAAACTTGCCAGGTTGCCGCTGACGGCTGTAACGACGCCCTCGACATCGACGCGCTCGGCGCCGGCGGTATAAAGGCTGCTGCGCAACTGCACCAACGTTGCTCGCAAGCTGCCGTCGGCGGCGCGCAAGCCCGACACATCAATGCTGTTGTCGGTGTCGAGGCTGCCCAGGTCGGTGCCGACATAACGCGTGCGGCTATCGACCATGACCGACTGCCCCAGCACGGTCAGCGTTGCGTTGCTGCTCAGCGGGTTGGGGCGGTCGATGGCATCGACCGGGCCGCGCAAATCGCGGTCGTAGCGGATTTGCTGCGCCACACCCGCAAGCACATCGCCATCGACCTGCAGTTGCATGCCGATTTCCAGATCCGCCTCGCTGGCAGGCGCGCCATCGACGCTGATGGCCGCAGTGTTTGTGGTGAAGCGCGTGCCGTTGACATAAACGCTGCCGTAGCCACTGGCGGTGCCGTCGGAATAGCCACTGCCTTCGATTTCGGCCAATTGCAGCACGCCACCGCAGGCAGCCAGGGCGCTGGCGCCTAGGCTGGCGAGTGCGGTTTTTATGGTGGTGTTAGTTAAGCAATTCATTGCTGGTCTCCACGGCGGACTTCGCTGCGGTCGAAGAAATAGATGCCGACGCCAACTTCGGTCTTGTCGTCACGGGCGTCGCTACTGCGCGCGGGTTCGTGCGAAAGCAGCCAGTCTTCCAGCGTCTCGAGGAACTGCTGGCCGTTGTCGCGTGCCAGGCGTTTGAATAACGGAATGGCGCGTTTCGACACGCGCGGGCTACGCACATGGCGCTGCAGCCATTTGTCGCCGTTTTGTGCTTCGAGATTGTGCGACCAGGTGTTGATCAGGTCGCTGACCGAATCACCGAACAGGCGGATCACTTCTGGGTCATCGGCGCTCGGCACATACGAGCGACTGTTGACCTGAATCTGCCCATCGTCCAACGCGGTCACTGCACCAACGCGCTTGAGCTCGTCGAGCATCGCACGCGGTGGCATATCGCCGCTATAGCGTTTGACCAGTTGCGCGAAGCTGTTGTCGTCGCCATCCATGGGCAGGGTGCGCGGCGCGCCATCGTCGCCGCAAAATTCGGGATCGCGGTACCAGCCCGACAGCACGCGCGAGGCGCGATTCTTGTATTGGGCCTGATGCTCGTCGCTATCGGCCTCGTTGCGCATCTCACGCAAGCGCTTGACCTCTTTGCGGGTCAGGCCGGTCATGATCGCCACGCGCGAGTCGGATGGTCGCGAGCCTTCGGGAGTGAATTCGTCCCAGGCAATTTCCATGAATTCGCGCTTGGCGAGCTCGGCAAATTCGTTGAACGACAAGCCCTGACGCAGCAGGATGCGCACCAAAGGCCGCAACAATTGCCGAATCGCGTTTTCTAGGTGTTTTCGTGCGTCCATGCGTGCAATCGTTCCCAATGCGTGGCAGCCCGGTAGCCCAATGCAGCCAATGCTTGCCGCCACAAACAACGTTTGTCTGTGGGAATCTTAACGCATTGGGAATGTTTTCCTTATAGGGACTTCCCGAGGGGTGATGTTGGCCGATGCGCGGTTGCGGCTATGACGCCGGTCGCTGCGCGAGAAGTTGGCCCATACGTAATGTCGCCTCAGCCTGCATGCCATCGGCCCATCGCAGCGCCCCGGGGCCGGCCAACAGGATGACGGTAGAGCCCATGTTGAAGCGGCCGAGTTCGTCACCCGCTGCGATCTGGCGCTTGCCGGTCAGTGCTGGCGCATGCGCACGTTGGCCATGCGGCGGCGTGACTGGCCCGGTCCAGATCGTTTCCATGCCGCCGACCAGGGTGGCGCCCACCATCACCAGCGCAAACGGCCCGACGGCGGTGGAAAAATGCAGTGCCATGCGCTCGTTTCGCGCGAACAGCCGCGGCATGGCGCGCACTGTGGCGGGGTTGACCGAAAACAAGCGCCCGGGCACGTAGCCGACATGTTCTAGCGTGCCGTCCAGCGGCATATGGATGCGGTGGTAGTCGCGGGGCGACAGATAAATGGTGCAGAACTGGCCGCCCAGGAATGGCTCGGCCGCCTCGGCGTCACCTAACAAACGCGCGGCGCTGTAAGTTTTGCCTTTGGCCTGGAAGATTTCGCCCTGGGTGATGTTGCCCAGCTCGCTGATGGCACCATCAACTGGCGACAGCACTGCGCCCGGTGTGGTGTCGAGCGGCCGCGCCCCCGGCGCAAGCGCGCGGGTAAAAAAATGGTTGAAGCTGAGAAACTCGTCGGCGTCTTTGACGCAGGCTTGGTCCAGCGTGACGCCAAACTTGCGCATGAACGCCGCGATCAGCCGCGATTTGAGCCACGGCCGTTGTGACCGCGTGATCTTGTATGCCAATAGCGACAGCGCCTGCGTGGGCAGGCAAAGCTGTACCAGTGCGAACAGCCTGTCGCCGATGCTCGGTTTGCCGCTGTTCATGCCCCAGTCACCGTGCGCAGTGCATCGGCCATGGCGTCAACATCGTGCGGGGGCGACAGATAAGCTGCCACGCGGGCTTGCGGGTCCAGCAACACCAGTGCGGCCGAATGATCCACGGTGTAAGCATCGGCGGCGTTGTCGCCCAGCGGCACCAGCAAATAGGCGAGGCCAAGGTCGGCCATCAACTGGTCGATCTGCGGCTTTTCGCCGGTGGCGCCGGTAATCGCGGGGTCGAAGTGATCGGTGTAGGCGTCCAACTGCGCGGGCGTGTCACGCTGCGGGTCAACGCTGACGAACAACAGTTCGACCTGCTCGGCGATAGCGTCCGACTTGGCGCGCAACGCCGCCATCCGGGCCAGCGTGTCGGGGCAGATGTCTGGGCAGTTCTTGAAACCGGCGAACACCAGTGTCCACTGCCCCTGCAGGTTGGCGTTGCGCAGCGGCGTGCCGTCCTCCGCAGTCAGTTCAAAATTGCGCAGTGGGCGCGGGGTTTGCAGCACCGTGATGACACTGTCATCGACTTGTGGCGCGCGGTTCATCCACAGCCCGGCGGCCAAACCGGCAACCAGGGCGGCAACAACAAAAAGGGGCATTAGCCAGCGCTGCATGGGAATCTTCCAGTGGGGTGAGTCAACACGGGCTAGACTTCGCCCGCATCTCCTATTGTAAGAGCAGCATGGCGACTGAGCATCCCGACGAGTTGGATCGCGTGATCCGGCACCTGCACAGCGCAGCAGATTTTGTGCGCTGGGGCGCTACAGCCCTGGCACAGGCCGGCGTGCATTGCGGGCATGGCTTCGACAACACGCTGGACGAGGCCTACTACCTGGTGCGCGACGCTTTGGCGCTGCCGCACGATTGCCCGCCCGTCTATCTGCAAGCTGCATTGCTGCCCGCCGAGCGCGAACTGCTCGCCGAGCGCTTGTTGCTGCGCCGCGATACCCGCTTGCCGGCGGCGTACATTACCAACGAAGCCTGGTTTGCTAGCCTGCCGTTTTATGTGGATCAGCGCGTCATCATCCCGCGCTCACCCATCGCCGAACTGATCGAGCAGGGCTGTGCGCCTTGGCTAGTCAATCCACCGCTGCGCATTCTCGACCTGTGTTGCGGCAGTGGCTGCATTGGCATTGCCGCCGCCAGCGTATTCCCGGACGCGCAAGTGGTATTGGCCGACCTGTCTGCCGATGCGCTGGCCGTCGCGCAGATCAATATCGAGCAGCATGGCCTGGGTGACCGCGTCACCACGGTTGAGTCCGATTTATTCTCGGCCTTGGCGGGGCAATCGTTTGACCTGATCCTGACCAACCCGCCGTACGTGCCACACGACGACGTGGAAGCGCTGCCGGAAGAATTCGCACATGAGCCGCGCATGGCCTTGGAGTCGGGCGCCGATGGCTTGGACCACCCGCGGCAGATCATCGAGCAGGCGCGCAAGTTTTTGAACGCCGACGGCGTGTTGATTGGCGAGGTCGGTGCTTGGTGGCAGGCCTTGGACGCAGCCTTTCCGTCGGTGCCGCTGGTCTGGGTCGAGCTGCAACGCGGCGGCGAAGGCGTGTTTGTTGTGCGCGCGCAGGATTTGCCCAAGTAATACACTAGCGCCCAGCCAGCCCCTGCACCTGTCATTGCGAGGCGCGGAGCGCCGCGGCAATCTCGTCACGTGGGCGCCGCCCATCGAGATCGCCACGCGCCTATGGCGCTCGCGATGACAGCTATTTTGAGAAATCCAAATGTCCGGCAACACCTTCGGCCGCAATTTCTGCGTCACCAGCTTTGGCGAATCACACGGCCCGGCTATTGGCTGCGTGGTTGACGGCTGCCCGCCCGGCCTGGAGCTGACCGAGGCCGACATCCAGGCCGATCTCGACCGCCGCAAGCCCGGCACCAGCCGCCATGTGACCCAGCGCAAAGAGCCCGACACTGTCGAAATCCTCTCCGGCGTGTTCGAAGGCAAGACCACCGGCACGCCCATCGGCCTGCTGATTCGCAACCAGGACCAGCGCTCGCGCGACTACGACAAGATCAAGGATGTCTATCGGCCCAACCACGCCGACTACAGCTACGACCAGAAATACGGCTTCCGTGACTACCGTGGCGGCGGCCGCTCCAGCGCCCGCGAAACCGCTGTGCGGGTGGCAGCAGGTGCCATTGGGAAAAAATATCTAGCCGAGCGCTTGGGCGTGACCGTGCGCGGCTGCATGACTCAGATCGGCCCGCACAAGCTGGCGATCAAAGACTGGGACGCTGTGCCAAGCAACCCGTTTTTCAGCGCCGACCCCGATCAAAACGACGCGCTGGACGCATTCATGATTCAGCTCCGCCGCGATGGCGACTCGGTCGGTGCTGAGGTGTATGTCGAGGCCACAGGTGTGCCGGCTGGCCTGGGCGAGCCTGTGTTCGACCGCCTGGACGCCGACTTGGCCCACGCCATGATGAGCATCAACGCCGCCAAAGGTGTGGGCATTGGCGATGGCTTCGATTGCGTGGATGCCCGCGGCAGCACCCACCGCGATGAGTTGTCGCCCGATGGCTTCTTGGCCAATCACTCCGGCGGCATTTCGGGCGGCATCAGCACCGGGCAAACCATTACTTGCCGCACGGCCTTCAAGCCCACCAGCAGCATCATCATCCCCGGCAAAACCATCACCCGCGACGGCGCTGCCACCGAGATGCGCACGACGGGTCGTCACGACCCTTGCGTGGGCATCCGCGCCACGCCAATCTGCGAGGCGATGCTTGCACTGGTGTTGCTGGATCATTTGATCCGGCACCGCGGGCAAAACGCTGATGTGATTCAAGCGGGCGGTTAGTTGACCGCATCGCGCTGCATTGCAAGCTTGGCGCTTGGCCTATGCAGCGCTGTTTGCGGCGCGCAGCCGGCTGCAACAGTCGTGCTGCAGTCGTCTGATCAGGCGGTCAAAATCTCGCATCGCGCCGACTATCTAATCGACCGCGACGGGCTGCAGCCTGCCGAGGCTTTAGCGGCCATCGAGCAAGCCCGAGACCTTGCCCCAGAGACGCTCGGCTACACGAATTACGGCACCAATCAATCGGCCTACTGGATTTTGATTAACGTCCGCAACACTAGCGGTGCGGCCGAGTGGGTATTGACCACCACCAACCACTTGTTTACCCGCATCGACCTGTACGCAGGCCCCGGCTTGCAACAGGTGCCGGTTTCGCAAGTCGGCGACGGCCTGTTTGGCATGGATTTGATCCGTCATGCTCGCGTGACGCTGCCGCCAGCCACCGATACTCGGTTGCTGGTACGCATCAAGGCAGAGGTCATGCACCCGCCGTACTTGCGCCTGCACAGCGAAGCTCAGGCGCGTTCGTTGTCGGTGCTGCTCACGGTGGTCGCCTTGCTGTGCATTGGCGGTACCGCAGGGCTGGTGCTGTACAACCTGTTGATTGCCTTGCAGCTACGCAGCGCCTTGTATGCGATGTATTGCGCCTACGGTGTTACCCACCTGCTGTTCATGATGGTCGTGTGCGGGGTGATGACCTGGTTACTGGGCCACGGCGATGGTGATGTGCACAGCTCCACGTACCGCTATTCGGCGCTAAGCGTTGGCACCATGTTGCTGTTTACCACGGTGTTCATGCGCAGCGGCCAGCAGGCCAAACTGCCGCGGCCGTGGGTTGCGGCACTGCTACTGATGGCCGCGCTGAATTACGGTTACCTGCTACTGAGCCTGATATTCCCGCAGCAATCCTTGCATGTGGGTGCGCTATACGGGCTGACTTATATCGTCTCGCTGGTGCTGATTCTTGTTGTCGCCATCGTCCAGCGCGTGCGCGGGTTCGAGGCGGCCGGCGTGTTTTTGCTGGGCTGGGGCATTCTCGCGTCGGCCTACCTGCTCGCGGTCTATCACGGTCTGAGCCTGGAGCAACGCCCATACTGGGGCAACATGGTACCCACGGTGGCCGGCACCATCGAAATGGTGTTGCTGTCGCTCGCGCTGGGCCAGCGCTTTGTGGCCATGCGCCGGCAAGCCGAGGGCCAGCGGCAGCGCGCAGAGCGCCTGGAGCTGGACAACCTGCGCAAGAACGAATTTGTGCAAACGCTCACGCACGACATCCGTGCCCCGCTGCACAGCGTCATGAGCGCGTTGGAACTTGTGCGCAGTACCAGCGATAAGCATCGCCGCATCGAATATCTCGACACGGCCCGCTATAGCAC
>JAAFAL010000037.1 GCA_018222345.1 bacterium
TACGTCTCGTGGGCTTGAAGATGTGTATGAGAGATAGACGCTGGGGCTGGCGTATGCCATGCACTATTTGTCGGCGCATATTGATTATGGCAATGCCGCGGCTGCGCTGGCTGAACAAAGCCAGGCGTTCCGCCTGACGACGCTGACCACGGTCATCGGCTTGCTGGCGCTGCTTAGCAACCCCCTACCCGCCGTCCAACAATTTGCTATCAGTTCGGCCATTGGCGTGGTTTGCGCGGTCGGTGCCACCTTGCTGCTACTACCTGGCTTGTTAACGCTGGCGGGGCCGCGCCGCGGCTTGCCGGCGCCATTGGAGCGCCGGCTGCAAAACCTGGGTGGCTGGCTAGGCCAGCTAGTGGTGAAATTTCGCACGCTGATCATCGCAACGTCATTGGTCGTACTTGCCGCCATGCTGGCAGCCACCGGCCGCGTTCACACCGGCACCGACATCCTCGCTGGCCTGCCGGACACCAGCCCGCTGCGCGACGATTTCACCGCCCTCAATAGCCGCTTTGCCGGCGCCAACCGCTTCGGCATCCTGATTGATGGCTATACCGCCGACGCATTGCTACAGCGTGCGCACATCGATGCCATCAGCCAGTTGCAGGCCGATCTGATTGAACTGCCCGGCATCGGCACCGCCAGCAGTTATCTGGATACAGCTCGGGTGATCAACCAAAGCCTGCGGGGCAACGACGCCAAACTGCCCAGCGCGACGACACTCAAGCAGTTGATCGTGTTCGCCGCACCGGGCGAAATCTACGACCAGGTCGATCCGCAATTTCAGCGTGCGCTTTTGGTGCTGACAACCACACTGACCGACACCGCGGCGCTGACGCGCCTGCTGGACGAGATCGACGCGCTGACAGCCCGCTTGCCGGGCTCGCTGCAAGCCGACACCGTCGGCGGCAGTGTCGAGTTGGCGCAAACCATCAGCCGGCTGGCCCAGGGTCAGGGCGTGTCGCTGGCGATCGCCCTGCTGGCCATCTTTGTCGTCTTGTGCGTCGTGTTTACCTCGGTGCGCGTGGGCGCCCTGACGCTACTGCCGAATTTGCTGCCCGTGGCATTTTACTTTGGGCTGCTTGGTTTGGCTGGCATTCCGCTCGGGCCGACTACCAGCCTGGTCGCTTGCATCGTGCTTGGCATTGCCGTCGATGACACGCTGCACTACTTGCTGCGCTTCAATCACATCGCCCGCGCCGCCGCCGATGAGCAACATGCCGCGCAGGCCGCCATCAAGGCGGTCATCCGGCCAATTACATTAACGACCGTGGCGCTGTGCCTGGGCTTTTTGACGCTGTCAGGCAGCGCGCTGGCCGAGCAAGCACGGTTCGGCATGCTGGCTGCGCTGACCTTGGCGTTGGCGTGGGTGAGCGATTTGGTGCTGACACCCGCACTGGGCGCGCGGGCCGGCATCGTTACCTTGTGGGACGTGCTGCGCCTGGACTTGGGCAAGGCCCCGCAAGACAGCATCCCGCTACTCAACAAGCTCACCACCCGCCAGGCACGCATCTTTGCGCTGTTGTCGGATTTGCACACCGTGCCTGCAGGCGCGCGCGTGCTGCGCGAGGGCGACGCCGGCGATGACGTGTATGTCGTGGTCGATGGCACCCTGCAAGTGTCGAGCACCAAGCAAGGGCAGCGCACCGATATCGCTACGCTGACTCGCGGCGCGACCATTGGCGAAGTTGGCCTGTTTGGGCTTGCGCGCACGGCCGATGTTGACGCCAAGACCGCGACCCGCCTGTTGCGCTTTACGCCAAAAGACCTGGATGTGATTCAGCGGCGCTATCCACGCATCGCCGCGCGCGTGTACCGCAACCTCAACCGCATTCAGGCCGAGCGGCGGGCGATGTAGGCCGGCTACCCATCATTCCCCGACTGGCCCGCGCTCGGCTACACTCGGCGCACAATAATTCGAAGCTTATCGAAGCGGGGAGACAACATGAAACGTTTTATTCTGGGCACGCTCATTGCAGCCGTTGCGGGTTTTGTTTGGGGCGCGGTGTTCTGGATGAGCCCGTTGCCCAACAACACCATCGGCCAAGCCAAGAGTGACACGCTACTTGGCGCTGAACTCAAGCTGACACTGAACGAGACCGGCGTTTACTACTTGCCCAGCGGTGACCCCGGCAGCGAAGACTTCCAGAAACTGCACCGCGCCGGCCCGATTGCGATGATCTTTTTCCAACGCGAAGGCGCCGAGCCTATGGCCGGCAGCACCTTTGCCGCCGGTTTTGTGCACGGCTGGGCCAGCATTGCGCTGGCCGCGGTGCTGCTGGGCATAGCCCTGCCAGCTTTGGGTGGCTACGCGTCGCGGGTAGGTTTCGTAACTTTGATCGGTGTGACCTCGTCGGTATTTTCGGACATCGGCGGCACCGTCTGGTGGCCCATCCCGTTGGACTGGGCCATCATCATGTCGGTTTATGCGGTGATCTTCTGGCTGATTGCGGGCCTGATACTGGCCGCGTTCTACAAGCCCGACAATGCCTAGCTGTCCGGCTTAGCCGCGGCGCCAACGCACGCCGCCCGCCGCATCTTCAATGATGATGTTGCGTGCGGCCAGTTCGTCGCGGATGCGATCCGCGGCGGCAAAGTCTTTGTCTGCCCGCGCCTGTTGGCGCTGCGCAACCAAGGCGTCGATTTCTGTGGCCTCGTCGTCGCCGGTTTCACCAGCGAACCAGCCTGCCGGATCGGCCTGAAACAGGCCCAGCAGCGCGCCAGTCGCCAAAATGCTGCCCTTCACCGCTGCGCGCTCGGCATCACTGCCTGCTTTATTGGCTGCGCGTACCAGTTCCGAGACTTCGGCAAACACCTGCGGCGTGTTCAGGTCGTCGCGCAAGGATTGCAACACCGCATCAGGTGCGCCAGCTTGCGCTGCCTCAACATCCTTGAGTTGTTCCAGCGCACGATAAATGCGGTCTAGCGTTGTGCGTGCTTGCGTGAGCACCTCGTCCGACCAATCCAAAGGCTGACGATAATGCGCCGACAACAGCACATAACGCGCAACCTCGCCTGGCACTTGCTGCAACACATCGCGGATGCGCAATACATTGCCGACTGACTTGGCCATCTTCTGACCATCGAGGTTGAGCAAGCCGTTGTGCAGCCAGTAGCGCGCGTAAGTGGCGCCGCCATGCGCACAGGTCGATTGTGCGATCTCGTTCTCGTGGTGCGGGAACTGCAAGTCCGAGCCGCCACCATGGATGTCGATGGTTTCGCCCAGGTGCGCCTTGGCCATGGCCGAGCATTCGATGTGCCAACCCGGCCGGCCACGACCCCAAGGGCTGTCCCAGCCGGGTTGGTCGTCGCTGGAGGGTTTCCACAACACGAAGTCAGCCGGGTCTTGCTTGTACGGCGCCACCTCGACGCGCGCGCCGGCAATCATTTCGCGACGGTCGCGGTTGGACAACTTGCCGTAATCCGGATAGCTGGGTACGTTGAACAGCACGTGGCCTTCGGCGGCATAGGCATGATCGGCGGCAATCAATTGCTCGATCATGCTGATGATGTCATCGACATGCTCGGTCACATGCGGTGTGACATCCGGCGGCTGTACGCCCAAGGCCTCGAGGTCGTCGTAATAGGCCTGGGTGTAGGTCCGCGCGATTTCGCCAATTTCCACGCCAGCCTTGGCCGCCGCTGCATTGATCTTGTCGTCAATGTCGGTGATGTTGCGGGCGTAGGTCAGCTTGGGATAGTCGTGGCGCAATAGCCGCGCGAGCACATCAAATACCACCGCGGGCCGGGCGTTGCCGATATGCGCAAAGCTATATACCGTCGGCCCACAAACGTACATGGTCACGTGTTCGGGGTCTTGCGGCACAAAATCGGTTTTGCTGCGCGTCAGCGAGTTATACAGGCGCATGGCATCGGCGGGTTTGGTGTGGGGCGCGGATTCTACCGCGGGCCATGATGCGGCGCCTTCCAGGCAGGCACTAGCCAGTGCCGGAGGCTTGAAACGCACCGATCTGGCATAATATTGCATTCGCAGGCCGCTTCTGGCCCGCCACCCCGGTCTCGCAATTGCGTGCGGGGCGATGGCACTACATCCGCAACTCGGAGACCCATCATGGACGCCCCTGCACAAACCGAAACGCTGACCGACGGCAACGCCGCGGCTGGCGACAACATCACGCGCCCGACGCGCACCGAAGCTGAAGCTGCCGTGCGCACGCTGATTGCCTGGGCCGGCGACGACCCAGAGCGCGAAGGCCTGCTGGACACTCCCGGCCGTGTGACCCGCGCGTATCGCGAGTTTTTTGCCGGCTACGCCGAAGACCCAGTCGAAATCCTCAGCCGCACGTTCGAGGAAGTCTCGGGCTATGACGACATGGTCATGCTGCGCGACATCCGGCTGGAGTCACACTGTGAGCACCACATGGTGCCGATCATCGGCAAGGTGCATCTGGCTTATCTGCCCACCAACCGCGTCGTTGGCATCAGCAAGCTGGCACGCGTGGTCGAACTCTATGCCAAGCGCCTGCAAACGCAGGAAACCATGACTGCGCAGATTGCCGACGCGCTGGAGCAAACCCTGCAGCCCGCTGGCGTGGCGGTATTGGTTGATGCCGCGCACCAGTGCATGACCACCCGCGGCATCCGCAAGCCCGGCGTGTTCACGATCACCAGCCGCTTTACCGGCCGCTTCAAGGAAGACCATCGTCTGCATCAGCAATTTATGCAGATGATCAGAAACGCCGCCTAAGCCACCGCATCATCCCCAAATACCATGAGCGAATTCGCACAACGCGTCAGCATCGAACAAGTTGAAGAAGGCACTGAACTGGCGCCCAAGTTTGACGAGCACGGCCTGATTGCCTGCATCACCACCGATTACAAATCGGGCGAAGTGTTGATGCTGGGCTACATGAATGCCGAAGCGCTGCAAAAAACCATTGCCACCGGTGAGGCCCA
This sequence comes from bacterium, assembly GCA_018222345.1. Taxonomy (GTDB): domain Bacteria; phylum Pseudomonadota; class Gammaproteobacteria; order Nevskiales; family OUC007; genus JAAFAL01. Next base: position 4,918 of record JAAFAL010000037.1, read on the forward strand.
CTATTGGAGCCGCTCACGGCAAGTGCTGTGGCACAAAGGCGCAACCAGCGGCCTGGTGCAAACCGTGCGCGAGATGCGCATTGACGACGACCAGGACGCCGTGTGGCTGCGGGTAGAAATCCCCGGCGATGCTTCGTGCCACGTGGGCTATCGCTCGTGCTTCTACCGCTCGGTACCGACCGGCAGCGGTGACAATGTCACGCTCAACTTCGAGGAAGACGAAAAGTCTTTCGACCCCAAGCAGGTTTACGGCGACGCGCCGAATCCGACAATCTTGTAGCGTCGGCGCCCGCGCCTGCTACAAGATGTAGGTTCTACAGGGCCTACTGGCTGCTTGCTGGGTAGCGCTGATTCGGCAACTCGTAAGTTTGAATCGATGACCCAGGCTGGGTATAGGTCTGGTACGCCGCGCTAGGTGTGTATGTGCGCTCGTAACGCTCGTTCGACGGAATAATGATGCGCTGGCGCTCAGCCGCGGGATTCCACAGTGCAGGTGGCGCAGGCGGCAAACTGCCAACCTGGCGTGCAACCGGCACAGTCACGCGTGATCGCGGGCCGAGTTCGTTGCCGGCGTAAGTGTTCAGCCAGCCACGCAGGCGTGACAAGTTGGCCATGATGGTCTGGTTGCCCTCGTCAAGGCGCTGCGCGCGTTCAAGCAACTCCTTGGCGGTGTGGTACTCGCCCTGCTCGGCTTTGGCCACAGCCAGATTGTTCAGCGACACCGGGTCGAACGGGTTGATTTGCAGCGCCTCGGCAAAGCGGTCTTCGGCCTGGCCGATGTCGCCCTCGGCCATATTACGGCGGCCGAGTTCCTGGAATGTGCTGTATTTGGCGTAGTCGTATGTCTCAGCAGGCCCACCACCACGGAACGGGTTGTTCTCAACCCGCGGCGGTGCTTGCTGGTAGCTTGGTTGTTGTGGATATGCGCGCTGCTGCTGAACGACTTGGCCCTGGCCTTGGTAGGTAGGCTGCGCCGGATAGCTTTGCGTGGGGTAAGTCTGTGTCGTCTGCGTGCGGCCCTGATACGGGTCGGCAGGCTGGTAGATGACCTGACCGTCGCGGTCATAAATCGGCTGCTGCTGCGCCAGCGCAGGCGAGGTAAACGCTGCGAGCAGCGCAGCAATGAGCAATGTGTTGTGCATGCGTCCCATGGTTATTCCTGTGTTGGGCTTGTCACCCAATCCGGTTTGAGCACACTGGGTGGCAACTTGGCTTCGCTTTGCGGCCGGAACCAGTACTTGAGATAACCCAGTGCGTGGGTTTGCTCAAAATCACGTGCATTGTCGAAACCCACCGTGCCGCCCACCGACACATTGGGCGACAGCAGATACTCGGCCTCGCCACTAAAGTTGAAGCCCAAACCTGTGACGCTTTGGCCTTCGTAAAAAGTATCGACATCGAGCGTCGGGTTGGCGGTTGCGAAGTCGCTCAGGGCCTGCTGCAAATTCGAATTTGTCGGGAAATATGGCGCCGAGTTCTCGCGGAATGCCTGCAGCCCGACAGCGCCCGACAGGCGATAACTCAAACGCTCCAAGCGGCCAGTCCATTCCACCGGCACGCCCAGGCTCAGATAAAACTGCGGGCTGAAATAGCCGCCGTGGCCGATGGTGAAATAGCGGCGGTTCTCGTCGTAGAACAAGGTAGTGGCATTGACGCCCCAGGTGACGCGGCTGCGCTCGGTTTCCAGCGCGCGGGCATAAAAGCCAGCGCCGACTTCGAAGACGCTGTTGTCGTCAACATTGTTGCCTTCGAGGAAGTGATAGCCACCGTTGACGTAGGTGCCGTAGCGGCCGCCGTCATAGGCCAGATCAACCCGTACACCGGTTTTTGAAACACCGCCAAAGTCAATGCCCAAGGCCGGGTCAAACGCCCCTGCATACGACAGCAAGCTGTCGGTGACCGGCCGGCGTGAAGCATCGACCTTCCAGACAAAGTCGCCACTGCGCGGTTGCCACAAAATGCCGCCTTGCAGGTCTTCTTCGCGGAAGCCCAGCGGCGTGGTGCCAAAGTCAAAGCGCACCTGGCCGACTTCGTAAACGCCCTGCAGTGCCACACCGGCATCGTCTTGATCAAAGCTCAACTCGGGGCGTGTGCCGTCCAGTACACCGGGCACCAGTGGCATGGCGCCGAACAGGCCGAGTTCACGGCCACTGAGATTGCCGGCATCGAGCAACACCGGGATCGCGCGCATGCGAAAGCGCCCTTCGGCCGGCGTGATGCTGAATTCGGCAGGCAATTCGATATCCAGCAACTGCTCCAGGCCGCTTTGGCCGTCGCGGTTGCGAATGCTGATGCCACCGGCGCCCCAGGCACTGCGGCCTTCGCGGATTTCGGTAATCTCACGCAGGATGTCGTCGCGCGGGTCGCTCTGCGGCACGGTGCGGCGCGGCTTGGGCTGCGGCGGCGGCACTTGACGCTCGGGTGGCGACACCGGCGCGCTCGGATATTCGTATGTCGTAACTGGCGCCTGCTGAACCGGATACTCGTAGATGACCGGCGCTTGCTGCACGGGATATTCGTAAACCACGGCATCAGGCGCGGTCTGCGTGTAGCCCGGCGGCTGGCTCAGCGGCTGCTCATAAACAACTTCGCCCTCGTAGGCAGTCTGAGGGCGAGCGGTGAAGGTGTAGCTTTGCACCGGTGCTTGAACCACGCTGCCAGGTGCTGACAGGCTGGGATCAAAGCGGCTGGGTGAAACCGAATACGGCGGCGCACGCGCCTCGACATACACCGGCGCAGCTTGCTGGGCGGTGTAATTTTGCCCGGCCTGTACCCAGGTGGTTTGCGGTGTGCCGGTAACGACTTCTTGCAACTGCTGGTTGGTGGACATTTTCAGCACTCGCGAGCCATCCCGCGTTGGCACACCCTCGAAGCGGTCTTCGACATAGGCGACCGGGCGCTGCGCGGCAATACCTTGCACTTGTCCTGCCGGCGCAGGCTGGAAATCTGCCGGCTGGTAAACCGATGGCTGTGCGCTGCCCAGCACCGTACTGTCACGCGATAAGTCGCCGGCATCGGGATTGGATGCTGCGCCCAGGCGGCGCGGATTCTCGGGGTCGATCAGATACAGCGTCGGCGCGTGGCGCCAACTGTCAACACCACCCAAATCACTCTCTTCGCGTTGCGCATCCAACGCCAGTGCTTGACGGAAGAACTGCAAGGCACGGCCGTCTTGACCACGAATGCGTGCCAGCCGGCCACCCAGCGCATACAAGCGCGGGTTGCTGGGGTCGAGTTCCAGCGCCGTATTCAGGCGGCGCTCGGCCGACTCGAAGTCTTGCTTGGCAATCTGTGCGCCGATCGCACCTTTATAAGCATCAATGTTTTCAGGATCGACAGCCAACACGCGGTCGTAAATCGCCGCAGCGCGGTCGTATTCCTCGGCGTCGTTGTACAAACGCGCCAAGGCCATCAACAACCGCGGGTCTTCCGGGTTCACCTTGAGCATCGGCTCAAGGTACTCATACGCGGTTGCCAAGTCGCCCTGCTCGCGGATGACGTCAGCCTGTCGCAGCCGGTAGGCCACCATCAGTTTGGCCAAGTCCGTGCGCTGCTGGCGAGTCAAGTTCGGCGTGCGCTCCAAGTCATCGACCTGAACTTCAAACTCGGCGTCCTGGCGTAACTTGAACAACAAGGACGCGTACTGCGTGCGCAGGCCTGGGTCGGCCGGCGACTGGCGTGCAAGTGCCAAACGCATGTAGCGCAGGGCCTCGCCGTCTTCACCAATATCGGCCAAGGCGCTAGCCAGGGCGCCGAGTAGCTCGGGCTTTTCGCCCACCATCGGCTCAACTTGCCGCAAGATCTGGATTGCTTGCTCCGGGCGCCCCAAACGGGCGTACACCGCAGCGCGCTCGGTTTGATAGCGCACCCACAGGCGGCGCTGCAGTTCGGCCATGTACTCTGCGCGCGACGACAACGGCACCCGCTCAAGCAAGCGCAAGCCTTCGTACCATTGCTGGTTTTCCGATACCAGTTGGGCCTTGATGTACAAGGCATCGGGCATGCGCGGGTTGGAGTCCAGCAAGCCATCGATCAGTGTGTTGGCATCCTGGGTGCGGCCCATGCGCTGATACACCCGCGCCAAGTCCAAGCGTATCCACGGGCTCTGCGGGTCAAGAATCAACGCCTCGCGCAGCCAGCGCTCGGCCTCGGGGTCGTTCTTGGCTTCCAGCGCCCGGCTGGCCTTGTCACGCAGGAACTGCGCCTGCAAGGTGCTCAAGTTGCCCAGTTCGGTGCGTTGTTCGGCGGGCACGCGCTGCGCCAGAGCCAATGCGCCCTCACTGTCGCCTTGGCGCGTCAGCACGCCGATCATGCCGCGGATGGCATCAATATCGCCGGGTTTGGCCGACAACACGGCATTGAACTGCGCGGCGGCCTGCTCGAGTTCGCCCTGTTCGGCCAGCACGTCACCCAAGGTATTACGCACCGACAATTCATCGGGCCGGGACGCCAAGGCCTGCCGGTAGAGCGCAATGGCGCGTTGCGCATCATTAACCTGACGCGCAGCGTCGGCCTGGCGCACGGTAAACCAGAAGTTGGCGCTGTCCAGCGCTTCCTGCCAGCGTTTGCCGCGGCGTGGCTCGGCAGCTTGTGCGCGCCGTAAATACTCGGCCGCGGGGCCGAACTGCTCTTGCCGCAACAAGATGATGCCCAGCCCACCTAGTGCGTCGGCATTGCTGGGGCGCAGCCGCAGGACTTCCTCGAAACCTGTATAGGCCAAGTCGAGTTCGCCGTTGTTCAGATCATCGTAGGCTTGCTCGACCAAGGCATCAGCCGGGTCAGCCTCGGGCGTGCCGGGTGCCGCTGGTGCTGGGCGAGCCAACGCTGTCAATTTGCGTTCCAAGACGTCGTCGTCGCCATACTTGTTCAGGTAAGCACGGAAATAGCGCTCGTCGCCCGGCTTGCTGCCCAGCCAAACCAAGGCTTGCCGCCATGCCTCTTTTGCCTGCTGAGAAACTGACGGTTTTTCAACGAGTTGTGCCAATTGGCTGATGCCGCTTCGGCGTGTTTGTTCGCGGTAAGTCAGGTGCTGCGCCAGCGCCAATTCGTAAATCGGCACGTCGTCATAGGTATCAACCAAGGCTTGCAGGCCACGACGGGCCGGCTCCCAGCCATTTTCAGCACCGGCCAGCGTTTGGTAGTACTCCAAGGCCAAGCGGCCTTGTGGTTCGGTTTCGCCGAAGATTTCGCGATAAATCCGCACGGCTTCGTCGTATTTGGCGTCTTGCGCCAATGCCCGCGCGCGGTCCAAGTCTTCCTGGCTGATGCTGGCCTGGGTAATGCTCGCTTGCAATTCACGCGCAGCGGCGCTGTTGGGGTGCGCGGCTTTGAGTCGGTCGAGATACACCTGCGCGGCTGCCGCCCGGCCGGCACGCGCTTCGAGGTTGCCCATGCCCGCCAGTGCAAGTTCGTTGTCCTTGTCGGTACGCAACAACTTCAACCACGCATCGCGCGCCAAGTCGTAGCGGCCACGCGCATCCCAATACTGGGCCTGCTCGACCAACTGGTCGGCTGCGGTCTGCGCATGCGCTGTGTGCGGCACAAAAAACACCGCACACACGGCAACCGCCACGACAGGCAGCCCGAGAGCGAAAACGGTGTTTATTTGTCGCCAGATGGCGCGAACCATGAGTGCCCCCATCTCGGTAGTAGCTCCCCCTTGCTGCCGAACCGAAATCGACCTGAAATCCGACCTTTGCCGAACAATGCTAATACTTGATCGTAATATGCGGGAGTCTCACCGTAGAGTCCACCTTGTAGGGTGTTGTTCAAACGGTTTTTTTGTTGTTTCAATAACTTAGCGTCAGAACGTGCAGCAAGATATGGCAACATTGCCGCACTGAAGCCTGGTGGCTCGTGCTCGCGCCTGGGCACACCGGTCTGCGTATCGATGCGCTCGGGCGGTGCCTGGTTGCCATAGAGCTGTTCGGCCATGCCGCCAATTGGCAACAACCAGTCGCGCAAGTCCAGTGTGTCGTCGGGCTCGCCATCCAAGCGGCAACCCATCCCGGCCCACAAATACACCCGGATGGCATCGTAGCTGCCGATGGCCTCGGTTTGCTCATCAGCCACAAACCCTTGGCCTTGCTTGAACGCTGCCCAATCCGGCGCTAAGCCATGCGGTGTCAGTTCGGTGAGCATGACCGCATAATTGCGCAAAATTTCGCGCCACGGCCCTGAAGGGTCAAGCTGCGCCAAGCGCTCGAATTGATAAGGCGGAATGTAACTGGGGTTGAGCCGCCAGAACCCAGGCTCAGGCGTGAACCCCTCCCGCGCCGGGATCAGCATCTTGCCCACGCCAGGCAGATCAACCACTTCGTCGGCAACCACGTTGGCCAGCACCGCCCTGCCCAAGTCATCGTACTGCGCCACCTGCCACAGCCGCCCCGCTTCGAGCAAGGCGTAGGCCAGCCACAAATTCGCGTCGCTGGCCGGGTTTTGGTCGAGTATGCCCCAGCCACCATCGGGCTTTCGCCCCCACAACCAGGCCGGCAAATTCTTGCGCAAATCACCGTCGGCTAAATTGTTCGCCGTCCAACTCAACAACTTGGCAAAGCGCTCGGGTTGATTGACTACAACGGCAAAAAACAGTGCGTAAACCTGACCTTCGGAGGTCGAGCGATCCTGCGCCGTTCGGTCAACAACGCGGCCGTCGGCTTGCACGAAATGATCGTGGAAGGCTTCCCAATGTGGCCAGTCTTTACGCGCCTGATATTCGACCCAAGCGAAGTAACCGCCGAGTGCAAGCCCGGCAGCTACAACAATAAGCACGAACACACGCACGCTCTACACTCAAACCAGCCCGGCAGACGGGCGGTCGATCAGGCCTTGCCTGCGTGGCGCGCGGACGCCATGCGGCGCAACACGGTGTAAGCCGCCACCGCAATGATCAACGCAACCAACAGCACCACAATCAGCAGCCACCAAGGCTGCTGCGACATGGTGTAGCGCAGCCAAGTCCACAGCGGCAGGCTGCCCACAGTGAATTGCTCGTTGAGCCGGTAGTGGTTGATCTCATCGCCGTTGAGCAGCACCAGATCGCCACGGATAAATTGCCGATCGCCAGCATCTAGTAGCGCATTTGCAACATCGCCGAAACGCTCGCTATCACCTGCTGTGAGCACAACCGCGGTTTTCTCAGACGCCAATGGCGACTCGAAACTCATGATGGCGCCCAGTTCCTTGCCGGCTTCCAGCACTACGCGGCCAGCGTGATCCAAGGCATCCACCTTGCCCGTGCCATACCAAAGGTCGAGCAAGCGGCCTAGCGGACCGATGGTCTTCAGCCGCGTCGCGCCGTCAACAATCGCCAAAGGCATGCGCTCGACCCACGCCGGATCGGACAGCAAGGGCTGGTTGTCGGCGCTACCCAGCACCAGCACATTGCGGTCGCCAATGGCGGCCGTGTCGTTGCCTTGTACCAGCTCCATGCGCAGGCCCGGATAGCCGGTTGCGTTGCCCAATTGGCCCATGACGGTCAAGAACGCTGAAATCTCGTTGTTGTCCAGCACCGTAGGCACCACAACGGCGGTGTCCGACAAGTCGGCCATGCGGCTGTACGGGAACATGCCGTTGGCGAACAGAGCCAGCTCCGGCAGTTTGGTGTAGTGCGGAAACTTGCTGAAATCCAGTGTCGTGTCTTCGTCGATCACACCGCGCAGGTTATCCACCACGGCATTGCGGCAGGCGCCCTCGCGCTTGCGCTCAAAGTAATAGTGAAACTGCAGTTGGTTGTTGCCACTGAGTTTATACAGCGGCAGGAAAATCTTCTCGCGGTTGACCGCGTCGTACGATTTCAGGAACGGGATCTGCACGCGTTGCTGTCCGTCTTCCTGATCGCCGCCCAGCGCCAAGGGAATGGCCTGCACAAACTCCTCATTGATATTGACGTTGAGCGTTGACTTGGAGCCCACGGTCGGCGTGTAGCGATATTTGATATCCAGCGGCACGCCGTCCGACCGCCAGCCAAACAGGTCTGGCGGCAGATTGAAGTTGACGCGAATAATGTCCGGGTAAAGGCCACGAACTTCCAATTGACGCGACGGAATCAACTCGCGCAACTCGACCTTGCGATCGGTGGGCACAAAATTGGGCGCATCGTAGGGTTTGCGCGGCTCGGGCTCTACCAGTTCACGAATCACGGTGCTTGCACCGGCCAGCGCCTCAGAACCCAGCGACAGGGCTTTGGCAGCCTTGATGATGCCAGCCCCATCCGAGCCGGAGACAACCAACAATTTTGCGGCGTCGTTGTTTGGGTGCGTCATCATCGACACGCGGGATGGCGCCGAATTCGGCACGGTCATGCCACCGATGCGCGAGCCACCCGAGCCGACTACCACAGCGTGCGAGTCTGGAAACTCGCCGATGTAAACCGGGAACTTGGCCCCGCGGTACGACGCCTGCGCGCCAAACCACGATGCAATCAAGCCGGCGGCACGCAATTCGTCCAAGGTTGGTGTGTTGGCAAACACGAAAGGCAATGCCAGCGTGCGCTGATCACGGCGGTCAAAAAACGGTTGTGGCAACAAGTTGAGTTCGTTGTCCAGCGCCAACGGCTGCACATCGAGCTCCAAGGTACTGAAATTGCTGATCGACGCCCACAAGGACGAATGCGTCGGCTCCTCACATTCCAGCGTGTAGTGGCCGATGAACTGCAGCATCACCTCGTTGTATTGCAAGAACAAGCGCGGATCGATGTTGAACACTGCCTCGCCGCCACCGGCGGTTGCTTCGCTCAAGGGGATGGTCTCGACCAATTCCTGATTAACGAATACGTTGATGTGCGACAGGTCGAACAACAACGATGGAGAATGGGCATAACGCAGGCGCAGGCGCGCGCCGGTAATCACTTCGTCATCGCGCACCGACAAGGGCACCACGACCTCGCCTTGCACGCTGCGCAGGCGAATTGCTCGCTGGTAGCCGCCGAGTTCCAGCAGCGACATCACGCGCTTGTTGTCGTCTTCCGACAAGTTGACCTGGCGCTGGACCAAGTCTTCCAGGCTGACTTCGTCCACGATCGGAGCATCAGCACCTTGCGCCGTGGCATCGGTGACACTCAGCGCCAGCATGGCTGACAACATAGACGCAGCAGCGAAACTGGCAGCGCCGCTGCCTGCTGTGCTTTTCTCGCCGTCACCACCGCGCCCGAACAGGCGCGTAACAAAGCGCCCTAGCTTGCCACCGTACATTTCAATCACTCGAAAAACCCCGTAATACCCGAACGATAGCACTTCCAAGAATGCGTGCCCGGGATGGTCAACGTCTCGATTTTGTGCCCAAGAAACCCACGCGTCTGCGCGGCCGAAAATGCAATACAACATGTGTCGCTCACCATCGATATCCAGCGGGTCGAACTTGGCGCACAACAAGTCACCCGCTGATCGCGTGGTGGTGGAAGGAAACCAAACAGGTTTCTTGCCGGTATCGATCTTCACTTCGACTGGTGCGCCGACATCCAATTCCAGATGGCCATCGATGCGGATTGCGGTGCCCCCCTCCGACAAGTCCAGCGTATGGCCGATGTATTCACGACCACCCACGCGCACGCGCGCTGGCAGTTCGGTGTCCACACGGATTGCCTTGCGCACCTGTTTGGCCTCCCACGCTACCGACAGCGCCGCGCCAACAATAATCAGGTTGTAAATGGTCCAGATCATGTTGAGCAGCACGGTGTCGATCTCGTCGGTGTTCCAGAAAAACACCCGAACAACGCCGAAACCCAGGCCGACCGCATTGAGCAGCAAAATCACCATGTAAGGCTTGGCGATATTGCTGTCAAAGTAGGTCTCGCTAACCATGCCACCCTTCTCGGTGACGTTAAAGCTACCGAGTTTGGGGTTGATGATGGCCAGCAACGTGGGCATGAAAATATAGGTGGCCAGCACCGACTCATACACCTCGGCCCAGAACGAGTGCCTGAATGGCCCTTGCAAGCGCGAGTTGGTGAGGTTGGCGCACAACAAATGGGGCAAGGCGTACGCCGCAATGATGAGCGCCGAGGCCTGAATAATGTGCGCCTCGAAAAACAGGTACGACAATGGCGCCGTCAGGAAAATCACCCGCGGCAAGCCGTAGAAGAAATGCAACATGGCATTGGCGTAGCAAATACGCTGCCCGAGCGCCAAGCCCTTGGTTAAAAATGGATTATCGACGCGGAAAATCTGCGCCATACCACGCGCCCAACGAATCCGCTGGCCGACATGGCCGGATAACGATTCGGTTGCCAAGCCGGCAGCCTGGGCGACGTTGATATACGCCGAGCGCCAACCCAAGCGGTGCATTTTCAATGCCGTATGGGCGTCCTCGGTCACGGTCTCGACGGCCACGCCACCCACTTGCAGCAGCGGTTCGCGCCGCAGCACGGCACAGGAGCCGCAGAAGAACGTCGCGTTCCAGAAGTCGTTGCCGTCTTGCAACAAACCGTAGAACAGCTCGCCTTCGTTGGGCACGGTCTTGAACGTGCCGAGGTTGCGCTCAAATGGGTCTGGCGAGAAGAAATGGTGAGGCAACTGCACCAGCGCCATCTTTGGGTCTTTGAGGAACCAACCCACCGACAATTGCAGGAACGAGCGTGTCGGGATGTGATCGCAATCGAAAATCGTGATCAGGTCGCCCGACGTCATCGTCAGCGCCTTGTTGATATTGCCTGCCTTGGCGTGGGTGGATTCCTTGCGCGGCAGGTGGGTGACGCCAACGGCTTCGCAGAACTCGGCGAATTCGTCGCGGCAACCGTCGTCCAGCACGTAGATATTGAGCTTGTCGGCCGGCCAGTCGAGGTCTTGCGCGGCCAGCACGGTCGGCCGCACCACCGACATCGGTTCGTTATACGTCGGGATGTAAACATCCACCGTCGGCCACAAACTGGTATCGGCAGGCAGCGGCACTGGCTTGCGGTGTAGCGGCCATAACACCTGAATAAAGCCCAGCAACAGCACGATCAGCGCGTACAACTCGGCGACAATCAGCCCGGTGCCGGCGACCATATCCACCCAGTTCGCCGTCGGCTCGCTGTAAGGCATGGTTTCGGTCAGCCGCCAGTACATGTAGCGGAACGACGTAATCACCGACAGCACCATCAGCGCCATCGAAATCAAATGCCCCTCGTAACGGCGCAGCCACATGGCCAAACCAAAGGTCCCCAGGCCCATCAATGTCTGCAAGCCCAAACCCAGCGGCACGCTGATCACCAGCCACGCCGGCACCATTGCGGCCAGCACCACCAGGGTCGGAACCAGCGGAATCTTCCACAGCCGCAACGCCACCAGCGCGCCCAACACTTCGGTCAGCAAGCCGCCCGTGCGCCAATCAGCTTCGGGCGTTAACTGATCGTGTTCAATGTCTTCTTTGGCCATTTATTAGAGTCTAAGCTGCAACACGCAACACCCATTGCGCCAAAGCTGCCACATCGTGGGCCGCCCGGCTGTCGGGGGCATAATGCACTGCGGTTTCCTGCGCCGCCAGCGCTTCTTCGGCGCTGGCATCAAAATGCACGGCAACTGGCGACAAGCGCTCACCCAGCCGCTGTTGCAGGCGCTGGCGCACGTCACGCCCCAACACCCGTGCGGTATTCATGCGGTTGATCACAAAGTAACTGGACTGCTGGCCACGCAGCGGCTGATAGGTCGGGCTGCTCAGCAAGCGGTCAATACCGGGCACGGTAATGAATGACGCCGCATCCGCAAGCGTGATGATCAGCACCATATCAGCGCTGCCTATCGCCGCCTGCTGATAGACCGACGGCCCCGGCGGCGTGTCCATCAGCACAAAATCGACATCGCCTAAGGCCTCGGTGGCTTGCAACAAGCCATTGTGCATCCATTGCGCAGGGTTACGCGGCGGTGCCAGGCGCGACTCCAGCAGCACGCGATGGCGGTCGGCCAGGTAGCCGAATGGCAGCACCGACACTTGCCCGCGCCCGGCAGTAATGGCGCTGGGCCAAGGCTTGCGGCTCAGGCTGGCAGCCGCCAAACCGTTGGCATCCACGGCGCTGCTGCGCAAGTGAAATTGCAAGGCGTTTTGCGGGTCGAGATCAACCGCCAAACTGCGATAGCCCGACAGCGACAGCGCGTCGGCCAAATTGGCTGTGAGCGTGGTTTTGCCCACCCCACCCTTGGGTGACACCACAGCGATGCGAAACGCATCAGGTTTGTTGTTTAGCTGGCTCACCGGCGCTCCCCACACGGCAACTGGATCGCACGAAGGTCAATCACGCCGCGTCGTCTTTAACCGGTTGAATACGGATGTGAGGTCAGCGTCTTGCGGTGTTGATTCGCGCGTCACTTGTCGCGTCGGCGCGTCTAGTTCCAGATTGATTTTTGCTTTGGTTGTTGTGCGCGGCCCTGGCCCGGCGCGCAGCCGTGCCATCAGATTGCCAAGCGCCGAATCGTCCGCGACTGGCCGAGCCGGCGTCGGGGTTGGCGCTACAGGTGGTTCGGCGTGTTGCGGCGCCGGATGCGGCTCGCGCGCATTGTCCGGCTCGGCAGGCTCGGATGGCTGTCGCGGCTCGCCGGGCTGCGCACTCTCCGCCTGCTCGGCACGGGCCAGTACGGCGTCGATATCCACATCGCCTTGCGCCGGCGGCGCCACTTCGTCCCAAAATTCGTCACTTTCGGTGTCATCTGCTGGCGGTTCAGCACGCGCTGGCGCCTCGCGCGGGTCGTCTTGCGCTGCGAACAGGCGCTTGGCCTTGGCCACCAAGCCAGGGCCGGATGCGGCAGTGTCGCGCGCGTCGGGCTGCGGCGCAGACGCTGCAACGCGTGTTTGCTCCTGCTGGTCGTCCAAACCTTCTATTTGAGCCTCGAGCGGATCGCTGGCCATGTCATCAAAGTTCGACAGCAGTGACCACCGCTCTGGCCCGGGCGCTTCCATGCCGTGCCTAGGAATTTGCGGCTCGGCCGCTGGCGGCGCCGCTGCGGGGCGAGCGGGCGCTTGATCCAATACATCCGGCTGCTCCAAAGGCTCATCGTCGGCGGGCTGGGTCTCGGGCGCATCGCGTCGGCGCTGCGCAGGCTCCCGCCCTTGCGCGGCCAAGGCGTCATCGAGCACATCGTCGATCACATCATCTTCGAGATAGTCCGGGCTGCCCCGCCCGACCGGCTCGTCCTCGTCCTCGTCATCATTGGCCAAGCGCGGCGGAACCGATGGCGCCGTAATGTCACCGGACTGCGTGATCTGCTCTGGCTTTGGTTCTGGCTTTGGTTCTGGCTTGGGCTCTGGTGATTGCGTCTGTTTGGCCGGGCGGTCGTCAGTGTCGCCAATATGCGGCCAATTGTCCTCGTCGGCCGCCGGCGCCTTCGCATCGTCCTGCCGGTGCAGTTCGCGGTAGTCCTCGGGGTCGAGCCCCAAGTGCGCAAACAGGGTTTTGACGTCGTCGCCTTTATTGCTCATGACGGGATGCAAGCAGTTGGCATGATGGGCAGCAAGCGATGCTTAGCCGAACAACGAGCGGTGCGCGAGCCGGTAGCGATAGCTGTCAACACTGCCCGCTTCCATATCGATCTGACGCAAGACAAGGTCGTCGCCTGCGCCGATTTCTTCGAACCACAGGCTGTAAATTCCCTCAAGCAGCGCGCCGGCCCATTGCAGGGCGTCGTCGCCGAAAGCGGCACGAAACGGCGCGCAGCAGTGAACAATTTCCAAGCTGGTTTGAACATCCTTGACGTTGACCCAGCCCCAGTTCATGGCCGCCCAGACATCGTTGATCGCCGCTTGCATTTGTTCCAGCGTGCCACCCACATCAGGGCGGATGTCGTTAGCCATGCGCCGACCCAGCACATACATCAGCGACTCGATTTCCTCGGCTGGCATCTGCTGGCGCAGCTCGTCCGACAACGCCTTCAAAAATCCCTGCCATTGGGTCGAAACCTGCTGGCCGGAAAAATACTTGAGGCTCGATTCCAGTTGATTCGCCATGTACTCACTCGGGGGCATTGTCGGCAGGCTCTTTGCAGCCTGAACAGTCGTTATATTACACAGGCTTACGGCTCTCGTGGCAATCGCTTTGCGCCAGTAAACTGTGACGGCCCGCGCGGTTGGAGTGCTATAGTCCGCGCCGCCCAAATCCTTGCTTGAATCCAAGGCCCCAGTTCATGCACGCAGCGCGCAGCAGCGAATTCGATCTTGTTGTCATAGGCAGCGGCCCCGGCGGCGAAGGCGCTGCCATGATGGCGGCGAAAAACGGCCGCAAAGTGGCGGTGATCGACAAGCATTGGGACGTCGGCGGTGGCTGCACGCATTGGGGCACCATCCCCAGCAAAGCGCTGCGTCATGCGGCTCGCCGCTACAGCGAAATCCGCCGCGACCCGCTCTACCAAGATTTTCGCAAGCACCTGCACCTGACCTACCCGCAATTGCTGGGCACGGCCGAATCGGTTGTCCAGCGCCAGGTTGCGCTGCGCCGCGGTTACTACGAACGTAACCATGTGCCGGTGTTTGAGGGCCATGCGCGGCTGCGCGATGCCAACACGGTGGAGATCAGCGCACCCGGCATGCCGTCGAAAGTGCTGAAAACAAGCCACATTGTGCTGGCAACGGGCTCTCGCCCATACCGGCCACCACAGCTCGATTTTGACCATCCGCGCGTGCGCGACAGCGACACCATCCTGCAGTTGGATTCACATCCAAGGTCAATCCTGATCTACGGCGCCGGCGTGATCGGCAGCGAGTATGCGTCGATCTTTGCTCACTTGGGCATCAAGGTGACGCTGATCAACACCCATGATCGCCTGCTGTCGTACATGGATGAGGAAATCACCGAAGCGCTGAGTTACCAGTTGCGTGATCACGGTGTCACCATTCGTCACAACGAGCAGTTCGACAGCCTCAACGCCGGCGAGCGCGGCGTGGTGCTCAAGCTGCAGTCCGGCCGCCAAATCAAGGCCGACTACTTGCTGTGGGCCAATGGCCGCGCCGGCAACACCGACGACCTGGGCCTGGACTCGGTCGGCCTGGAGCCTGACTCACGTGGGCAATTGAAAGTCGATGACTATTATCGAACCGCCGCGCAGATTATTTACGCGGTGGGCGATGTCATCGGCTTCCCGGCGCTGGCTTCCAGCGCGTACGACCAGGGCCGCTTCGCCGCCTCCGATATCGTCTCGGAGGACGAACGCAAACCGTGGTTCGACATGATGCCCACAGGCATCTACACCATCCCCGAAATCAGCTCGGTGGGCAAAACCGAGCAACAGCTAAGCGCCGACGGCGTGCGCTTCGAGGTTGGCCACGCCTACTTCAAAAGCCTGGCGCGCGCGCAAATGGTTAAAGAAGAAGTCGGCATGCTGAAAATTCTGTTCCATGCCGAAACGCTGGAAATCCTCGGAGTGCACTGCTTTGGCGAGGCCGCCAGTGAAATCGTGCATATTGGCCAAACGGTGATGGCACGCGGTGGCGAGCGCCAATTGATGCACTTTATCGAGACAACCTTCAACTACCCCACCATGGCCGAGGCCTACCGGGTGGCGGCGCTCAATGGCATGAATCGGCTGGTTTGACCGGCGGTTAAATTGCCGGCTCGTCGGCCAGCAAACCGATCGACAGCGCGCCCTCGCCTACATTGACGCAGGCGGTCATGCTCATTAGTGAACTGATCAGTTCCAAGCCCGCCGCCGATACCGCATTGGCAAAACCAGCGTAGCCCGGCAGTTTGGCCAAGTCTTCCAGCGGCCCGCCGTAACTGATGCAAACGTAATGCCCCAGCACGCCGGCACGCACACGCGCGGTGGCAGCTTCCAACAGGCGCTGTGCCGCACTCTCAAAACCACCGCGCTGGCTGGCAACTGCCTCGGTTTCGCCTTGGTTGCAACGCAGGATCGGCCGAATGTTCAGCGCCGTACCCACGGCATATTTTGCAAAACTCACCGACTTGTCGCCCTTCTTCTTGGCACGGGCGCGCACATAGTAGAGATCGCTAGGGATCAAATACGCCCAAGTTTTCGGTATCAGCCCCTGCACCGCCTTGCGCAGGTCGGCAGCATGCATGCCATCGGCGGTCATCCGCGCCGCTTCGGCCGCTAGCACGCCCTGGCCGGCAAACATGTTGCCGCTATCCAGCACGCGCATGGCGAACGGGCCACTGCGGCCGGCTTGCGCGCGCGCCTGTTTGTAGTCGCGCAGCAAGTTCAGGCTGGCCTGGGTGGCGCTTTCAAAGATCGGGCTGCGCGATGCGGTGACGGTCAGGCACAAGCTGTGGTCGCAGCTGGTGACAACCTGTTGCAAAAAGAACTGCCGAATCTGCTCCACGTCCCACGGCACCGTCTCGGCCATGACACCCTTGTCGCTCAGGTGATCGCGGTAAAACGCCAGCGTGCTGTCGGTGCGGCGGTCATCGTTAAGCACCGCATCGCCGGCGCGAATCGCGATGGGCAACAGCAGCATATTGTTGGCGTCGATGTACTCGCGTGGAAGGTCGCAAGTTGCGTCCGTGACAACGCGTACAGTCATTCAGGTGTCTCCTTCATTGGCCGCATCGTCGCGGTCGTCAAACGAGGCCAAACGATACCCGCCCGGCTGTGTACGTTCCATCCGTTTCGCCACCTGCCAAGCAGCTTCCATCTGCGGCAAGGTTTCCGGCGACATCGCCACACCCTGCTCGCGCATCTGCGCGCAAACCGAGGCAAAGCGGCGGTCGAACTTGGCCGTGCCATCAGCAAGCGCTTGCTGCGGATCAATGCCTAAATGCCGCGACAGGTTGACCAGCATGAACAACAGGTCGCCCAGTTCTTCGGCACGCTCCGCAGCATTGCCAGCCTGCTGCAATTCTTCAATCTCTTCGTGCAGCTTGGCCCACACGCCGTCAATGTCAGGCCAGTCGAAGCCTTGCGCGGCTGCGCTGCGCTGGCGAGCCTCGGCCTGCTTGAGGGCATCAACCATGGGCGTGCACCATGTCGGCCAGGGCTTTGAGCATGCCCGCAGTGGCGCCCCAAATCCGCCAGCCGTCGTAATTCAATTCGTAATACGGCACCTCCAAGCCCATGCGGCCAATGGTTTTGCGGGCATAGGCCGCGCGGTCCATGGCCAGGTGCAGTGGCAACTCGAAAACCGCCGACACCTCGTTGTGGTCGAGCGTGAACTGCGCCTGCGGCGCCACACGCGCAATCACCGGCGTGATACAGAACCGAGTCACTGTGGGGTAGTCACCCAACAAGCCCAGCACTGTTACAAGCTCGGGCGCCAATCCAACCTCTTCCTTGGCTTCGCGTATGGCAGTAGCGGCAGCGTCGGCATCACCGGGTTCAGCGCTACCGCCCGGAAAGCTGATCTGACCAGCGTGCTCCTTTAATGCGTCCGAGCGCTGGGTGAGCAATACCGTGGCGCCGTCCGGCCGGTCGATAATCGGCACCAGCACTGAAGCGCTGCGGAGTTTTTTTTGCCAGCGTGGCCCCATGATGCGGTCGATGCCCAGCGGCAACTCTAGAGAGATGGTCTCGCGCGGCGCATCGCTGGGCAGTGCGGCCAAGGCCTGCCGGACGGCGGCCAAGTCAGTCATTGGGTTGCCCAAAAGCACGCCGGCAGTTACAAAACAGCATGTGCGCATAATACGGCAGGTGGGAGTCGCGCACGGCGCCCAAGCGCGTTAGCATCGTCCGTTCAATACTTAACCCAGACTAGGATGACCAGCATGGACATGGAGACAATTTTTGCCAAGATGCCCGAGGCCTTCAATGGCGACGAGGCAGGCGACCTGAGCGCCACTGTGCAGTCCAAGGTAAGCA
>JAAFAL010000038.1 GCA_018222345.1 bacterium
GCGTATCTACCAATTCCACCACTTTCACGAGCGCCTATTGTAATGCCCGAAAGGAGAATGCGCAGTCACCTCTCCCACAGGGTGAGGGCTCACCGCACCGCCATCCACGCATGCTGCGGCACGCCATCACAGGATTCACGGCGCCGGCTTTCAAGCGCCCGGCGCCGCGCCTTGAGCGTTTCGCCTTGTTTGGCCGTGTAGCCCGCGCGTAATTGGCTTTGCACGTGGTCGAGCCGTTGATGCACCGCTGCGCAGGCTTTGACTTGGCGCTGCGTGTAACTCGCCCAAGCTTTTTGCGGTTTGCTGCTGCACGTGGCTTTGCGAGCCTTGGCCACTGGCGTGTCGGCCATGCGGTTGAGCGCCTGCAGTTGCACTGGCTTTTGGTTCGTGTGGCTGGCACAAGGGTGGCCCTGATACCGCGTCACACCATTGGCCTGCGTGCATTGGTAAACCTGCGCATCGGCGCGCCCGGCCCACAGCAAGGCGGCAATCACTAGCAGGGCGATCATACAAATGAAGTGGTTGTGGGCAGGTTTGGCAGGCATAGCGGTCAATCGGTTGGGCTGTACTAGATAAAACGTAAAAACTGGCCAAAACCGGACAACACGCTCTCACCTTGCCGCTCATCTGGCCACACCGTATAGAGCTGGAAAGTGCAGGAAAAATAACTGTATATTTATACAGTTTTTGACTCTGAACCACGATGACTGCGCCCACTCCAGACACCGTCGATGCCCTGCTCAAAGCCAACCCTGCGCTGTGGCGCGGCGGCGCCATGCCAGCAAAAGAGTCCGCCGTCATCCCGACAGGTTTTGCGGCGCTGGATGCCGCCCTGCCTGGTGGTGGATGGCCCAAGGTGGGCATCATCGAGGTGCTTCACACCCAGCATGGCCTGGGCGAATTGAGCCTGTTTTTGCCCGCGCTGGCCGCCGGCAGTCAGCGTGGGCCGGTTGCCATGATCGCCCCGCCCCAGCCGCTATACGCTCCCGCCCTGGCGCAAGCCGGCGTGGCACTGGACGCACTCATCTGGTTAGCCACCGAAACCGACAAGGACACCGCCTGGGCGCTGGAGACGGCCCTGCGCAGCCAGGCTTGTCAACTCGCCATCGCCTGGCCCGGCCGCCTGCGCCCCGATGCCGTGCGCCGCCTGCAAGTCGCCGCCAGCGAAGGCAAGACCCTGGGCGTGCTAATGCGCCCTGATGGCCGCAGCGCGCCGAATGTGCATTTGCGCCTGCGGGTGGAACGCGATAAGGCCGGCCAATGTTGGGCAACGATCGACAAGGCCCGCGGCAGCCATGCGCGGCCCAACATTGCACTGCCATGTTGACCAACCTGGCACAAGCCGACTTGTTTGCCCCGCCGGAGGTTGCCAAGCCGCTGCCACCCGGCTCGGCAGTTGCAGCCATTGCACCGCCTCGCCCCCCGGCGCCGCAAAACACCCTGCACAAACAATGGTTGTGCCTGCACCTGGCGCAATTACCGCTGGAAGTCTTCCCGCATTTCGAGCCCGACGATGCGGTGGTGGTCACCCAAGCCGCCGGCCCACGGGTGCTGGTGGCGTGCGTCTCGCCGGCCGTAGCTGATCAAGGCGTGCAAGCCGGCATGACGGCCTCGGCCGCGCAAGGCTTGGTGCCCGGCCTGCAGCTTTGCCCGCGCGATGAACGCGCCGAGCAGCGGCGCCTGCACTGGCTGGCGCGCTGGGCCAGCCGGTTTTCGTCGTGGGTGAGCGTAGAGCCGCCAAACACCTTGTATTTGGAAGTTGCCGGTAGCGCCCGATTGTTTGGCGATGCCCGCGAACTGCAACGCAGCCTGCGCGCCGGCTTGGGCGCACACGGGCACAGTGCGCAAAGTGCCGTGGCGCACACGCCGCGCGGTGCATTGTGGCTGGCGCTACACAACACCGATGCACATCCCTGCATCGACAAACCTGAACATTTGCCCGGAGCCATCAGTGCACTGCCCACTGCCGTGCTGGACTTGCCGCCGCAACGCGCACACCGGCTCACGCGTGCCGGGCTACGCACCCTGGGCGACTTGCTGCGCATGCCGCGCGACGGCCTGGCCCGGCGCTACGGCCAAAACCTGCTGCAGCAACTCGACCAGGCCTTGGGCAAAGCGCCCCAGGCTTTGCCGGCTTTCGCCCCGCCCCAACGTTTCACGGCCAATGTTGACCTGCCGCTGCCCAGCGCCGCAGTGCCGCGCATTTTGCCGGCAGCCGAACACGGCCTGAAACAATTGTGTGAGCACCTGCGCGCGCATGACCGCGCGGTAGATCGCTACATTTGCCTGCTGTTCCACGAAGGCCGCCCGGCCACGCGCTGTGCCGTAGGCCTGCGCACTGCCAGCCGCAGCCTGCCCCGGCTGCTGCAATTGCTCGGCGAACACTTGGAACGCCAAGCGCTACCCGCCGAAGTAGTGGGCTTGCGTATCGAAGCCCTCAAGCTATTGCCATTGGCCGTGAACAACCGTGACTGGATCACGCCGCCTGGCGATGACGACTGGTTAGCCACGGTCGAACGTTGGCAAGCTCGCCTGGGCGACGATGCCGTGCGGCGCCTGGGCACGCATGCCGACCACCGGCCCGAGCGTGCCTCCACCGTCAACGCCACCGATGCCGGCTGCTGGCCGCAAAGCCTGCGTCCGCTGTACCTGCTACCCAAGCCCTCACCCCTGCAAGTGCACAACAATCTACCCATTTACGGTGGGCCGCTCACGCGCCTGCACGGCCCGGAACGCATCGAGCAAGGCTGGTGGGACGGCACAGATATCAGCCGCGACTATTACATCCTGCGCGACACCCGCGGTGCGCGGCTTTGGGCTTATCAGGACCGACGGCGGCTGGGTTGGTGGTTGCAGGGGGTTTTTGCATGAGCGGCTTGCCTGACTACGCCGAACTGCACTGCGTGAGCAATTTCAGCTTCTTGCGCGGCGCCTCGCACCCTGGCGAACTGGTCGAACGGGCAGCCAAACTAGGCTACCGCGCGCTGGCGCTCACCGATGAATGTTCATTGGCTGGCGTGGTGCGGGCACATGAGGCCGCCAAAGAACACACCATCCAACTCATCATTGGTGCCGAATTCCACCTGCGCGAAGGCCCGCACTGCGTATTGCTGGCCACTAACCGCCGCGGTTACGGCCAACTTGCCAGCTTCATTACTCTGGGCCGGCGGCGCAGCGTAAAAGGTCAGTACGACCTTGGGTTTGACGATCTACTGCAACACGACCTGAGCGACTGCCTGCTGATCTGGCGGCCGGACGGTGCAGGTAGCCTTCATGCCGCCCACTGCGCCCGCGCTGCGCAGCATTTCGCCGGCCGAATGTGGCTAGGCTTTACCCGCTTGTCGCCCAAAGGCCAAGCCAAACAGCTCGCGGCCATGCAGGCATTGGGGGCGCAACACGACATCCCGCTCGTGGCCTGTGGCGATGTGCACATGCATGCGCGCAGCCGCCGCGCACTGCAAGACACGCTGACCGCCATCCGCTTAAGCAAGCCCTTGCAGGAACTGGGCTACGCGTTATTTCCCAATGGCGAGCGGCATCTACGGCCGCTCACGCGGCTGGGCAAGCTCTACCCGCCAGCGTTCCTGCAGCAAAGCTGCGCCATTGCAGGCCGCTGCAACTTTTCGCTGGATAGCCTGCGCTACGAATACCCACACGAAATCGTCCCAGACGGTGAAAAACCGGCAAGTTGGCTACGCAAACTCGCCATGCGTGGTGCACAAAAACGTTACCCGCAAGGCATTGCGCCCAAGGTGCTTGATTTGCTCGAAAAAGAACTCCAACTCATCGCCGAGTTGCAATACGCGTATTTCTTTTTGACCGTGTACGACATCGTTCGATGGGCACGCAGCCAAGGCATCCTGTGCCAAGGCCGTGGTTCGGCTGCCAATTCAGCCGTCTGCTATTGCCTCGGGATCACGGCGGTCGATCCCAGCCAGCGCGATGTGCTGATCGAACGTTTTATCTCCAAGGAGCGCAACGAGCCCCCAGACATCGACGTCGATTTTGAGCACGAACGTCGTGAAGAGGTGATCCAGCACATCTACCAAAAATACGGCCGCGACCGAGCCGCGCTGGCCGCAACGGTAATCAGCTACCGTACGCGCTCGGCGATCCGCGATGTAGGCAAGGCGCTGGGCATGAGCCTGGATCAGGTCGATCAACTTGCGCGCACTCATCAATGGTGGGACAGCAAAACCGAGCTCGAGGAGCGCTTTGTCGAAGCCGGCTTGCCGCCGGACAGCCTCATGGCACGGCGCCTGATTGTGCTGGTGTCGCAGATCAGCGGCTTTCCGCGCCACTTGTCGCAGCATGTCGGCGGTTTCGTCATCAGCCAAGGGCCGGTGCATCAGCTCTGCCCGGTGGAAAACGCCGCCATGCCTGAGCGCACCATCATCCAGTGGGACAAGGATGACCTGGAAGCACTCAATTTGCTCAAAGTTGATGTGCTGGCCCTGGGCATGCTGACCTGCCTGCGCAAATGCTTCGCACTAGTCAAACAGCACACCGGCTGTCAGCTCACGCTCGACAACGTACCGCAGGGCGACACAGCGACCTATCAAATGATGCACAAGGCCGACACGGTTGGCGTTTTCCAAATCGAGTCGCGCGCCCAAATGGCCATGCTGCCGCGGCTCAAACCGAAAAACCTGTACGAACTGAGCATCGAAGTTGCGATTGTGCGCCCAGGTCCGATTCAGGGCGACATGGTGCACCCGTATCTGGCACGCAAACGCGGCGACGAGCCGGCCGACTGCATCAAGGCCGAGTTGGAACCCGCACTCAAACGCACCCTGGGCGTGCCCATCTTTCAAGAACAGGTCATGCAAATTGCCATGATTGCTGCGGGCTTTAGCGGTGGCGAAGCCGACAGCATCCGACGGGCTATGGCCGCGTGGAAACGCAAGGGCGGGTTGGAGCCTTTTGAGGCCAAGCTCAAGGCCGGCATGCAGCGCAATGGCTACCCGGACGACTTCGCAAACCGCATCTACCAGCAAATACTGGGTTTTGGCGAGTATGGCTTCCCCGAATCTCATGCCATCTCTTTCGCGCTGCTGGCTTATGTCTCGTCCTGGCTCAAATGCCACCACCCCGCTGCGTTCACAACCGCATTGCTCAACAGCCTACCGATGGGTTTTTATGGCCCTTCGCAGATCATCCAGGACGCCCAACGCCACGGCATCACAGTGCGGCCGGTCGATGTGCTGCACTCGGATATCGCATCTACGCTGGAGCCCGTCAGCAACACTCAGGCATCAAACAAGCTTGGCTCAAACTGGGCGATCCGCCTCGGGCTGGATCGTATCAAGGGCTTGGCAAATGAAACGGCTGCGCGAATTGTGGCTGCGAGAACACAGCACCGATTCCATAGCGTCAATGATTTAGCCCAGCGTAGCGGGCTCAAACAAGAACATGTCGAGGTTTTGGCAGCAGCCGATGCGCTGGCAGGCTTGGCGGGCAACCGTTACAGCGCTCACTGGCAGGCCAGCGGCATCGACGCGGGCACCGGCTTATTGAGCTACCCCAGCTTCTCCGAAGCGTTGCCGCTGCTCAAAAGCCCCAGTGAGGCAGACGATGTGGCCGGCGACTACGCGGCCACCGGTTTGACCTTGCGCCAACACCCCTTGGCCTTCTTCCGCGGCCACCTGTCCGCGCAAGGCGCTGTCACGGCCGATACTCTCAAGACCATGCCCACCGGCCAACACGTGCGAGTTGCCGGCTTGGTCATCGGCCGGCAGCGCCCCGGTTCAGCATCCGGTGTCATGTTTATCACCCTGGAAGACGAAACCGGCCCAATCAACCTTGTGGTGTGGCCCAAGCTGGTCATCACACAGCGTCGCGCACTAATCGGCACGCGTTTAATCGTCGTTGACGGCGCATTACAGTCTGAGAACGGCGTGATCCATGTCGTTGCAGACACCGCGCACGATTGCTCTCATTGGATCGGCCAGTTGAATATCACAAGCCGGAATTTCCACTAAAACGAAGCCGCAATACACTTGGTCGCCACTTGACCCAATTGCGACCCGTATCCATAGCGATGAATCGCTAGCAGATTACTCAGGGGAACTGGTTTGCACGTATGAGTGCGTGGGAAATGGCGGAGAAAGAGGGATTCGAACCCTCGATAGAGCTATAAACCCTATACTCCCTTAGCAGGGGAGCGCCTTCAGCCACTCGGCCATTTCTCCGTAAACTTGTTGTGCGTGCCATTGCAGCGCGGTTGCGCGGCTTGGCGGGCGCGCATTCTAGCGAAACGAATCGCAAACGGCGAGTCCTACTCGCTCGGCTCGGTTTCGGTGTCCTCGTCTTTAATTCGGTCGTAGATTTCTTGCCGGTGCACAGCGACGTCTCGTGGGGCATTCACACCCAAGCGCACTTGGTTGCCTTTTACACCCAGCACGGTCACGGTAACGTCGTCACCGATCATGACGGTCTCGCCAACGCGGCGAGTCAATATGAGCATGCTCCACTCCTTGGTCGTCCAAGTGCTACGTGAACACTTGGCTTGGCATCCATTGCCAGCGCACCAATCCGGCGCGCCTAAACTATTATGAGGATAGCAAAACGACGCGCAATCATGTGCGTCGCGCCGCGGCGCTTACTCCGGGCTGGCTTCCAAATCGAACGCACGGTGCAGCGCGCGCACCGCCAGTTCCAGGTACTTGTCTTCAACGACAACGCTGATCTTGATCTCGGACGTCGAAATCAAGCGGATGTTGATGCCTTCTTCGGCCAGCACGGCGAACATCCTCCCGGCGACATTGGCGTGGCTGCGCATGCCGACGCCAACTACCGAAATCTTGACGATATCGACGCTGCCTAAAACCTCGCGCGCACCCATGGTGTTGGCGATTTGCTGCAACAATTCCTTGGCGCGCTCGTATTCCGGGCGGTTGACCGTGAACGTGAGGTCGGTCGATCCATCCGAGGCGACGTTTTGCACAATCATGTCAACTTCGATGTTGGCCTCGCCAATCGGCGACAACACTGCAGCGGCAATGCCTGGGCTGTCGGGCACGCCCTTGATGGTCAGTTGCGCTTCGTCGCGGTTGAATGCGATGCCGGAGATGATCGGTTGTTCCACGGAGTCTTCCTCTAGCGTAATCAGCGTGCCGGGGCCGTCTTCAAATGTTGACAGCACACGCAGCGGCACTTGGTATTTGCCGGCGAATTCCACCGCGCGGATTTGCAACACCTTGGAGCCCAGGCTGGCCATTTCCAGCATCTCCTCGAAGGTGATGCGCGGCATGCGGCGAGCTTTGGGCTCGACCCGCGGGTCGGTGGTGTAAACGCCGTCAACGTCGGTGTATATCTGGCACTCGTCGGCGTTCAGCGCCGCGGCCAACGCAACGGCCGTCGTGTCGCTGCCACCGCGGCCCAAGGTGGTGATGTCGCCCTGCTCGGATACGCCCTGGAAGCCAGCAACAATGACGATGCGCCCCGCGTCCAGGTCGCCGCGAATCTGCGCCGCGTCGATGGACTGGATACGCGCCTTGGTATGTGCCGTGTCGGTGAGGATGCGCACCTGGCCGCCGGTGTAACTACGCGCCGGGACTTCAAGTTCGTGCAGCGCCATCGACAGCAGCGCGATGGTGACTTGTTCGCCAGTCGATAAAAGCACATCCATTTCACGCGGGATCGGCCGCTCGGAAATCGCAGCGGCCAGCCCAACCAGGCGGTTGGTCTCGCCGGACATCGCGGACACAACAACAACAATTTGGTCGCCATTCGCACGCGCGGCGGCCACCTTGCGGGCAACTTGCTGGATACGCTCAGCCGTGCCGACCGATGTGCCACCGTATTTGTGGACGAGCAAAGCCATCAGGCTGATTCTGCCAACTGCTGGCGCACCCAAGCTTCGACGCCTGCCAGCGCGTCGCCCAACTTGGCGGGCTCGCTGCCACCAGCCTGCGCCATATCGGGCCGGCCGCCACCGCGGCCGCCCACTTGCTGGGCCACGTGGTTGACCAGGTCACCGGACTTGATGCGCGCTGTCTCGGCTTTGGTCACACCGGCAATCAAGGCCACTTTGCCGCCCACATCGGTGCCGAGTACAACGACGGCCTTGCCCAACTTGTTTTTGAGCTGGTCCATGGTTTCGCGCAACGCTTTAACGTCAGCGCCATCGAGCTTCGCAGCCAGCACCTTGATGCCATCAATCTCGATGGCTTGGTCGCTCAGCGAGTCGCCAGCGCTGGATGCCAGCTTGGATTGCGCCTGTTCCAGTGCCTTTTCCAAACTACGGACACGCTCGGCCTGCGCGCGCGCCTTGCCTTCCAACTCGTCGTTGCCGGCCTTGAGCACACCGCCAACAGCGTTGAGCGTGGCTTGCGCTTGTTGCACCCAGTCAACCGCGCCGTTACCAGTCACCGCCTCGATGCGTCGCACGCCCGAGGCGATGCCCGATTCCGAAACAATCTTGAACAGGCCTATATCACCCAGGCGCTGCACATGTGTGCCACCACACAATTCGGTGGAAAAGTCGCCAAAGCGCAGCACACGCACATGGTCGCCATACTTTTCGCCAAACAGCGCAACCGCGCCGGCTGCGATGGCCTCGTCGTAGGTTTTTTCCGACACGTCGGCCGGTGTGTTG
This sequence comes from bacterium, assembly GCA_018222345.1. Lineage (GTDB taxonomy): Bacteria > Pseudomonadota > Gammaproteobacteria > Nevskiales > OUC007 > JAAFAL01. The sequence goes on from JAAFAL010000038.1 coordinate 8,600, forward strand.
GTCAGCACTTGCGCATTGACGCGGCGCTCCAGCGTAGCCAGCTCGTCGGCGGTGACAGGCTCGGGATGCGAAAAGTCGAAGCGCAAGCGGTCGGGCGCCACCAGCGAGCCTTTTTGTTGCACGTGCTCGCCCAGCAAGTCGCGCAGTGCGGCATGCAGCAAATGGGTGGCCGAGTGATTGCGCACGATGTCGGCGCGGGCCTGCGCATCAACTTGCGCGGTCAGCGTGTCGCCAAGCTTGACGCTGCCGAGCCGCACAACACCGATATGGCCATGTGCGCCGCCGGCCTGTTTTTGGGTGTCGCGGATATCGACAACTGCACTGGCCTCGTTGTCGCCGGCCTGCAATGTTCCACGGTCTCCCACCTGCCCGCCCGACTCCGCATAAAACGGCGTGGTGTCGAGTACGACCGTCACCTCGTCACCCGCGTCGGCGGACTCCACGGTTTGGCCATTCGCGATCAGCGCCACAACCTTGCCGGCACCCTCTAGCTGGGTGTAACCCGTGAACTCCGTGCTGGCATCGACAGCCACGGTGTTGCTGTCACCACCAAACCGGCTGGCAGCGCGTGCACGCTTGCGCTGCGCGTCCATCTCGGCCTCGAAGCCGGCCATGTCGATCTGCACATCGCGTTCGCGGCACACGTCGGCCGTTAAATCCACGGGGAAACCGTAGGTGTCGTAAAGCTTGAAAGCCACGTCACCGGGCAGCGTGTCACCTGTCAGGCTAGCCAAGGCCTCGTCGAGCAAACCCATACCTTGCGCGAGCGTCTGCGCAAATCGGGCCTCTTCGCGGGCAATGGTTTGTTCAACATGCGACTGCGCCTCAGCCAATTCGGGGAACGCCTCACCCATCTCGGCGACTAGCGGCGCGACGAGTTTGTCGAAAAACGCGTTTTCGATACCCAGCTTGTAACCGTGGCGGATAGCGCGGCGCATGATCCGGCGCAACACAAAGCCGCGGCCTTCATTCGACGGCAGCACGCCATCAGTGATCAAAAATGCTGTTGCGCGGATGTGATCGGCGATGACCTTGAGCGATGGGTGTTCGTGATCCTCGCAGCCAGCAACCTTGGCCGCAGCCGCAATCACGCGTTGGAAAAGGTCAATCTGGTAGTTGGAATGCACACCTTGAAGCACGGCCGCCAAGCGCTCCAAACCCATGCCCGTATCAACCGACGGCGCCGGTAACGGCGACAAGGTGCCGTCGGCCGCGCGGTCGTACTGCATGAACACCAGATTCCAGATTTCGATGTAACGGTCGCCGTCTTCTTCCGGCGTGCCGGGCGGGCCACCGGGCACGTTGGGCCCGTGGTCGTAAAAGATTTCGGAACACGGGCCGCAAGGGCCGGTGTCGCCCATCTGCCAGAAGTTGTCCTTGGCACCAATGCGCGAGAAGCGCTCACGGCTGACGCCCAGGTCATCCAGCCAGATCTTCTCAGCCTCGTCGTCTTCCTCGAACACCGTCACCCACAGCTTGCCTTCCGGCAAGCCCAGTTCTTTGGTCAGGAAATTCCACGCGAACTCGATGGCATCGCGCTTGAAATAATCGCCGAAGCTGAAATTGCCGAGCATCTCGAAAAATGTGTGATGCCGGGCCGTGTAGCCCACGTTGTCGAGGTCGTTGTGCTTGCCTCCGGCGCGCACGCAGCGCTGGGTGGTTACAGCACGGCTGTAGTCACGCTTTTCCTGGCCGAGGAATGTTTCCTTGAACTGCACCATGCCGGCGTTGGTGAACAGCAGCGTGGGGTCGTTGCCGGGCACCAATGGTGCACTGCGCACCACGCGATGGGCGTGCTCGGCAAAGTAGTCAATGAATCGCTGCCGGATTTCGGAGGTGCTGGGCATGGTCGGGCAGAGTTCGGGCGCGGCTGCGCGGCGGAAAAGGCGCGCAAGTTTAGGTGTTTGCGGGGTTTGCTGCCAGTCCTGAACAATAATTCAACTAGTCGAACAACACGGTGCGGATATCCGCATCGGCGAAGCCTCTGGCTTTCAGGAAGCGGGCGCAACGTTGTTGCTCAGACTGTTCGGCTAACGGTAGCGAAAACTTACGCTGCGCCGCGGCCTTAGCCAAAGCCAACCAGTCGGGAGTTGCTTCCGACAACACAGTGAAGACGACCGCCGGATCAACGTTCGCCTGCTGCAGATCGACACGGATTTTCAGCGGGCCGTAACCAGCAGTGACGCGTTGGCGACATTTCGCCTCTGCAAAGCGCTCATCACTTTGCAAACTGTCTGCCGCGAGTTCTCGCAAAACCTCCGCAAGCACTGCGCTATCCAAGCCAGCACCAAACTTGCGCTTGAGCTTCTGCTCCAATTGATAGCGGCTGTGCTCACGCTGCGCTAGCAGGCGCACCGCCGCGTCGCGCAGTTGCGCGGCGTCGGGCGGCTCAGCGTCTGGTTTGGCGGCGGCGCGCTGCCACGGCATTAGGCTTCGGCGGCGACCGGTGGTTCTTGCGCTTCGTCAGCGGCCGGCGGCGTGGCCTTGGGCAGCAGAATTTCGCGCAGCTTGACGTCAATCTCGTCAGCCATTTTCGGGTTCTCTTTGAGGAACTGACGGGTGTTTTCCTTGCCCTGGCCGATGCGGTCTTTGCCGTAGCTGTACCAACTACCGGCCTTGTCGATGAGGTTGTGTTCCACACCCAAATCGATGAGTTCGCCCAAGCGCGAAATGCCCTCGTTGTACAGAATCTCAAACTCGGCCTTGCGGAACGGCGGCGCCATTTTGTTCTTGACGACTTTGACGCGCGTCTGGTTGCCGATGACCTCTTCGCCTTTCTTGATCGCGCCGATGCGGCGGATGTCGAGGCGCACCGATGAGTAGAACTTGAGCGCGTTACCGCCCGTCGTCGTCTCGGGCGAACCAAACATCACGCCAATTTTCATGCGGATCTGGTTGATGAAGATGACCATGGTGTTGCTGCGCTTGATGTTGCCGGTGAGCTTGCGCAGTGCCTGGCTCATCAGGCGCGCCTGCAGGCCGACGTGACTGTCGCCCATTTCGCCTTCAATTTCGGCCTTGGGCACCAGTGCCGCCACCGAGTCAACAACGACAATATCGACAGCGCCCGAGCGCACCAGCATGTCGGCAATTTCCAAGGCCTGCTCACCGGTGTCCGGCTGGCTGACCAACAGGTCTTCAACATTGACGCCCAGCTTTGCTGCATAGCCGGGGTCTAGCGCGTGCTCGGCGTCGATGAACGCCGCTGTGCCGCCAGCTTTTTGCACTTCGGCAACAGCGTGCAACGTCAGGGTGGTCTTGCCCGATGATTCCGGGCCGTAAATCTCGACCACGCGGCCTCTGGGTAAGCCGCCGATGCCTAATGCGACATCAAGTGTCAGCGAGCCGGTGGAGACAGACGCAATGTCGCGCGCCGCACCGGCGTCGCCCATGCGCATGACCGAACCCTTGCCAAATTGGCGTTCGATTTGGGTGAGAGCGGCGGCTAGCGCCTTTTTGCGATTTTCGTCCATGGTGCGCGTCGTTCTTGGTGGGTGCTGTATAAGAATACAGTATTGCGAATTCGGTGCAAACTGCCCTTTGTCGGATCAGTTGTCGGCCCCGGTGTCGATCGGAGCGCGGCTATTCTAGCGCCTCGATCAAGCCTTGCAGCGCCACCGCAACGGCCTGGCGCCGGATGGCTTCGCGGTCACCCTCGAATAACGCGGATTTGGTCGTGACAACCCCGTGTGCGGCCCATGCCAGCCACACCAAGCCCACCGGTTTATCCGCTGTGCCGCCACCGGGACCGGCAACACCAGACACCGCGACAGCGCAGTCTGCGGCGCTGTGTTTCAGCGCGCCTGACGCCATGATTCGCACCACAGATTCACTGACAGCCCCCTTGGCCTCAATCAACGCTGCAGGCACGCCCAGCATGTCTGCCTTGGCGGCATTCGAATAGGTGACAAAGCCGCGATCGACATACACCGAGCTGCCCGGCACATCGGTCAAGCACTTGGCAATCCAGCCGCCAGTACACGACTCCGCAGTCGCCACACGCCAGTGGCGCGTGCGCAGCAAATCGCCGGCACGGCGGCTGAGTTCGTGCAATGCAGGGTCGTCCATGCGGTCAGCCTAACCCGGATGTTTTACGTGATGCGCGACAATTGGCGCAGGATCGGGCGTGCTGAGCGCCGCGCTGGACTGAACGCCGTAGCCGTAGCTACGGCTTGAGGGAAGCGCAAGCACAGCGCGTTCGAGACCAGCCAAGTGTAGTGCAAGCGCCTCGCAATCCGAATGATTTGTCGATTCCAGGGTGGGGCTTCATTGTGAGCGACAAGCCTTCCGGATCGCACAAGCGGTCACGTGAAACATCCGGGTTGCCACTACAATAGCGCCATGCCAGCGCCTGCCCACACGCCGATGATGCAGCAGTATCTCGGCCTGAAAGCCCAGCACCCGAACATCTTGCTGTTCTACCGCATGGGCGACTTTTACGAGTTGTTTTTTGACGACGCGCGCCGCGCCGCCGAACTGCTGGACATCACCCTGACCACCCGCGGCCAGTCGGCCGGCGAGCCCATCCCCATGGCTGGCGTGCCCTACCACGCGGCTGAGGGTTACTTGGCGCGGCTGGTCAAACTGGGCGAGTCGGTGGCCATTTGCGAGCAGGTCGGCGACCCCGCGGCCAGCAAGGGGCCGGTTGAGCGCCAAGTTGTGCGCGTGGTGACGCCCGGCACGCTCACCGACGACGCGCTACTGGATGCTCGGCGCGAGAATTTGTTGGCCGCCGCTTGCAAGGTGGGCAAGGCATGGGGCCTGGCACGCATCGAGGTCTCGACCGCGCGCTGCGTGGTGGCGCAATACAGCGAGCTGCAAACCCTGCACAACGACCTGGCCCGCCTGCGCCCGGCCGAGTTGTTGGCACCAGAATCATTGATTGCTGAACTCCAGACGCTAGACAAGCCGGCAACCACGCGGCCCGACTGGCACTTCGAGCCCCAGTCGGCTGCCAACCGGCTATGCGAGCGCCTTGCCGTGACCGACCTCACAGGCTTTGGCTGCGCCGACCTGCCCGCCGCCATTGGCGCTGCGGGCGCCTTGCTCGATTACGTGGACGAAACCCAGGGCAGCGCACGCGTGTTCGTGGATGGGCTGCAAACCGAGGCTACGGACACCGCGCTGATTCTCGACGCCATCAGCCGCCGCAATCTGGAAATCGATCAGTCACTGTCGGGCGACCACCGCTACTGCATCACTGCCCTGCTCGACCGTTGCACCACTGCCATGGGCAGCCGCGAACTCGCACGCTGGCTGGCGCGGCCAATACGTGATCGCGACGTTTTGCTGGCCCGCTACCAGGCCATTGATGCGCTGCTCAAAGCCAGCGCAGCAGCGCCGCTGCTTGACCAGCTACGTCCGGTGGCCGACATCGAGCGCATCCTGTCGCGGGTCAGCCTGCGCAGTGCCAGGCCGCGAGATTTGACCGGCTTGCAGCGCAGCCTGGCCGCGGTGCCGGGCATAGCGGCGGCGCTGGCGGAGTTATCCAGCCCGTTATTGGATGCGCTGAGCAAGCAATTGGGCAACCACGATGCCCTGCAAGACACCCTGGCCCGCGCCCTGACCGACGAGCCTCCCGTATGGCTCAAGGATGGCGGCGTCATACGGCCCGGGTTTGATGACGAGCTGGACGAACTACGCGCGCTCAGCGAACACGCCGATGGCTACCTGCGCGAGCTGGAAACCCGCGAACGCAAACGCTTGGGCGCCGACAAGCTGAAAGTCGGCTACAACCGCGTGCATGGCTACTTCATCGAGCTCAGCCGCGCGCACTCGCACAAGGCACCCGACGACTACACCCGCCGGCAAACGCTTAAGAATGCCGAGCGTTTCATCACGCCGGAACTGAAAGAGTTTGAAGACAAAGTGCTGTCGGCCCGCGAGCGCGCGTTGGCCCGCGAGAAGCAGCTTTACGACGGCCTGCTCGACACCATCACTGCCGACCTTCGGCCACTGACGGCCTGCGCCCAAGCACTGTCCAGCATCGACACATTGGCCAGCCTGGCCGAGCGTGCGGCGGCGCTGAACCTGGCGCAGCCAACGCTGCGCAACGCGCCTGGGCTGGACATCCGCGGCGGCCGGCACTTGATTGTGGAAGCGGCGAGTGACCAGCCGTTTGTGGCCAATGACACGACGCTGGACGACCAACAACGCCTGCTGATCATCACCGGCCCCAACATGGGCGGCAAATCGACGTTCATGCGGCAAACTGCGCTGATCACGCTGCTGGCCTACGCCGGTAGCTTTGTGCCAGCCGTGTCTGCAGAAATTGGCCCCATCGACCGCATCTTCACCCGCATCGGCGCCGCCGACGACCTGGCCGGCGGGCGCTCGACCTTCATGGTCGAAATGCACGAAACCGCAAACATTCTGAATAACGCGACCGAGCACAGCCTAGTACTCATGGACGAAATCGGCCGCGGCACCAGCACGTATGACGGCCTGTCGCTGGCACGCGCGGCGGCCGAATGGCTGGCCAACAAAACCCGCGCTTTCACCTTGTTTGCCACCCATTATTTCGAGCTGACCGCGCTGGCAGAACAATTGCCGGCTACGCTCAACCTGCACTTGGACGCCAGCGAGTACGGCGACGATCTGGTGTTCCTGCACCGCGTCAAACCCGGCCCGGCCAATCGCAGCTATGGCCTGCAGGTGGCCGCCAAAGCCGGCGTGCCCAAAGCCGTGATCACCGCCGCACGCAAACACCTGCAGGCGCTGGAACAGGACGCCCTGCGCACCCACGCGCCGCAGATTGGCTTGTTTGACGCCGCGCCCACAGCGCAGGCCGAAGCACCGCCACCGGGCGATCCGCTGCGCGAACACTTGGCCGAACTGGACGTGGACAACCTCACGCCACGCGAGGCGCAAGATGCGCTGTACCGTCTGCTCGAGCTGCTCGACTAGCCCGCGCGGACCGCGCCGCGCTCAGCTTGTGGCACTATCGTGCGCATCCAATTGACTGGCCCAGGCTGCACCGATCATGACCCTACTTGCAAACGCCCTGACCGCCCTGGTGGCGGTGCTTCATGTCGGGATTCTGGTGCTGGAGATGTTTTTCTGGGATCACCCGGTCGGTCGAAAGATCTTCCAGATGACGCCGGAAGTCTCCGAGGCATCCGCCGTGCTGGCCATGAATCAGGGTCTGTACAACGGCTTTTTGGCCGCGGGCCTGTTCTGGGGTCTGCTGGCCAAGCGCTTTGACATCAAGGTGTTCTTTCTCGGCTGCGTGGTCGTCGCAGGCGTGTTCGGTGCGATCACGGCGAAACCATCCATCTTGTTCACGCAGGCGATGCCCGCGTTTGTGGCGCTGACGCTGGTCTGGATCAGCCACCAGCGCTCCGCCGGTCAGTAGACCCCGGCTGCGCTACTCGACGCCGGAAATCTCTCGCGAGGCGTTAAACGCGGTAGCTTCCAGCGCGGCGATGATGCGCTGGGCATGGGCTTCGTCTTGCGCCTCGACCAGTGCATCGAGCACCGCGTCCTTGGGATGGCGCAGCACTTGGCCGCGCCCCTTCGGCGATGGTCTCGCCGCCAACTGTTCCAGCTCGGGTTGTGCCTCGGCCAGGGTAGTGCCGTGCAAGACCGCCTCGGCACCACGATGCCGCGTGCTGATGATGGTTGGCGAAGAGGACGAATCCAACCAATAATCATGACTCGCCCTATGCGTGAGCCAGCCAGCAATTAAGGGTCAAGGCAAGCACTACCGATGAATCGCTCGCTGTTGCCTGCATGGCGCAGCGTCAGGCTTTCGTCGCTGCGATTCAGCGTGGAGACGCCCAGTTCGGACCGTCCGGCAACCAAGTAATTGCCGTCGCGCTGCGGGAACAGGCCGCGAGGATTGTCGTTGTTGTCGGCGTCGCCATCACCCAGATTGAATGACCGCACGGTGTCGCCGGCAGCATTGACGATACGGATTTCATCGGTCCCGAAACTGACCATGCCGATGCTGCCGTCAAACAATTCGACAATCTGATACGGAGTCACGAAGTCGTTGATCAGAATGCCTTGGCTTTGCCCAGCCAGTGAATACGTCCGTATCAGGTCATTGGGCACACCGGCAGCGGTGCTGTCGGGCGCTTGATCACTGGCGTAGATGACATTGTCGATGACGGTTACTTCGTTGAATTCTGCACCGGGTTCATCCACAAGTACGGTGCGGTTGCTCAACACCGAATTACCGGTGACCGCATAGTCGTAGCGCACCAGCGTGTCGTTCACCGCTGCGTAGAGGTTGTGCGTTGTCCCACCATCCGGACTATGGAAATCGAACCCGCGGACATCGACATCCAACGCAGTAATCAGCGGCTGCGTGGAACCGGGGTCGGCTGTGTTGCCGCTGCCATCCGTGACAATGCGCATGCCATCGGTGTCGTACAGCCACAAGCCGTTGCGCGAATCGGAAACCACAACACAATTGTCGGGCCCCTGCGCCGACTGCCAGCCGCTTTCGACGATGAAATTGGGAACCGAACCACCAAGGAAGAAGTCGTTTAGAAACTGCCCATTGACGGCGTCAAACAACGGCACTTCGCCCGTCGAATCCGTCACCAGCAACTTTTCCGTGGCCCCGGCCTGGCAACGCACGCCGGTCGGGCGGTTCGGGCAGACGGCGGCAAGCGGTGTCAACGCTGGTGGCGGCACACCGACGCCAGGGCCGCCCGCTGTGGTCACGGGGCTTCCCGCGTCGGCACCGCCGCCGCCACCGCCACCGCCACCAGCACCTGCATCATCGGCCGGATAAATACCCACAATCGGATCCGAGCGGTTCACCGTTGTGATCACGATCGGAATGTTCGGGTTCGCCCCACCGGCATCAGCAATCACTTGCAGGGCCGGGTCAGGCACTAGCGGGAAGGTGAACCCGCCGGCAACCGACGTGCCGGCATCAGATGTTCGCTCTATCAAAAAGCCTTGAAGCACCGGCGCATTGGTGTCATTGGTCTCGCCGTCGCTGTGGACATAGATCAATACGCGGATCACGTCAAAGCCCTGCGGCATGAAGACAGTCGAGGACAGGCCATCCAGGTCTCTGACCAAAATTTGATCGCCACTGCCGTCGTTGGCAATGCCATTTTCCGGGATTGTCAACGTGCTGACCGTCTGGCCGTCAACCGCAAACATCACGGTGTCGTTGTCCACATACAGCGGGTTGCCAACCACATTGCTTACCGCAGGCCCACCGCCAGCACCGTCTTGCGAAACCGTCACGCTTCCACCGCTGACGGTGACAACAACGGGTTCGCCCGCATCACTGGGCAAGCGCTGCGTGTCCTGGTCCGGCGTCGGCAATTCGAACTCGAAGATCCTGGTACCGAACCGTTCGGCAGCATTGGCAATCACCTCTGATGTAATGTCGGTGATGCTGCGGTTTTGATCGGGGATGCGGTTGTGCGTGACTGCAGCCACAGCCGGGTCGCACACAAGGCCAGCGCCGAAGTTGGCCGGACAGGACGTGAAGACAAAAAGCGACACGTCATCAAACTGACAGGTCGGCGGGATATTGCCATCGGCGTCTTCACAACTGGCATCGATGTCCGCGGTGTCATCGGGGTCGGTGGTCGTAATCGTCACGTTGGCAACGTTGCTCTCGACGCCGAAAGGCGTAACAAAACGATAGGAGAACGAATCCTGGCCAGCTGATGTTGGGGTGTAACTGACCTCGCCAATGCCCAGGAACGTTTGTTGCGCCCGGGTTTCGACCTGGCCCTGCGTGGGTTGGCCTACGATTTCCACCTCGGCAATGCCGGCATCCGATGCGCCAGCATCGTCGTTGCCAACAAGGTCGATCACGACGGATTGCCCCAATTGAACCGCCGCGGAATCATCATTGGCGACTAGGCGAACAACATCAATCGTTACAGTTGCCGTGTCGCTGTCCAGCACCTCGTTTTCCGGGTCGCTTACGGCAGTCAGCGAATACGCAAATGCGACTTCGCCGGCATTACCGGGTGCAAAAAACGTCACACCGACTGTGTCGAAAAGCGGGTCCGTGCCGGGGTCGGTACCGAACGGAAGCAACTCGCCGGCTCCCGGCTGCTGTGTCAATTCCGGGATCAACTCCTCATTGTTTACGCGGTCTGCAAACTCGACGCTACTAACTTCGACACCGGCAATTCGTACGGTGTCGTTGGCAAACAATGGCAAGCTGCGCGTTTCGCCCGTTGCCATTTCGAAACTGTCGGCCCCTGCTGTAACCACCACTTCAACGGGGGAATCCGGCTCATCCTGTACGGCGGTCGCTTCGACTGCATCGACTTGCGTACTGTCCATCGGAACACACGCCGACTTCGCCAGCGCAAACACCATCAGCGCGAGCACCTGAATGCCCCAACGGTCGAATAGTTTCATGCCCCAGCTCCGATCCCGCACAGAGCACCAAGCTACTAAAGAATCACCCGGCTCGCCAATCCCGGATGCCAGCCCATGGAGTGGCTGCCTCTATTCCACGCCAGAAATTTCGCGCGTCACCTTGAAGCCGGCGTCTTCCAGCGCCGCGATAATCCGCTGCGCGTGCGCTTCATCCTGCGCTTCAACCAAGGTATCGAGGATGGCGTCTTTGGGGTGGCGGATCACCTGTAGCCGCTGGTGGTGCACTTGCACGATATTGCCGCCGGCAGTGCCGATGGCGGCGGCGACGCGGCCCAGAAAGCCGGGGCTATCCTGAATTTCGATTTGCACGTGCACCAGCTTGGATTCCAGCACCAACTGGCGCATCAGCACCGAGGCCAACAAGCGGGTGTCGATGTTGCCGCCACACAGCACCAAACCGACCTTGCGGCCCTTGAATTTTTCTGGCTCGGTGAGCAAGGCGGCCAGACCAGCAGCGCCGGCGCCTTCGGCGATCACCTTTTCGATGTTGACGATCAGGCCCACCGCGCGCTCCAGCGCGGTCTCGGGGACAATGACAAAGTCATCAACCAACTCGCGAATGATCGGCAAGGTGCGCGCGCCGATGTTTTTGACCGCGATACCCTCGGCAATGGTCTGGCCACCAGTAGGCAGGTCCGGCTGGTTGGAGATCGCTGCATAGGCTGAGCAATAGCCCTGCGACTCAACTCCAATCAAGCAAATATCCGGCTTAACCGAGCGCGCTGCGATGGCACAGCCCGACATCAGGCCGCCACCGCCAATGGGCACAACCAGTGTGTCCAGGTCAGGCTGCTGCTCCAGCATTTCTAGCGCCAATGTGCCCTGCCCGGCCAGCACCCACTCGTCGTCGAACGGATGCACCAGCGTGCGGCCCTCGGCCACCAGCCGTTCCATTTCGGGTTGGGCTTCGGCCAAGGTATTGCCATGCAGCACCACCTCGGCGCCCAAATGGCGGGTGCTGCCTATCTTGGTGAACGGCGTGTTCACCGGCATGACAATGGTGCTGGCAATGCCCAAGCGGGTGGCGTGGTGGGCCACAGCCTGCGCGTGGTTACCGGCCGACATGGCGACCACGCCGGCGGCGCGCTCGTCGTCTGTGAGGCTGAGTAATTTATTCAGCGCGCCGCGTTCCTTGAACGAAGCGGTGAACTGAAAGTTTTCAAATTTCAGCCACACTTCGGCGCCAGTCAGGCGCGACAACACCCGCGAATATTTGCAGGGCGTGCGAGCAACCTGGCCGTCAATTGCGGCGGCGGCTTGGCGGATTTGTTCGGCGCTGACTTGCATGGTCGCAAACCGATTGGGCAAGGCGCGCGAGTGTATCAGCCGGTCGGCTGCGGGAGCTTGATCAGGAACGTTGCCCCTGGTTGTTTTGGCGGGTCCTCGGCGTGCGCTTCGCCCGGCGCCTCCAAGGCGATGCTGCCGCCGTGGGCCTTGACGATTTTCTCGCAAATCGCCAGGCCGATGCCCTGCCCCGCATATTCACTCTCGTGGTGCAATTTTTGGAAAATTCCGAAGATATGCTCGGCTTGGCCTGGCTGCACGCCGATGCCGTTGTCGGCGACGCGCAGACAAAGCTGGTCGCCTACGGTGTCGGCGCTGATCGTGACGCGGAGTTGTTCCTCGGGGCGGCGGAATTTGATCGCGTTTTGCAGCAGGTTTTGAAACACCTGCACCAACTGGTCGTGCTGGCCGTGTACCACCGGCAACGGCTCAACATCAATGCGCGCACTGGCCTCGTCAACCAACACGGCCACGCGTTGCTGCGCCTCTTGCACCACGTCGTCGAGGCTCACCGCTTGCACTTCCATGTCGCGGCCGGCGCGTGACAGTTCGAGCAGCGCGTCAATCATCCGCCGCATGCTTTTTGTGCCTTGCTCGATCTGCTCCAGGTAATCGGCAGCGCCCTCGCTGAGTTCATCGCTGTGCTTGCGGCGTAACAATTGGGCAAAGCCGCTAATACCACGCAGCGGCGCCGCCAGGTCGTGCGAAGCGATGTACGAAAAGCGCTCCAGGTCGGCGTTGCTGGCTTCCAGTTCGGCTTGTGCATTGACCAGATCGGTGACGTCAGTGGAAATGCCGCCGACGGCGTAGATGCGCCCATCGGCGTCGCGCAAAGGGAATTTGTCGGTAATAAAATGCATCGTGCGGTCATCGAGCTCCACCACGCTGTCAAAGCGCAGGCCCTGCCCTGCTTCGGCCACCTGATCATCCTCGGCAGTAAACACCTGGGCGTTCTTGGCACCAAACAACTGCAGATCGGTTTTACCCAACAACTCGTCAAGCGAGGCCTGCGGGTCGGCCACGTTGCGCCAGCGGTCGTTGGCCAGTATGTAGTTGCCATTGCGCTTTTTCGCGTAGATCAGCGACGGCGCGTAGTCGAGCACGCTTTGCAACTGGTCGCGGGCATGATGTAGTTCATCTTCCGCCAACTTGCGGTCGTGCACATCACGCAACGAGCCGGCCATGCGCACAGGTTTGCCATCGGCGTCGCGCTCCGAGTCTCCGCGCGCCACGAACCAGCGGTAAACGCCGCCAGCGTCGCGCATGCGGAACTCAGCGCGGTACGGCAGGCCTTGCTCAAAGTGTTCGGCAACGGCTTTTTCGACTGCCGGCTTGTCGTCGGGATGTACCAGCGCCGCAAAGTTCGAGAAAGACGCTGGCAGCGTATCCGGGTCATGGCCGATCAATTCGTAAAACCGCGGCGACCACCATTCGGCATCCTTGTTGACATCAAACCAATCCCACATGCCGTCTGCCGACCCACGGATTGCTAGATCGAAGCGCATGTTGCTTTCCTCAAGCGCAGCAAGCAATTGTTGGCGCTCACGCAAGCCGCTGACCTCGGTCTCGGCCGATTCCAATTGCCCACGAATGCGCTGCGTGAGGTACAGCAGCGCGATCATCACCGGGTTGGCGCCCAGCAGCCAATACATCAATTGGAATGCCCCGCGCTCATTGGCATTGGCGTCGGCGCCTTGTGCAATCGGCCACAACGGCGGCAGTACGATCAGCAACATGGCTGCCCAGAATGCGGTGTTGCCCGCAAGGGCCACACGCGCGTTCGACACCAGCGCGCCACTGACATACACCAGCGGAATAAACGCGAACACCGGCATGAACACCGGCAAGCTTTCGGTGGCGAAAATCGGCCCGTAAATGATGACCGCAATACGCAGTAGCAGCAGCGCGGAAAACAACACGAAAAAGACTGCGCCCAGCACATCGATGTCGCCCCACCGCCGCCACGCGCACACGGCAATGACGACAAAAACCGGCAGGAACATCGCCATGAGTGCCCAGTCTTGCCAACCGCTGTTCGGCAAGGAGGCGGCCGTGCGCGTGGCTAGCAAACACAGGACGGCCACAAGCGAACTCACGACCACCAGCACCCAACGTTGTAGGGCTTGGACTTGCCCCAAGCGGCCCATCGCGGGCGGCTGCACTGTATTGGTCGGGCATTTAATGGCCCCATGCTAACGATATGAAGCGCTGTCAGGTCAACAAAGCGTGAACTCGAGCGCTGTCTTGGGTCAATTCGTCGGCAGAAGCTGGGACGAGGTTCCCATTCCCGACATTGATC
>JAAFAL010000039.1 GCA_018222345.1 bacterium
GGCGCCAGCTTGGCACGCTGATCACGTGTACGCCGGTCCACAGGCTGCCCTGGGTGGGGAAGAACGGCGAGAACACGCCCATCACCGCGTTACGAATGCCCAGGCTGTAATGCGAGCGGTCGGTGTCGATGTCGATGATTTCGTCATCGCGCTCTTGCGCCGCATCGGCGAGCACGGCGTCGCCGGTCACGAGGTCGCCAAACAGGATGATGTAGGCGATCAGCGCCAGCGGCAGTGCTTGCAGGAACAGTTCCGGCGATGGCCAGCCGATATTCCACGGCGCCACTTTGTCCCAAAGGTCGGCCACCGGCGGGATGAGGATGCCCCATTCGATGTCGTAGCTGACTTCGCCGACCATCGGCCCGATGATGGCGGCAGCGGCAAAACCCGGCAGCAGGCCCAGGGCGCCCATCAGCGCAAAGAACCTGTTGCGTTCTTTGATCTTCGCCAGCGGGATGGAGAAGGTGATGATCAGGCAGATGGCGCAGGCCACCGTGGTGGCAATGGGTTGTTGCAGCAAAAAGCGTTCGGCGTCATCCACGAATACGCGTTTGAAGGCAGCAATGGCCGCGCCGAGAATAATGCCGGCCTTGAGCGGATCGGGTAGCCAGATCATGAAGCGCTTGCCGATGCCGGTGATGCCCAGCACGAAGCAGATCAGCGCAAAGTCCAGGCTCAGCGCTGTCATGGCCTGAAACCTCGTATCGGGCTCGGCAAAGCCGCCAATCACGAAGGTCAGCGCCAGCGGCAGCGCCGGTGTAATCCAGCCCGGTGCATAGGGCTCGCCGAACATGAACGTGGCCGAGGTGATCAGCACCGAGTGAATCAGCGACGCGGCGATGGCCTCTTCGAACGTCAGGCCAAACAGCCCGGTGAGCACCGGCACCAAGGCCAAGCCAGTGGCAGCGGCAACAAACAGGCCCTGCAAGAACTCCGGCCAGTACAGCCTGGTGTGGTAGAACGGCACCCGCGCCGTGAACGGCCCCCAGTTCCAGCCGGGTTGCTCCCGGCGCGCCGCATCACCCGCCACCTTGGCTTGCTCGTTCATCTTGCTCCCTCGCACAATGCAGGCGCGCTTTGAACAGCCTGCGTAATTATTTTTTGCGCCGCGTTAGAATGCGCGGCTCCCCAGCCACCTTATACCGGCCTACACGCGATGTTCCAACTCAAGCTGCTCGTCTTTCGTTTCTGGATGCTGTGCATGAAGGTTTCGACCTTCATCCTGCCGTTCCGCCAGCCGGAGCTGTTCACTGGCGCTGGCGCGTCGCTGGAACTGTGTGAGGCGATTGCCAATGATGGCCACGACACCGTGCTGATTGTCACCGATGCCATGCTGGTCGAACTTGGCTTGATTCAGCCGATGCAGGACAAGCTCAGTGCGCTGGGTATTACCAGCGTGGTGTTTGATGGCGTCAAGCCCGACCCGACCATCGAGCAGATCGAAGCCGGTGTAACGCGCTACAAGGCCGAAAACTGTCAGGCCATTCTGGCTGTCGGTGGGGGTTCGTCGATCGACGCTGCGAAAATCATTGCTGCGCGCATCAAGAACAACAAGCCGATCCGCAAAATGGAGGGGCTGTTCCGGGTGTTCTGGGGCATGGCGCCGTTATATGCCGTGCCCACCACTGCAGGTACAGGCAGCGAGGTAACCATCGCAGCGGTGGTCTCCGATCCCGAGCGCAAAAAGAAAATGTCGGTCATCGACCTCAAGCTGGTGCCGCAAAAAGCCGCGCTGGACGGCGCGCTGATGACCGGCTTGCCGGCGCCGATTACCGCAGCCACGGGCATGGACGCGCTGACCCACGCGGTAGAGGCCTACATCAGCCGCAATGCCAACAAGAAAACCGACGCCCACGCCATCGATGCTACCAAGCTGATTTTCGAGCACCTGCCCACGGCATTTCACGACGGCAAAAACCTGCAGGCCCGCGAGCAAATGGCGCTGGCCTCGTACAAGGCCGGCGTGGCCTTCACCATTGCCGGCGTGGGTTACGTGCACGCCATCTCGCACAATCTTGGCGCCTACTACCATGTGCCGCATGGCCTGGCGAACGCGATTGTGTTGCCTTACATCCTGGATTTTTCCAAGCCAAACTGCGCCGGTCGGCTGGCCGACTTGGCCCGCGCCGTTGGCCTGCAGGGCAGCAATGACACAGAGTTGGCTGACGCCTTCATTGCCAAAATCCGCGCCATGAATGCCGACTTTGGCATCCCCACAGTGATCGAAAAACTGCAAAAGGCCGACATTTCGCAAATCCGCAAAGCTGCGCAGTGGGAGGCGCTTTCGACCTACGCTGTGCCGCGCTATCTCACCGATAGTCAGGCTGAAGGCTTGATCGCGCGCATGCTGCCTGCTTGAGCCAATGGCGCATCAGCCAGCCGCAGTGCGGCTGAGCGTCGTAACACGCCAGTGAGCCGTGATGCATGTCACGCCTCCGAGCGGCGAGTAACAGTGTGAAAAAACGCGCAAAACCTGCGCGCGCCTGACGTGTGGGCTGAGCCCAGCGCCTAGACGGCCCAGGCTTACCGATCGGCGGCCTTGCTTCACATGTAATTTGGCATTATTGTGCCAAATATGAGTTCCGAGCCGCTGTCCGCTAGCGATCAGTCCAACCACGCATCCGCGCGGGTGCGGAGCATGTTGGAGCGCGTGCTGGTGCCCTTGGTGCGCGTTTTAGTCCGGCATCATGTCAGCTTCAACACCTTCTCCGACATTGCCAAGCAGGCCTATGTGCGGGTCACGACCGACGAGTTCGGCTTGTCCGGGCGGCCAGCCAGCAAGTCCAGGGTGGCGCTGCTGACCGGCATCAACCGGCGTGATGTCAGCCGGATTCAGGCCGACGCTGACGCGGCCGACTCGTTAGAGATGTTCGGCCCGGCGTTTCGCTTGGTGTCGCGTTGGATACGTGGCGACAACTATCAGGACGAGCACGGCGACCCGCGGGCGATCCCGCTGGAAGGCCCGGCGCCCTCGTTTGCCGCCTTGGTTGCCGATTGCTGCCCGGACGTGCCGGCGACTGCGGTGCTGCGGGAACTGCTCCATAGCGGCGTTTGCATGCAAACCGACGCGGCGACACCGCTGCTGGAACTACAACAGGTCGGCTACGTGCCGCGCGAAGACGTGGCCGCCAAGCTGGACCTGCTGGGTACCGATGTCGCGGCGCTGCTGAGCACCATCAGCCACAACATCAGCGAGCCGGATGCACCGCTGTTTCAACGCAAAGTCAGTTTTCCGCAGTTGAGCCCGGCCGGCATCCAAGCCCTGCTGCGCGTTGCGAGTAGCGACGGGCAGGACCTGCTGCGCCGCCTCGACAAACAACTTGCCCCGCTGCAGTCCGACGACGCGTCCGGCCGCTTTGCGGGTTTGGGTATTTATGCATTTGTTGAAGACGCCGACACCGATGGCGACTTCGGCACGACACGGACGTCAGACACTTCATTAGATTAGCCAGGAGTTGATCATGAACAAAACATTATTCGCGGCCTTTATGGCCTCACTAACGCTCGCGGCCTGCAGTGGCGGGGGCGGTAGCGCCGACATCTCCGGTACGGGTTCGCTGTCGATCGGTGTAACCGATGCGCCGGTAGATGACGCCGAAGCAGTTGTAGTGACCTTTACCGCCGTCGAATTGCTGGGCCCCGAGCCGGGCGACGGTTCACCCGACCCAGTACGGCAACGGTTTGAACTTGATCCGCCGGTTGCGGTTGACCTGTTGGCCTTTCAGGGCACCAATAGTGAGACTTTGGTGAGCGGCGCTACGGTGCCAGTGGGTACCTACGATCAGGTGCGATTCATCGTCGATGCACCGAACCCGAGTTGCATGAACGCTTCGGACCCAGCGTCGTTTGTGACGGTTGATGGAACGTCCTTCCCGTTGGTTGTGCCCAGTGGCGCCCAGACCGGCCTCAAGGTGCAGGGCCCGCTGACTGTTGCTGCAGGTGGCGTATCGGCCTTCACAATCGACTTTGACCTGCGCAAGGCATTGGCCGAGCGTCCCGGCGGCGCCAACCGCCAGACCTGCTATAACCTGCGGCCTGTGCTGCGAGTGGTCGATAATGCGCAAGTGGGCAGTTTGACTGGCAGCGTTGACCCGGCTTTGTTCGAGCAGGCTAGCTGTTCGACAACGGCTGACGCTGCTACTGGAGAAGGTGGTGCGGTCTATGTGTATCAGGGCGCAGGAGTTGAACCCATCGATGTGGATGGTGACGGGCAAGATGGCGACGTCGAGCCGTTGACCACCGCGCTGCTGCAAGCACCGGCCGAGGGCGAGACCAGGCCGACCTACACGGTTGGCTTTCTGCTAGCCGGGGACTACACGGCGGCTTTCACTTGCCAAGCGCCTGACGATGACCCCGAAGCCAGTGATACGATCACGTTCGACCCTGTTGCCGACGTGACTATTTCGGCTGACACTGAAACGCTGCAGGACTTTGATCTGGCGCCAGCCGAAGAAGAGACGACTGCGGAGAATTAAGCCGCGGTTCGTGCCGCCGGCAGGGGTGCCGGCGGCATTTATTTTCTCATGGGAGGGGTGTGTGTCCCAAGACAATTCGCTAGCCGACATCAGCGGTGACAGGCGTGCGGAGCGCGTGTACACCGAGTTTGTGGACGTGGCCGAATACTTTCTGATGCAGGCACTGATCGCCATGGACGACCAAGCCGTGGCGACTGAGGATGAGCTGCGTGCGGAAGTCCGTAGCGTGGCCAATTGTCGTCAAAATGATATCTCAGCGGCGATCGAGCGGCTGTTAGAGAACGGCGATTTGCAAGCCCACAGGGCCAATGCATTCCGGCTCAGTAAAACCGGCCGGAAGCGCCGTCAGCTACCGGACTTTGGCATCGCCCAAGGTGGCAATCCATGGCGGTTGCTCGAGCGGCAGCGCAAATTTCGTGATGCCCTGAAAAAAGCCGGCGGCCGCCACGGTATCGCACCGTAAGCAACCTTGGCGCTACGCGTGGTGTGCGTTATATTCATCGCATGTTGAAGCCGCGCAACCAGTACGACACTTGGGCTGACCACTTGGTCGGCGTCAAGCTGCGCGGCTGCCTGCTTACCTTGCGCCTGCTACTCCCCTCGGGGAGCTAAGCCACGCGCGCCCGCGGTCGCCCATCACCGCGAATCAAATTCTCCATCCGCTCAACCGGTAAGCAGCCATGAGCACCCAGACTATTTCTCCAGCCGAACGTGATCGGTTGATTATTTTTGACACCACCCTGCGCGATGGCGAGCAATCGCCCGGCGCGTCCATGACCCGCGACGAGAAAGTGCGCATTGCCAAGGCGCTGGAGCGCCTCAAGGTCGATGTCATCGAAGCGGGTTTTGCCATCGCCAGTGTCGGCGACTTCGAGTCGGTCAAGGCCGTGGCCGAGGCCGTCAACGAGTCCACCGTGTGCAGCCTGGCGCGCACCAGCCCCGGCGACATCGAACGCGCGGCCGAGGCGCTGGCACCGGCGCAGCGCCGCCGCATTCACACCTTTATTGCTACATCGCCGATCCACATGCAGCACAAGCTGCGCATGGAGCCCGATGCGGTCATCGAGGCGGCTGTGGGTGCGGTCAAGTTGGCGCGGAAGTTCACCGACGACGTGGAGTTCTCGCCAGAAGATGCCGGCCGCTCTGAAGAAGACTTCCTGTGCCGTATTTTGGAAGCGGTCATTGATGCTGGCGCCACCACTATCAACATCCCAGACACCGTGGGCTACACGCTGCCGGAGACTTTCGGGCCGCTGATCGGCAAGCTGATCCAGCGCATCCCGAACAGCGACAAAGCCGTGTTCTCCGTGCATTGCCACAATGACCTGGGCTTGGCCGTGGCCAACTCACTGTCGGCCGTGCAGCATGGCGCGCGTCAGGTTGAGTGCACGATCAACGGCCTGGGCGAGCGTGCTGGCAACGCCGCGCTGGAAGAGGTCGTCATGGCCGTGCGTACGCGCCAGGATCAGTTCGATTGTGACACCGGCGTCAACACGCGCGAGATCATGACCTGTTCGCGGCTAGTGTCGGGCATTACCGGCTTCCCGGTGCAGCCCAACAAGGCCGTTGTGGGTGCTAACGCGTTTGCGCATGAATCAGGCATTCATCAGGACGGCGTGATCAAGGCGCGCGAAACCTACGAAATCATGCGCGCAGAGGATGTCGGCTGGACTGACGAACGTATCGTTCTCGGCAAGCACTCGGGCCGCGCCGCCTTCCGCCAGCGCCTGACCGAACTGGGCATCACCATCAAGAGCGACGCCGAGCTCAACGCCGCCTTCACACGCTTCAAGGCCCTGGCCGACCGCAAGCACGTGATCTACGACGAAGACCTGCAAATGGTCGTATCGGAAACTCGCCACGACGAACTGGCCGAGCACCTGAAGCTGGTTGAAATGCAGGTGACGTCGCACAGCACGCAAAAACCAGTGTGTCAGATGACCTTGCAGATCGATGGCCAGGTCGTCGAAACAACAGGTGAGGGCGGCGGCCCGGTGGAGGCTGCGTTCAATGCCATCAAGGCAGCCACCAAGACCGACAACGAACTGGTGCTGTACTCGGTGAACAACGTCACGCCCGGCAGCGATGCCCAAGGCGAGGTGACCGTGCGGCTCAAGAAGGGCGGCCGCATCGTCAACGGCTTGGGCGCGCACACCGACATCATCATTGCCTCGGCCCGGGCCTATGTACATGCGCTAAACCGCCTGGAAGCCCCGGAGCGCAGTACGCACAAGACGCTCTGATTACGAGTTCAGCCCGGGCTGCGCAATGCGCCGGGCTGAACTCGCGTCGGCTCAGAAGTTGATCGCCACCGACAGTTGCAGGAAGTCGCGGTCGCGCAACTGATTGTGCTCGGAGCCGCCGGTGTACCAGGTGTGGCGCAACTCGCCGGTGTACTTGTTCAGATAGTCGAAGCGGATGCCGCTAATGAATTGTTTGCGACCCTCGACAAACAGCCCGCCCGGGCCAGGTGAGTAGCCTTTGACGTCGTGGAAGACGCCCACCAGCGGCTCGATGTTTGCACCGAACAAGGCGTTCTGGAAGCGGAACAAGCCGATCAGGCGGTAACCCCAGGAAAACCGTGTGGCAAAGCCATCGACCTGCTGTGTGGGGTTTTGCCGCCGCGCGTCCGCCATACCGTCGGGCGCGCCGGTGCCGTCTGCCCCGGGTGAGAAGTGGGTGTCGGCGCCTGGCCCGTTGAACTGGATTTGGCTCAGGTCGGGCATGTCCATGACATGCACGGCGCCAAACTCGTAGATGCCCAGAATCTGGTTGGCATTGAACGGGTTGGAGCCACCAAAGGTCACCGTGCCGCCCAAGTTCAACTGGCCGACCTTGAGGCGCTCGAAGCCGCGGATCAGGTCGCCTGGCTGCACGTCCTGGTTGCGAAAGCGTGTGGCAACAAAGTCCGGCACGGCGTTGCGGTTGCCCGGTATTGTGGCCAGGCCGAGCAGGTCAACGTCTTCTTCCGGAAACGCCTGCTGCAGCGAGGCGAACACCAGGTCGGCCTGATGTACCTGTACGGGCAGGTTGTCGCGGAAGGCGTATTCGCCCTGCAGCGCAATATCGCCAATCAGCGTATTGAAGCTAAAGCCCCAGAGGCGGATATCTTCAGGGTACTCCAGGAACAAACGGGCCGTATCAACGGGCAGCGCCTCGCCAGGAAAGCTTGGCGTACCGCCGCCGGCGAATTCGGCGACCGCGGCCAGCGCCGCAGCCGGGTCATCAGCCAGGCCGGTGCAGGCCAGCGCCGGGCCAGCGTCGCCCGCGCCGGGTAGTGGTAGCGGCGGAATCGGGATGCCCGACACATCATCGCGGCAGCTACTGGCGTCGGCCGCAACAAAACTGGCGATGGGAAAACGGCTGTGATAATTCGCGTGATAGAACGCCAGCTCGGTGCCGGCGCCCAGCCAGTCGGCAAAGTAGCGCAGCGAGATGCCGTATTGGCCGTCCGCGCCTGGTGTGACGTCTGCAATCCGCGGCACTGTGCGGCTGGATTGCGAGAGCAAGCCGGTCAGCCCCGCCGGCGTGCTGAGGCGCTCGGGGTCTTCCGGCGCTTTGCCGAATGACAGCATTGCGTACTCGCCACCACCGGCGATATCGCTGGTGCTGAAAAAGGTCCCCATCTGGTCAGGCACTACCGGCTCCCAGTCCAGGTGGTAAATGCCCTCGAAGGTCAGTCCATCGACGATATCGGTGGTCACCGAAACCAAGGGGATGGGCGTAAATACTTCCTCGGGGTCGGAGCCCGGGATGCGCAACTTCTGCACATTTGGTGGGTTGATGTGGTTCAGGCTGTTGGGCACCAGAAAGGTGCTCTCGCCCCAGTTGCTGACGAATTGGCCGGCCCGCAAGGTCAATTCACGCTGGGTGCCAGGTACGGGTAGGTAAAGCGTGGTGAACGCGTCAAGCAAGTCGAAATCGGTGCCCGCCTCGCGTTCGATGGCGGCCGAGCGCGGTGTGCGCGCAGGCTGGAACAATGTATTGGGATGCGATTCGTCGAAATTCGTGTTGACGGCGTCGTAGAACGCAGTGGTTCGCACAAAAATGTTGCCGTAATAGCCGAAATCGACATTGAATTCCGATGTCAGCTTGCTGGTGGCGGACACCAGATCATGCTTGTCATAGTTCAGGTTGCCGTTGTCGGCATTGACCGAGTAAAAACCGGCGGCATCGACAAAGCGCTGGTTGGGCCCCGGATCACCCATGGACGAGACACAATCGTCCGGCACGCAGAGGTCGGTCTGGCCAGGCAAGTTGGTTTTGCCAATGATGCTGGCGTCGCGGTCCTGCGTGCGCATGGCTGCGCCCGCCGTGAACCGGTGAATGCCACGAATATCGATGCCCAGGAACTCGACTTCCTGCGCCCATGTACTAAAGCTTGCTGTCAGCAACAAGGCTGCGGCCGAGCCTCTAATCAAGTTCATTTTTTTACGCCCCGTCTCCAAATGTAGCGAATCAGCAGCGCCGCTTGATGCGATCGACCAAATGACGTGCCCGCAGAATTACGTATAGTAACGACTGAACGCAATGAACGGCAATACGGGCTTGTCCGTATTTTCAAACGCGGCTGATTGCTCGACGCCGACGCGCATGTGAGAATTCGGGACAGCGAACGATCCGACAACAAATGAGAACGAAAAGCATGTCGGCCAAACTCAACGACGACGCGGCTGCAGTGCCTGTGCGTGAAGACGCAAAAGCGAACTTCATCGAGCAGCATGGCCTTGCCGCAAAACAAGATGGCCTGCCCCGAATCGCTGGGCGAATCATGGGTTGGTTCGTGATCAATGGTGGCCCGATATCGCTCACTGAGCTCGCCTCAGAACTGTCGGTCAGTCGCGCCAGCATCAGCACAAATGCACGCCTACTAGAGGGCTTGGGGGTGCTGACGCGGGTGGCCATTCCGGGTGAGCGTCAGGATTTCTACCAGATTGCCGACAGCCCGTACGCTCGCCTGCTTGAGGGTTACGTCCACCGCATGCAGGGCAACGTTGCCAACATCGATTCGCTCATTAGCGGCTTGGGCAAGGGTGATCACGGGGCCAGGCACCGCGCCCGCCAGATGAAGCGCTTTTATGAAGCGGCGATCACCAACACAAAGTCGATCATCAAGTCATTGAGCTAGCCTGAACCGCAAACAGCCAAAGATGGTGGTGTAAGTAGTTGTACTTAATTGACGTTAAGTCTGTTCAGTAACTACTATACGAAACACAGCCCGAGTTTTTGTGGCTGCTGACGGGTGGCCTAGTTTCATAGGCTGGATTTCCCCAGAGATCGTACCCGTCATCCTCACCAGGGAATTTGGCCATGGATGGCCCCTTTTATTCGCTGGTGCGGTGTCTTGCTACTGCATGGCGCCGCTTGGCTTGGTGTGACAATGAAAACAATCAATAACGCGCAATGGATTTTGACCGCCTCAGTAGCCTTGCTGGTTGGATGCGGTAACAGTTCGGCGCCAGCGGGAAGCGACCCCGTGGTCATCGACCCGCCGCCTGTGTTTGGAGCGCTTGTACCCGCCAGCATCCGCAGTTCGGACATGCGCGATGTAGACACTGATGGCTTCGACGGTATCGACCCCATTCTGTCACCGGCGCCAACATCTGAGGGCGGCACGGATGACACCCTGATTCGCGCCTCGGTCTTCATTCCGGAGCATCGCGAGGGTGAGACCTTTCCAGTCATCCTGCACAGTCACGGTTGGGGCGGTTCGCGCGAGACAGCTTTGGCGACTGCGCCTAGCGGTGGCTTGTTCAATCAGATTACTCAGACGGCCAGCCTGCTGCGCGATCGTGGTTATGTGGTGGTCAGCTTTGACGAGCGCGGTTGGGGTGAGTCAGAGGGCAATATTCGCGTCATGGACCCGGAGTTCGAAACTGTAGATGCCATTGCCGTGCTGGATTGGGTGCAGCGTAATGCCGAAGCCGGCAACTTCCCTGTGGCCGTTGAAAATGGCGACATGGCGGTCGGCACGCTAGGTGTGTCGTATGGCGGTGGCTTCCAGTTTCCGCTGGGTGCTTTGGATGACCGCGTCGATGTGATGGTGCCCGTGGGCACATGGCACGACCTGCGGTATTCGCTCACGCCGAACGACCGGTTCAAGGGCTCCTTTGCTAACCTGCTATGCCTGTTGTCAACAGCACAGTCGCGGGCGATGTTCCTCACCGCCGCGTGCACTGGGGCTGCGCTGCCCTCGACGCGGTCGGCGGCAGACATCGACGCGTTGGACGCGACGATCATTCCCGAACTGGCACAACACGGCACCAATGTATATGTCCAAGCGCAAGCCGCTGGCAGCTTCCAGCAACGGCCGGTTGATGTGTTGCTGATTCAGGGCACACGCGACGTACTGTTCAATTTTGAAGAAGCGCTGCGCAACTACGATTTCTATGAAGCGGCGGGCGGTGACGTGCGGCTGCTGACGGACCAAGGTGGTCACATGAATCCTCTGGCAGGCCAGACTGAGACTGCTGCCGGCGTCCCATGCGGCACTGTCGATGTGATTGGCGCGGTCAACGACTGGTTTGATGCCAAGCTCAAGGGCTTGTCGGTTGATCTGTCCGGTATCCCGGAAGTCTGTATCTCGCTGGACGAGCAGGCTGCGGTGCGTATGGACGGCGTGCAGGTCGGCGGTGCGCAAAGCAGCGCGTTTTCGGCATCGGTCAGCCCGCTGACAGGTGGGCAGGTTTTCGTGCCGTTGCAGACGATAGCGGGTGACGGGCAAGTGATTGCTGGATCACCCGTGTTCACCGATGTCACGGTTACGCGGCCGGCCGGCAGCCTCATCACGCCCTTTGCTTTGATGGGCATAGCGGTGCAGCGCAGCGGCGAAGTGATCCTTATTGACGAGCAAGTCTCGCCGGTTGCCGAGGGCACATTCAGCAATTTGCGCGTGCCAGGTGTCGGCGAGCGCTTGCAAGACGGTGATGTGGTGGGCTTGTTGCTGTTTGATCAGCAGGTGCAGTATTCGTTAGTAAGCGCCGAGGCGGTTCCTGGCGGAATATCCGGCACTTTGGGCGATCTGGGTGGTTTGACCGACCTAGTGGGAACAGTCATTGAGGTGTTGCCGCCGACTGATCCAAATTTTTACGATATTGCCGGAACTGTCGAACTACCTATCTTTACACCGGACCCGGCAGACATGTTGATTCGCCAATAACGACGGTTTCGCAATCTCGCTGGCAGCCGTACCATGTGCTGATGGATGCGGCACAACGCGACGAGTACTTGGAACTACTGGGCTTGGAAGTTTGCCCTGCAGCACCCGCCAAGCCCGCTGCCAAAGCCGCCGCGGTGGCACCGGCCAAGCCGTCGCCACCAGCAGCCGCACCGCTTGCCAGCCCAGCGCCGGAGCCTGCCAAGCCCGCGCGCCGCAAATTGACCGCTGAACAACCTGCGCCAGCCGCAGCGCCGGCACCCAAGCTTGCCGATGCAGACATCGCCAATCTGGATTGGCAGGCCTTGGCAGCCAAAGTTGCCGCATGTACCGCCTGCGGTTTGCACCAGCGCCGCACGCAAACCGTGTTCGGCGTTGGTGCGCAAAGCGGATCGCTGATGTTGGTAGGCGAAGGGCCGGGCGAACAAGAAGACTTGCTGGGCGAGCCGTTTGTCGGCGCAGCCGGACAATTGCTGGACAACATGTTGGCAGCCATTGGCCGCAGCCGCAGCGCGGATACCTACATTGCTAACGTGGTCAAGTGTCGCCCGCCTGGGAATCGCAAGCCGCAGGAAGACGAGGCCGCGGCCTGCAGCGCGTATCTCGACCGTCAGATTGCCCTGGTTGGCCCCAAGTTGCTGGTGGCGCTGGGCGGCGCTGCGGCAGCGCGTCTGCTGGGCCAGGACACGCCAGTTGGCAAGCTACGTGGGCAGATTCACGACTATCAGGGCACCCCGGTCATCGTTACCTACCACCCCGCGTATTACCTGCGAAAACCAGCCGACAAGCGCAAGGGCTGGGACGACCTCAAGCGCATCAGAGCGCTGTTGGCTGAGTAAATCGGCGTGGCCGCCGTCATGGACACCACGTGGCGCATGCGCCCCATGCTGGCCACCGACCTCGACGCCGTGCACGACATCGAGCAAGCGGCCTACGACTTTCCATGGACGCGAGGTATCCTGAGTGACTGCCTGCGCAGCGGCTATTCAAGCTGGATTTGCCAGGCGCGCTTGGGCGAGTTGGTGGGCTACAGCTTTTTGTCGATGGGCGCTGGCGAGGGGCATATTCTCAACGTTTGTGTGCATCCCGGTTGGCGCGGGCAGGGCGCGGCCCGCTACATGGTCAGCCAATTGCTTGGCATAGCCGATGCAGCCAATTTGAGCGAAGTGTTTCTGGAAGTACGCCCCAGCAACAAGGTGGCGATACGCTTGTACAAGGGCTTCGGGTTTCGCCAAATTGCCCGCCGCGCCAATTATTACCGTGCTGTAGCGGGCCGTGAAGACGCGCTGGTGTTTAGCCTGTTGATGGGCTGAGCGGCTGGTGGGCTGTCATTGCGAAGGCGCGTAGCGACTGTGGCAATCTCGTTGGGTGGCGGTTCGATGGCGAGATTGCCGCGCGCCTTTGGCGCTCGCAATGACAGTGACCTGGTGCGCACGATGCGCGATATCCGGACTAACCGCCCGGCTGCGCCGATGATTTACCGCGGACGTGCTCGGGCACCTGCGGCGACACCAGGCCAGACTGGGCCAGTGATCGTGTGCGGATGGCGTCGGCGAGCAACTCTGCCAACACATCAGCCTCGCCATAAACAAACGGGTCGTGAGTCAGCCGCAAATGTGCGGGCAAGGTGTTGCGCTCGCGGCAGGTTGACCACAAGCATTCGTGGGCCACACGGCGCGAGTTTGGCCCGCAGGGCTGGTCGAGTTTGCAGGGCAGCAGTTTCCACGTCAGTGCGCTGATTTCGCTGCCGACCGGCGGGCCAAACGGGCCGTCGCGCAGGCCCAGCAACAAAGGCGCTGCGCGGAATACGTCAGGGTGCTGACTTTCGACTTCGACGGTAATGTCGCGCAATGTCGGGTTGGTGTTTTCGGGGGCGATGGCGGCGTGCGTCCAGCCTGCCAGCACGCCGGCCGGGTGCCCGGCGTCCATGGCCAGCGCGCGCCAGGGCAGCGGGTCTTCCAGCGCCAGGCGGTCGTCAAAAAAGCCGGTACAGCGGTCGAATTCGGCCTTGCGCAAGGCGGCCAGTTCGGGCGGCATGTTGACGAGCGCCGCCTCGAAACGGCGCTGGGCATCCGGCACGCCGGCATATTTACCGACGTAGAGTTCGCAGTGGTCGAAGGCCTCGGCCAATGTCCAACGCGCCTCGCCATCGCCGTCTTCGGCAGCTTTGCGTAGCGATTGCACCAGTGCGTAAAGGTCGTCAGTTTGCGCAAACCGCTTGGCCAGCGGCCATTCCGGCGGCGGGATGACCGGCCGCGGTGCAGGCTCGGCTGATGTCGGCGTGTTGGCCGGCTCGGCCAGGCTGGGCGTGTCGGTGTCGCGGATCGGCACCTCGAAGTCTGGCGCGCCGTAGTCGCCCAGCGGTTTGGGTTCACCCAGGGCAACAATAATGGCGGCGATCAGCACACAGGCGCCGCCAATGGCGGCCAGCGCCAATGGCAACAGTTTGCTGGTGTTCGGCTTGGGTTGGCGCCGGCGGCTCATGCTTGCGGGTTGCCGACGGCTTTGCCCTTGCCCTGCTCTTTGGCACGTACGGCCTCGCGCAGTTGCTCGATGTTCTCGCGCAAAATTTCAGCCACCAGTTCGTCGGTACGCGGATCTTCAAGAAACTCGATGATGATGCGCTGTGTCACCTGTGCGCTGGCGCCAACAATGTCGTCGAAAAACGGCAGCCGCTGCAGCCGGCCAAGGCTGGGGTCGTCGTGCAATTTATCGGTGACGGTGCTGGTGATGTCGTCGCCATGGGCCTCCAAAGCGCGCGCCACGTTGCGGGTGTATGTGCCTTTGCCCAGCACCTCCGAAACCTCGTTGAGGATGTACACCGTCATGGTGCCGCCAACGAAATTGACCAAGGCATTCTTGCTGCGCCGGATCAGCCGGTTGGTAAAGTTGTCGTCGCCGGCAAAGCGGTCGGCCGCGCGGCCCATGCGCGACAACAAGATGACGATACGGACGATACGCAGCAGGCGGAAGCTGCGCAGCGCCGGATGCGACACCGGAATCATGCCGAGGATTTCGTACCAGTTGCGCAGCGGGAAGTCGCGCTGCCAGCCTTCGCGGCGCCAGCGCCAAATGAACTCGACGGCGAAGATGGCGCACACCGCCAGATCAATTTGGAAGATCAGCGTCTGCGTGGCCAGGTCAACATCAGCGACCCATTCCCAGCCAAGCAAAGCCACTGAGGCCACGGCCAGTGCCAGCATGGCCCAGTCCAGCGCGGTGATCCGCGCAGCAGTGTTATTTGCCATGACTTTTTAGTATCCGGCGGCTTGGCCGTCTTTGCGCATCTCCGACGCGCCGAAATAGACGCCGGTTTCAGGGGCACGCAGGATGGCCTGGTAGCCACCGTATGGGCCGCGGGCGCTGCCGATACGGTGGCGCTTGCCCATCAAGGCGCGGACCGTCGCGTAGTCAAAGCCTGACTCCAAATACAAGCGGCCGCCGTCGGTCATGCGCTCTCCGGTGGGTTGGCTGCTGCCGTCGTGATAGATGCGCGGCGCATCGCCGGCTTCTTGCAGGTTCATGCCAAAGTCGATCAGGTTCATGACAATTTGCGCGTGGCCCTGCGGCTGCATGCCGCCGCCCATCAGGCCGAAACTCACCCATGGCTTGCCATCTTTGGTGATAAAGGCCGGGATGATGGTGTGAAACGGGCGTTTGCCCGGAGCATATACGTTGGCGTGGTCGGGGTTGAGCGAGAACAACTCGCCGCGGTTTTGCAGGATGAAACCCAGGCCCGGCGGCGTCATACCGCTGCCCATGCCACGGTAGTTTGACTGGATCAGTGACACCATGTTGCCAGCGGCATCTGCCGTCGTCAGGTAGATAGTGTCGCCGCGCTGCAACTTGTCGTCGTCGGGCGGGTAGGCGCGTGCGGCTTGTTCTGGGTCAATTCGCTTGCGCTGCTTGTCGGCCCGCGCCTTGCTCAACAGTTCGGCCAGCGGGATGTCGGCGAAATCGGGGTCGGCGTAGTAGCGGGCGCGGTCTTCAAAGGCCAGTTTCTTGGCCTCGGTGAACAGGTGGATGTGCTCGGGGCTGCCAAAGGCAATCTTGGAAAAATCAAAGCCTTCAAGGATGTTGAGGATTTGCAGTGCCGCCACACCCTGGGTGTTGGGCGGCAGCTCCCAGACGTCGTAGCCGCGGTAGTTGCTGGAGACCGGATCGACCCATTCCGAGCGGTGGGCGGCAAGGTCGTCAGCGGTCAAAAAGCCGCCTTGCTCGGCGATGTAGGCGCCCATGGTTTGTGCAATTTCGCCTTTGTAGAAGGCATCGCGGCCGCCTGTGGCGACAGCCTGCAAAGTATTGGCAAGGTTAGGGTTTTTCCAGATTTCGCCCTTTGCCGGCGCTTTACCGTCGTTGGTGAACTGCTCCAAAAAGCCGTCGTACTGGCCCAGCCGTGGCACCGAGCGGTCCCAGTAGTAGGCGATCAATTCGGTGACCGGGAAGCCCTGGTTGGCATAGTCGATGGCGGGTTGCAGGATGGCCGACATCGGCAACTTGCCGAATTTTCCGTGCAGTTCAAACCAGCCATCCACCGTGCCCGGCACCGACACCGGCAGCGGGCCGTAGGACGGGATGCGGTCGTGGTCGTTGTTGGCGAACCAGTCCAGTGTCAGTGATTGTGGCGAGCGGCCACTGGCGTTGAGGCCGTGCAGGCGCTCGGACTCGGCATCCCAGACGATGGCGAACAAATCGCCGCCGATGCCATTGCCTACCGGCTCGACCAAGCCCAGCACGGCATTGGCGGCAATCGCCGCATCGACTGCATTGCCGCCAGCTTTGAGTATGTCCAGCGCCACCTGCGTGGCCAGCGGCTGGCTGGTGGCAGCCATGCCCTGGGTGGCGATGACCTCGGAACGGCTGGCGAAGGGCTCGCCGGTGACGCGGTCGCCGCCGTGTGTGACCAATGGGGCGGCCGTGCTGCCCAGTAGGGTTGCGCTCATGACGATTGATTTGATGTGCGTTTTCATGCCACGCAGCCTATCGGCAGTGCCGCCTGTCGGCAATTGCCGCTGCGCGACCGGGCGATCCGTGTCTATACTGCTTGGCAATAGTTGCGCAAAGGGAGTGGGATGCCCGGCAACATGGATGACACCAACATGCTTGGCGAACACCGTATAGCGTCTGCAACAGGGTTCCATCCCGAGAGTTTGCTGCTGCGCGAACTCAGCCGTCGTGGCCTGGGGCTTCGGTTTGCACCAGCCCTTGAGACCGCGTTCAACAGCTTTTTGTCGCGCTTTTTTGTCACCCAGTCTCGCCTGGCGTGTGTTGGGGCTATTGTTTTGTTGATTGGCATGCAAACCGCCACGGTGGTTTTGGACGATGTGCCGCAAACGGTAGCGACACTCCAGGCTGTGTTGCTACTTGCCGTGCTCGCGCCGGTGTTGCTATTCGCGGTTTACTGGCTGCGCGGTGAGCGTGGTGCGCGGCGGCTGCACAGCACAACCCTGGTGGTTGTGGCCGTCACTACCGGTATTGCGCTGGCGCTGCCGACGCTCTACATGCAGCACGGTGCGATGTACCCGTTCCGATTCAGCGAATTCTTGATGGTGTTCGTGTTTCTGCTCAGCGGCTTGCCGTTTCGCAGCGCAGTGCGCGTTGGCGTCATTATTTTGCTGCTGGAGGCTGCGCGGGGGGCCGCGCTTGGCCTGCCCACACAGGAGTGGATGCATTTTTTGGTGCTCAGCAGCTTCGCCGTGGTGGGCACTGCGGCGTGTTACCTGCAGGCACGCGCGGTGCGCCGGCATTTTTTGACCGAGCAATTGTATTTCGGCCGCTCGGTGCAGGACGCATTGACGCGCATCATGAACCGCCGGGGCTGGGACGAAGCGGCCGACAAGGCGTGGTCGCAGGCGCGGCGTGATGGCTGCGAGGTCGGCTTGGCTGTTATCGATATCGACCACTTCAAGCAGTACAACGACACCCACGGCCACCCTGCGGGTGACGACGTGTTGCGCGAGGTGGCGCACTGCCTCAGTACAAATGTTGCACGCCGGCCCTTCGACCAGTTGGCGCGGCTGGGCGGCGAAGAATTCGGCGTGCTTTGGTACAACACGCCCGGTGCCTTGGTCGATCGCCTCGCCGAGCGTGTGCGTAAGAGCATCGAGGATTTAGGTATCGAACACCCGAATGGCGGGCCACTGACAGTGAGCGTGGGTTATACCC
Organism: bacterium; assembly: GCA_018222345.1. GTDB lineage: Bacteria > Pseudomonadota > Gammaproteobacteria > Nevskiales > OUC007 > JAAFAL01. The sequence continues at coordinate 17,797 of JAAFAL010000039.1, forward strand.
ACCTGGTGCCTAGCGCGGGGGTCAGTGTTGATGATGCTTACGCGCTGGCTGATGCTGCGCTGTATGCGGCCAAATTGGCCGGGCGCAATGCCGTACGCACCACCTCGGCGACCTTGCTCAGCGCCGCCAAGGCTGCGAATGTGGAACCTGATTCAACCAGCAACAAGGAAGTGACCGTATGAATCTCAATGTCGGCGGGCCGCTAGGCCTCATCATTCTCATCCTGGATATCTGGGCCATTGTCAGCACAGTTGGGAGCAAAGCCAGCACCGGCACCAAGGTGCTGTGGATTTTGGTGATCGTGCTGCTGCCTGTGTTGGGCGTGATCCTGTGGTTCTTCCTTGGGCCCAGGGCAGCCAAACTCTAGCGCGCTAGGCCAGTGCGTCGCGCAAATCGCGTGCGCTCATCGGCGTTGGGTGCGGTGCCGCTTCGGCGGCATGCACCATCTTCACCACGCGTGCATTGGCCGGGGTAGGCACACCCACTAACTGCCCCAGGCGAACGATCTCGCCGCCGAGTTCATCAATCTCGGTGGGCCGGCCGGCGCGCAGGTCGGCCACCATGGACGGGTAAGACGACTTGGTCAGGCCGTGGCGATATTTTTCCAGCCACCAGGCGCCGTTGCCGCCGTGGGTGAGCAGCTTGCGGTAAGCCTGGTAGGGCATGCCTACGGGCAAGTGGTAGCGCGCGGCTGATTTGTCCAGCACGGTGGTGGCTTCATCCAGCAAGGTGACAAACACTGCCCGCAGGTCGGGATTGGCCAACACGTCGTGAAACGTGGTGTCGGTCAGCGCGCAAATGCCGTTGGCCAGATTGATCAGCAGCTTGCCCCAGGCTGCGGCTTCGTCGTGCACCCGCTGCACCTGCAGGCCGCTGGTGCCGAACAGGCCCAGCAGGGCCTTGTCGTCGGAGTTGATGAGCACATTGGGTTTGGTCGAGATGCGCGCGTGCAGTGGCTCCAGCAATTGGGCGTTAAACATCACTGTCAGCGGCGCCACATGGCTGCCGGGGAAACGTTGGCGGATACGCTGCGCCGCGCCGACGCCGTTCAGGCACGGCACGATGGTTGTGGTGTCGGGAATATCGGCCGGGAAGGCATCGAGCACGGCCGGCAGGTCAGGGTGTTTGACGCAGATAAACACCGTCTCGACGCCGTCGAAATCGGTTTGTGTGCTCATCGGCGGTTTGGCCACGCGCACCGGTGGCCGGCCGCGCACGCGGTCAACCAGCACATGCGAGCTGCCTTGCAGGTCTTGCACATCTTCTTCGCGCACGCGCAGGCGCACCGGCTCGCCAGCGTGGCGTAAAAACGCGGTGAGCACCGTCCCCACGGCGCCTGGCCCGATGATCATGTGCATGCGCGTGATTCCAACATGTGCAAAGCCTGTGACAAGGCGATAGGCTACTGAGTAGCAAGGCAAATCATACGCCTTGTGCAAACAATAACCCGATCCTTCGAGTGCGAGCGAGTGAGCAAACCCGACATAGTGCTGATCCACGGCATGTGGTGTACCCGCGACCTGTTGGCGCGGCTGGATGGCTTGTTTAGCGCGGCGGGTTTCACTGTCCACCGCTTCAATTCGCCGGGGCGCGCCGAGCTGCCGGTTGATGATCTCGGCAGCCTGAGCTTGTCGGCGTATGTTGATCGCCACCAGCAGGCCATCGAAGCCTTGAACCTGAGCCAGCCGCCGATCGTGATTGGCCATAGCTTGGGCGGCCTGATCGCGCAAAAGCTGGCTGCGCGCATGCCTGTGAGCGCGTTGGTGCTGCTGACGCCGGCAGCGCCTGCCGACGTATTTGCCGTCACACCGCGCGGCATCGCTTCGTTGGGCAACTTTTTGTTCAGTTGGGGCTTTTGGCGCAAGCCGACCGCTTTGTCGCGCGATGCTTGCGCCAAATACGCCATGACCGGCATGCCGGCTGCGGCTGTTGGTCGCGCTTGCCAGTTCACCGTGCCAGACTCCGGGCGCGTGCTGTTCGAGGCCGCGTTTCCGATGCTGGACAGCGCCAAAACCACGCGCGTGCCGGCGCACGCAATCACCTGCCCGGTGTATGTGCTGGCCTGCGAAAACGATTGGCTGACACCGCCCAGCGTTGTGCACAAAATCGCCGCGCGTTACCCGCAGGCTACGGTGCAGTTCGATGCGCAACGCAGCCATTGGGTGATTGACGACGACCGCACTGATGAAACCGTAACCCGCATTGTTGATTGGCTGGGCGACGCCCTGCCGGAGGCCGCATGACCCGTATTGTTTTGTTTCTCGTGGCCACAGCGCTGGCCAGCAGCGCCGCTTGGGCGCAGCGCGACCGCGTCGGCGAGGCCATCAACACCGCCGAGGAAACCACGCGCCAGGCCAGCCGCTCGCAATCGCGGGTTGACAATTTGGACGCAGAGACCAAGCGCGCGCTCGAGCGCTACCGCCGCGCGCTGTGGGAAACCCAGCAACTCAAGGTTTATCAGCAGCAGTTGGCCGAACTGCAAAAACTGCAAGAACGCGAAAAAGCCGAGCTTGAGCGCGCACTGGCCGACGTGCCTCTGAAAGAAGAAGACCTGATGCCGCTGATGCTGCGCATGGTCAATACGCTGGAACGCTTCATCGAAGCTGATTTGCCTTATGCGCTGGACGAGCGCCGTGGCCGCATCGAAAGCCTCAAGCAAAAGCTTGGCGATGCCGACGCCAGCCTGACCGACCAGTTCCGCGGCGTGATCGAGGCTTATCAGGCCGAGGTCAGTTACGGCCGCGGCCTCAACAGCCGGCGCACGCAAATCGATCTCGATGGCAAACAGCAGGTTGTCGATACCTTGCGCGTTGGCCGCGTAGCGCTGTTTTACCTGACACTGGATGGCGAAAACGCCGCCATGTGGAACCCGCAAATCAACCGCTGGGAAGAGCTGCCAGCCACCGAGCGGCCGACCATCCGCCAGGGCATCCGTATTGCCCGCCAGACCGTGGCACCGGAGTTGCTCACCCTGCCCATGCCGACACCGCGACGCATCGCTGCCGGGGGTGAGCAATGAGCCGTGTTCTGACGCTACTGATGCTGCTGGCGTTGCCGTTGGCTGCGCCCGCGCAGGATTCGCTGGACAAGTTGCTGGACGAGGTCAAGAAAGGCCAGCAACAGGCCGCCGAGGCCAACCGTGAGCGCGAGGCGCAGTTCCTGCGCAACAAGAATCAGCAAGAGGAACTATTGCAGCGTGCGCAGCGCGAACTGGCCGCAGTCAAGCGCCAGACCAACGCGCAAAAGGCCGACTTCGACAAGGCTGCGGGCGAGATTGCGGCACTGAAAAAGCAACTGGAAGAACAAACCGGTGACCTAGAACAATTGTTCGGCGTTATCCGCACGTCTGCTGGTGATGCACGCGCCATTGTTCGCGACTCGCTGACCAATCCGCAGATCGAACAGCGTAGTGAGTTCCTCGCCGACCTGGCCGACAGCAGGCGGCCGATCAACCTGCGCAAGCTCGAGGGTTTGTGGTTTGCCCTACAGCAGGAGATGACCGAGTCTGGCCGAGTTGTCACCTTTGACGCACCGGTGGTCAATGCCGAGGGTGAGACCAACACGCAGCCTGTGACACGGGTGGGCGTGTTCACCGCCACCTCGAACGGCGAATATCTCAACTACGTGCCGGAATCCGGCCAGTTGCAGGTATTGCCACGCCAACCCGGTGGCGGCGCGCAGGCCATGGCGCGCGAGTTCGAGGCCGCCGAAGCCGATACCGCGCGGATGATTGTTGACCCCACCCGCGGCAGCCTGTTGGCGCTGCTGGTGGAGCGGCCTAGCCTCGCCGAGCGCGTGCGCCAGGGCAAGGAAGTCGGCTACGTGATTATTGCCTTGGGCATCCTGGGCGGCATTCTGGCCATCTACCAGTGGCTGTATTTAATGGGCGTGGGCAGCAAGATGCGCGGCCAGCTCAAGCGCATCGACCAGCCCAAGGACAACAACCCGTTGGGCCGCATTCTGGCCTTGGTCGATGCGCCCGAAACGGCCGGCGACGACCTGGAAACACTGGAGCTGAAGCTGGACGAAGCGGTCATCCGCGAGACGCCCAAGCTGGAGCGCATGCTGGGCCTGCTCAAGCTGCTCGCTGGCGTGGCACCTTTGCTGGGCCTGTTGGGCACGGTCACCGGCATGATCGCCACCTTCCAGTCGATCACGCTGTTCGGCACTGGCGATCCAAAACTCATGGCCGGCGGTATTTCGCAGGCCTTGGTGACTACCGTGCTGGGCTTGGTCGTAGCGATTCCACTGCTGTTCCTGCACAGCCTGCTGTCCGGGCGCTCGCGCTCGCTGATTCGCATCCTCGACGAACAGGCCGCCGGGCTGATCGCGCGGCGGGTTGAGCGCCGCAAAGGCGCCGCCAGCCGGGTGGGCTGATGGACGAATTACTGCTCCTGCTGCTTGAACCCTGGCAGAAGATCGAGCGTTTCCTCGACGCTGGCGGCCCGATCCTGTGGTCGTTGCTGCCAATCACGGCGCTGCTGTGGACGCTGATGCTGGAGCGCTATTGGTACATCCGCCGTATTCATCCCAAAACGCGCAAGGCGCTGGCTGCCGAGTGGCAGGCGCGGCCCGAGCGCCATTCGCGCGCCGCGCACCGCATTCGCGAAGAATTGATTTCGGTCGTTCATGACCGTTTGGTCAGCCCCTTGCCGATCATGACCACGCTGATTGCCTTGTGCCCGATGATGGGCTTGCTAGGCACGGTGACCGGC
>JAAFAL010000202.1 GCA_018222345.1 bacterium
GGGTGGGCGTATCTTCTAGTTCCCAGGCAACCGCAGTCAGGTTGTAACTGATCTGGCCGTTCGGCACCGACATGACCTGCTCGCAGGCCGGGTTGGCGTCCAACACCTGCAGCCGGCGGTCAACCAGCATGAGTGGCGATTGCAGGCTTTCCTTCACGCTGATCAGCGTCGAGGCAAGGTCTTCCAATTCGCCTGATTTGGACTGCAACTCGTCGTTGACGGTTGTCAGTTCTTCGTTGGTCGATTGCAACTCTTCATTGGAAGTCTGCAGCTCCTCGTTGGTCGATTGCAGTTCTTCGTTGGACGATTGCAGTTCCTCGCTCTGGCTTTGCAGCTCTTCGTTCGAGGTTTCCAACTCTTCAACCACGGTCTGCAAGTGCATGCGGGTGTTGGCCAGCTCGCGCTCCAACTCGCTGGCAATGCGGAACTCGCGTGGGTTGTCCTCGGCCGTGTCCGACGCCAATGCAGCAACAGATTCAATGCGCTCAAACGCCACCACGACCAGCGCATCGCGGTCCATAGGTAGCGGATAAACCGTCAGCCGTACGTCTTGTTCGTCGCCCTCCACGGCAATGCGTGAGCCCATGGCAGGCTTGTCCTCACGGCGTACACGGTGCAACAGGGCGCGTAATTCCGGCCGGCTAGACTCGGGCACCAGTTGAAACACACCGGTATCCAATTCGCCGTCAGGGAATGTCAGAAACTTGCTCACCTCGCCTGCGGTGTGGATCACCCGGTCTTGTGCATCGACCACCACGCAAGGCGGGCAATAGCGATTGAGCAACGCGCGCGTGAGTTGCGTATTGCGGGTGGTGCGGCGCTCGGAGTAGTCGCCCTCGTAAGCGCTGGCGCTTTGCTTGGCCGTGGGGCTCGAGCGCTTGAGCGGCACGGCGTAGTCAACCTCGCCCGCACGGCGGCGGAACAGGCGGTCGCGCTTGCTCAGCGGCTCGAACAGGTTCATGTGCGGCTCGATTGATTCCGAGCGGCCCAGGAACAACAAGCCAAAGTCACGCAGCGCGTAGTGGAACAACTCCAGCACCCGACGCTGCACATCGCGATTGAAGTAGATCAGCACGTTACGGCAACTGACCAAATCCATGCGCGAAAACGGCGGGTCTTCAATGACGTTTTGCGACGCAAACACGATGGACTGGCGCAAGTGCTTCTTTACCACCCAAAGCCCAGCCTGGCGATGGAAATAACGCGCGCGCAAGTCCTCCGGCATGTCATCCAGCGACGAGTCGGCGTAGTTCCCGGCGCGGGCAACATTGAGCGCCGCCTCGTCGATGTCGCTGGCAAAAATCAGAAAATCCGGCGCCTCGGGCTTGTCACGGACAATTTCCGCCAGCGAGATGGCAATGGAATAGGCCTCCTCACCGGTGGCGCAGCCGGATACCCAAACGCGAATCATCTCCTCGGCCTCGCGCGCCTCGACGAGCTGCGACAAGGTCTGACGCAGCGATTCAAAATGCACGTCGTCGCGGAAAAACGAGGTGACGGAAATCAACACGTCACGCGACAGCATTTCTGCCTCTTGTGGGTCGCGCTGCAACAATCCCGCGTAGGCGTCCATGTCGTCGATGCTGCGCATGCGCATGCGGCGCAGGATGCGACGTTCGATTGTCGTTGACTTGTAATTGGCCAGGTCCATGCCGGCGGCACGCTTGACCAGCGCGACCACGCGCTTGTAACTGTCGCTGATGCCGTCGTCGGCGCTCGGCAAAATCAGTTTGCCCGCGGCGCCAGCAATATTCTCCAAGGTTTCGCCCATGGCATCGGGCGCCATCACCAGGTCGGCGCAACCGGTTTGTATCGCCGAGCGCGGCATGCCGTCATATTTGGCATCGTCCGGCGATTGCACCAACACCACACCACCGGCAGCCTTGACTGCGCGCACACCCAGCGCGCCATCCGAGCCAGTGCCCGACAAGATGATGGCCACGGAGTGATCACCGGCGTTGTCGGCCAAACTGGTCAGCAGCCGATCAACCGAGGGTTTGGGGCCTACACCGGGCTTGGGAGGGGACAGATGCAGCGCACCGTCTGCATACTCCACATCGCGGTCGGGGGGCGTGATGAAAATGCAGTTTGGGACCAATTCCTGGCCATCGCGCAAATCGCGCACCGACAGTTTGGTAACCGGAGCCAACAATTCTGTCAGCAAGCTGTTGTGTGTAGGCGACAAATGCTGCGCCACCACGTAGCAAATGTTCTCCGACGCCGGCAGCGCCGAAATCAGCATTTTCAAGGCTTCGAGGCCGCCAGCAGATGCACCAATACCAACGATGATCATTGGCGCGGCCTCATCGGGCTCTAGCGGTTTCTCAGGGGCTTTACTGGTCTCAGCGTCGTTCTGGCCAACCTCATCCGAGGCGGTAGCAGTTTCATCTTCGTTTTTCACGTGCAAGTCGCTATTAAATCGTTCAGCCCGTACCCGTGTTGACTCCCCTTACAGCCAGGAAGAGCGTAGGCCACACAGTTATGGGCGGGTGAGTGAGGCATTGCTGGGAGGCATAGACATCCTCGG
>JAAFAL010000040.1 GCA_018222345.1 bacterium
AGTCAAGCTCTGGCACTTCGCAACGCGACACAACTTACACCGCTCACCGGCAGTTTGGATGCATACATCCATTCGGTGAACAGTATCCCCGTGCTCAAAAGCGAGGAAGAACAAGATTTGGCCCGCGAATTGCGCGAGCACGAAGACCTGACCGCGGCGCAAACGCTGGTCATGTCCAATTTGCGCTTTGTGGTGCATATTGCCCGTGGCTACATGGGTTACGGCCTGCCCATGGCCGACCTCATCCAGGAAGGCAACATCGGCCTGATGAAAGCCGTTAAGCGCTTCGACCCGGACGTTGGCGTGCGCCTGATCAGCTTTGCCGTGCACTGGATCAAAGCCGAAATTCACGAGTTTGTGCTGAAGAACTGGCGCATCGTCAAGGTGGCCACAACCAAGGCGCAGCGCAAGTTGTTCTTCAACCTGCGCAGCAGCAAGAATCGCCTCGGTTGGATGAACCAAAGCGAGGTCGAGGCCATTGCAAAGGACCTGAACGTCAAGCCCGAAACCGTGCTGCAAATGGAGCGCCGGCTGAGTGGTCAAGACATCTCGTTTGCCATGAACGATGATGACGACGACAGCACCTATGCGCCCGAGCAATACCTGACCAACAGCACCGACCCGGCTGACGTCATTGAAGCCGACGACTGGGACAGCCGCCAGCGCAAGCACTTGGCTGCCGCACTGGAAACCCTGGACGATCGCTCGCGCGACATCCTCAACCAACGCTGGTTGGCCGATGAAGGCGAGAAGACTGGCCTGAAGGAACTGGCCGAGGTGTATGACATCTCCGCCGAGCGCGTGCGCCAGGTCGAAGTGGCGGCCATCAAGAAGCTACGCAAGTCCATGGAACTGGCCGCCTGAGCCGCGTCTGGAACCGTCGAAAAACCCGGCCACGCGCCGGGTTTTTTGTTGCGCGGCGCATCAAGCGCTTTCACCGCTCGTCGGGAAATCGACAAAAATCGAAGTTAACCCTTGTCATCAACCCGTCATTAAGGTAATTTTTTCCCATCGCAAGGCAATAGCCTCATTTGACCGACGGCTCGAAGCGGACACCTGAGCGCCCTGCGATGGAATAATAATAATCTGGGGAATCAACATTTAAGCCCTCCTTGTGAGGGCTTTGTTGTGTCTGGGGCCTAGTACGCGTAGCGCTGCCACCCCCAACAAAACCAAGCCGTCAGTTCAGAAGCGCCGATTGATGCCACAGATGTTCTTTGCAACCAAGTGGCAATGTGAATGCGGCCGCGCCACTTTGTGCAGATCAAGGCGCGGGTGCGCCGCCTGCGCGCAGCGTACTAAAAGTACGTGAGCACAGCCGGTGCACTTGCAACGCCGAGCTGCGCAAAGTGCCGCACCGCATTCAGCCCGGTGGCCACTTCAGGGGTCGCCCGCCTATGATGTGCAAATGCAGATGAAACACGGATTGACCCGCATCGGCACCATTGTTCACCACCAAGCGAAACGCGTCACCAACACCGTGCTGCGCTGCAATCTTGGGCGCGGTCAGCATCAAATGCCCGAGTAGCCCCTGATCGTCCGGCGTGCCGTCTTGCAAGCGCGGCATCGGTTTGCGCGGCACCAGCAGAATGTGCACGGGCGCACCAGGGTTGATGTCTTTGAACGCCACGCAGTGTTCATCCTCGTGGACAATATCACCGGGTATTTCGCCGTCGATGATGCGCTCGAACAGGGTTTTTTCGTCGCTCATTGCAACACCTCACTCAATCGAATTCGGCCCATGGCCGGGGCAGACAGGCTGCCTAGATACAAATGCTCGCCCCAGGCATCGGCACTGGTAATGGGGGCGTAGGCCTCGGGCGCGTCGTGCTGCAAGTTGGCCAGCACCTCTCCCCGCTCGCTCAGCGCCAAAACAAAGCCTGCATGCACGGGTGCCGGGTGAAACTCCTCGGGCAATTTGGCCAGCATGTTGCGCAGCCACGGCTTGTCGGCGGTGCCGTCCAGCGTGCTGTCACGCGGCCCGTAAATCGCCAGCCAGAAACGCTTGCCGTTGTCGTCCCAATTGATGTTGTCGGGGAAGCCGGGCAGGTTGTCGATGAGCACATCGCTGGTGCCAATCTTGGGGCCGCTAAGCCAATACCGCGTGACGCGATACATGCCGGTTTCGTTGACCACCACGTAAGCGTCCTTCGGGCCCAGCGCCACACCGTTGGCAAAGTACAGGCCATCAAGCAGTTCATCGACTGTGCCGTCGGGGTTGTAGCGCAGCAGGCGGCCGGTACCGGCGTGTTCGAGAAAGTCGAGCATCAAATGCTCCATGCCGTACTTCCACGAGGCGTCGGAAAAATAAATGCTGCCATCGGCGGCCACGTCAAGGTCGTCAACAAACCGAAACGGCAAGCCGTTGGCGGTTGTGGCCAACACCGTTTGCTGGCCGTCCAGCGTCATACGCAGCAGGCCCTCGGCGGCATCGGCGATGGCCAGCGCGCCGTCTGGCAACCACGCCACGCCGAGCGGCCGGCCGCCGGTATTGCCAACAACGCGAAAACCGCTGCCGTCCGGGTTGGCCTCGACAATGCGGCCGTCAATGTAGCCGGTGTAAAGCTTGCCGTTGTCGCCAAAGGCCATGTCTTCGGGGCCGATGCCCTGGCCTTGCATCAAGCGCTGGACGCCGGCCAGCCGTGTGTTGACGGCGTACTGCCCCTCAAGCGCCGGTGCTGGCGGCGGTGTCCATGCCACCGGGTTGATCGGTGACGGGCTGAAGAACAGGTAGTACACCGTCATCAAGATGATGGCGGCAAAAATGAATGCCCAAACGCGTCCGCCCAGCATGTAATGTCCTTGCGCTAGTTGTCGTGCGCAAACCTTACCGCATCATCGCCGTGCCAGATGTTGTCCGGCCAGTCGATACCGCGGCGCAATTTAGCTTCGCGCACTGCCAGCGCGGCCAGTTCGGACGGGCGCAGATACGGCGCGCCGTCGCGCACGTTAGCCTCGCCCAATTCGCACATGCGCCGCCAGGCGCCGCAAAATGCACGCAGGCCGGCCAGATACGGCGTGCCGGGGTGATAGACATGGGCCGGTTCACTGCTGGCGCCATTGACCTCGATAACCTTGAAGCCCTCGCCGCGCGCCAGGGCCTCTGCGCCGGTGGCGCGCACATCGAGCCGGCCAAAATCAAAGCCGGGCATGGCGTCAGCAATCTCCAGAATCGCAGCCTCGAGCTCTGGGGTGCGCAGCCGCTCGGCGTTCAAGAAGGTACTACCGCGGCAATGGCTGCCAACATCGGCTAAAGCCACGTGCTTGCCTGCGGGCACTATATCGTCCAGGCGATTGGCGAAGCGCTCGAACAACATTGGCGCGACGAGGTAAGCGCGGGCATCGCTAAGGATCAGTTCGGCCAATGTGCTGACGCCATCCCCAACAAGCTGAGGGAATTGCTTTTCAGTCAGCGAGACCAAGCCGTCGCCACGGATATAGAACAGGCCAAACTCCTCGCCGGGCGCAAAGGCCTGCGCCAGCAACGGGCGATGAAAGCGCTGAACATAGTCGCGGATTGCGCCGTCGGACCATGCCAACCGTACGCCGCGGCCGCGCTCCGACACATCCGGCTTGAGCACCAACGGCCACTGGGTATCCAACGTCGCCTGAAATGCCTTGATGGCGGCAAAACGCTGCGCAGGCATCGCCGGCGCGATGGCGGCAAAACGCGCCACACGCTCAGGTAGCGCGTCTTGCAACGGCAACAGAGTTTCGGTTTTGGCCTCACCGATCAGACCACCGGCACGGCTCATGCCGGGGTTGATGGCTGTAAATGCAGACACCGGCCGCGTGAACACCAGCCCGCGCCAATTGATATAGACCACGATCGGCAGATAGAACAGCCAGGCTGGCCAAAACTCCCAGCGCACGGCGCGCGCCAGCGCAATGCGTAAACGCGTTGTATAGGAGAGCGATGTCACCAGCGCGACTCAAGACTTCGAGTAGCCAGATCAGAATCCTTGGCTTGATTCAGTGCTGCTTGCCTGCATGCCCTCATCCGCCCTTCGGGCACCTTCTCCCAACAGGAGAAGGATGTATCACCTCTCCCCTGCGGAGAGGTCGCCAGCGCGTGGCGGTGGCGGGTGAGGGGAAGCGCAGTAGCTATGCGGGCAGCCGTCAGGCGGAGGCACGTTCGGCGCTGACCGTCGCCGGCGCCTTGCCGAAATCTTCGTGGGTGCGGACGCCGCGCTCATCCAGGATGCGACGCATCAGGGCAAAGTGGTGCACACCGTGACTTTGCAAGAACTGCAGCTCGCGGCCCGGCGATGAGGGCGTGACCTCGCCTTGACAGTCTGCGTCGGTACATAGCCGTACTTGAACACTGGCGGGCAGTTGGCTGCTTTCCACACCCTGCAAGCGCTGCACCGTGCCACGCAAACGACGCAGGCCGAAGCCGGGTGACAGCTCGGTTTGCTGGCAGCGCGCGCGGGCATCGTAGTCGATGACGCCGTCGTCCAGACCGGCAAAAAAGCGATCAAAATGATCCAAAATATGGCGCAAGTGCGGGCCAACGCCGTTGGCGTAGCCCACCGTGCCGTCGCCCTCGGCGCGCATCACCAGTTGGTCGATCAGCGCACCGGCCTGCTCCAGCATGGCCACGTTGTCTTCAATCAATTTCGCCAAATTCACGAATCTGTCCGTTTCATATGCAGTGGCAATCCCTTGCCTACGCTTGCCTGCGGGCAGCGCTTTCAATACGCAGCATCGAGCCCACAAACACACAACAAAATACAATTGTAATCGGTAAACCCGGCGCCAGCGTTAACAGGATTTCCGGCGTACCCAACCACAGATGCACGCCAACGATACCGCCATAAATCAGCAGCAGCGAGCCGAGGATAGACACCGCACCGCGCCACCATAGCGGGCCAGCGATGCCAAACAGCCACTTCATCAAGGTCACGCCGCTGAGCGTGACCACGAAGCTCATGGCGCCCTGCGCAGCGCCGGAGCGCAACGCAACCGACCAACCGTATGCCGAGTTGGCCCACACGCCCCAGCCGCCGTAGAACAACAAACCAAGCGTTGCGCCACTGAGCCCGTCCATCAGCTTGAAGATCAGACTGGCAAGCGGCCGCGGCGCAAGATCAGCCACGGCGGAGTCGGCTGCAGCCGCAGTACTGTTGGGGGATGTCGCCAAAGCGGTCATGCGTGTGAGACCACACGCCCTGCACTAGGTTTCGCTTAATTTTAACCCGGCAATGCGGGCCAAGGGTATTCCTGGTCGCCAATAGCCAAGAAAAATGGATTGAGTATTGATTCTTTTTGGTTATACATCAGCGGATTTCCATCGGCGGTAATGACGCCGCCACCCGCCTGCTCCAGCACACATTGGCCCGAGGCGATATCCCACTCCGAGGTCGGCCCCAAACGCGGGTAGGCATCGGCACGGCCTTGGGCAATACGGCACAACTTCAGCGAGCTGCCGATAGCCTCGGGCGTGTGCGGCCCCAGGGCATCGAGAAACGTTTGGGTTGCGGCGTTGCGGTGCGATTTGCTGACCGCCACGGTGGCACCACCACTGGGCACTGCGCGCACAGTGATGGGCGCGAACTCACCACCACCTTGCCGCCAAAGCGCGCCGCGCTCGGCGCTGGCCACAAAGGTCTCGTGCAGCGCCGGCGCATGCACCACACTGCAGGTGGCGCGGCCGCCTTCGATCAATGCGATGTTGACGGTGAACTCGCCATTGCGCTTGATGAATTCCTTGGTGCCGTCCAGCGGGTCAACCAGCCAATAGCGCTGCCACGCACGCCGCGTGGGCCAGGGAACGCTGGCTGATTCTTCCGACAGGATCGGGATGTCGGGCGTCAGCCGCGTCAGGCTGCCAACAATGCGGCGATGCGCAGCCATGTCGGCGGCTGTCACCGGCGAGTCATCCTGTTTGGTATCGACATCAAAATTGGTGGCATAGACAGCCATGATGGCGTCGCCGGCGGTTGTGGCCACGTCGGCCAACTGTTCCAAGCTAATCATGGGCGCGTACTATACGGTGATGCCCGCCGACAGACCTGCCAGCCAGCCGGATTGGAGCCGCATCGACGCCGTTTTGCTCGATATGGACGGCGTGATCCTCGATTTGGCCTTCGACAACCGCTTCTGGCTGCAAATCATTCCCGCCGCATACGGCGCCGCAAATGGCTTGTCGGCCGCTCAAGCCAGCGCGAAACTGCGCCCGTGGTTTACCGATGCCGCCGGCACCCTGGACTGGTATTGCCTGGATTACTGGACCCGCAAACTGGGCCTGGACCTCGCAGCACTGAAGCAGGCTGAGCGCGATCATGTGCGCTACCTGCCCAATGCAGAATCAGCCTTGCTGCGTTTGCGCAGCCGCGCCAAGCGCATGAGCTTGGCCACCAACGCCCACCGCGGCGTGCTGGCGGTGAAGCAAGAAAAAACCGGCCTGTGCGACCATTTGGACGCTGCAATCAGTTCACACGATTTTGGCGCGCCAAAGGAAGCACAAGCGTTCTGGCAGGCGCTTCAAGACGCCGAGCAGTTTGACCCCGCGCGCACCTTGTTTGTCGATGACAGCCCGGCTGTGCGCGCAGCCGCCCGAACGTTCGGCATCGCCCAGGTCTGGGGCATCAGCCAGCCCGACAGCACGCAGCCCGAGCGCGACGTAACCGACGGGCCTTACGTGCGCTACCTGAGCGAGTTAGTCCCTAACTAGCGCCGCCCACCACCACTGCGACGGCCGCGCCCTCCACCACCGCCGCCACCACCACTACGGCGCCCACCACTGCGTGGTTTGCGCGGCCGCCGTGGCGGGATGGTGATGTCCTGCGCAAACAAGTCAGCAGGCGGTTGTTCGGAATCGATGCGGAAGCCCACGTAGGCCTCGATGTCGGGCAGCGAGTAAACATATTCCTCGCAGCAAAAACTGATGGCGTCGCCCTCGGCGCCGGCGCGTGCCGTACGGCCAATACGGTGTACGTAGTCTTCGGCATCTTGCGGCAGATCGAAGTTGACCACATGACTGACGCCCTCGATGTGCAGGCCGCGCGCGGCGACATCAGTGGCCACCAGGATGGGCATTTCGCCCTGCTGGAATTCTTTCAGCAGGCGCATGCGTTTTTTCTGCGGCACGTCGCCGGAAATTACGCTGGCGTTGAAGCCATTGGCCTGCAGCGTGTCCTCGACGCGCTCGCCCACCCGCTTGGTGTTGATGAACACCATCGTGCGGCTGGGGTCGTGGCTACGCAGCCAGCCGATGAGCAGCGGCAGCTTGTCGTCCTTGGTGACGTGATACAGCTTTTGCGTCACTTTGTCGGCGGTGACCTGCTCGGCCGCCACCTCGATACGCTCGGGGTCGTTCATGTGTTCGAACGCAAGCTCCAGCACGCGGTGGCTGAGCGTGGCCGAGAACAGCATGTTCAGGCGCTGCGTCGGGTCGGGCAGCTTGCGCAACAAAAAGCGAATGTCGTCGATAAAGCCGAGGTCGAACATGCGGTCGGCTTCGTCCAGCACCACGGCGTCGCCGCGCGCCAGCGTGTAGCAACGCTGCTTGTAGTAGTCGATCAGCCGGCCCGGCGTGCCGACCAGAATATCCACCCCAGCAGACACTGCGTCGCGCTGGGCATCGTAGTTGGTGCCACCATAGACAACGGTCATCTTCAGGTCGGTGTGCGCCAGCAGCGGCTGGGCATCTTTTTCGATCTGCACCGCCAACTCGCGGGTTGGCGCCACCATCAATGCGCGCGGGGCGCTGGTGAAGCCCTCGGGAATAGGCTTGGCCTCCACCGTCAGCAGGCGATGAATGGTTGCCAACAAAAACGCCGCGGTTTTGCCGGTGCCGGTTTGTGCCTGGCCGGCCACATCCTTGCCTTCAAGCAAGCGTGGCAGGGTCTGCTCCTGAATCGGCGTGCAGTGGGTATAACCCATGTCGGCCAAGGCGCGCTGAATCGGCTCAGCAAGCGGCAGTTGGCTAAATTGGGTATCGGAAAGGTGGTTGTCTGACATGCGGCCTCTGGCAATCAATAAAGTACGGGGCGCCGCACTTTGCCAACGGCGCATCTGCTGTGAAGATTTGGAGGCTCCTAGTGGAGCAACCCGCGTCCAATTCTGACCCTGGGATCTGGCCCAGATTAGCGGGCCGGCGCGGCGGGTGCGGAAGAATTCCGCCCGAATCACTTGCAATGGTAGCAAAGATGGGCTTGAATACGGTCATCGGCGCCTTATTGCTCTTGGCGCATTCGTTATACCAATCATTCCAACGCTCTTGATGCGCCGCATGACAGGCTCAACCTTGTCGGCATACGCTGCTCGTAAACGCGTTTGAATTGCATGCGCTGCCACGGGCGGCCGGCCAACCCAACCCACGTATTTCGCCTTACAACAGGAGGCAACACCATGAGTGATCGCATTACCACCCTGTCCGATGCCAGTTTTGAGCAGGACGTCCAAAAGGCCAGTGGCCCCGTGCTCGTTGACTACTGGGCCGAATGGTGCGGCCCGTGCAAAATGATCGCGCCGGTGCTCGAAGAAGTCGCCGAGACCTACGGTGACAAGCTCACGGTAGCCAAGCTCAACATTGACGAGAACCCGGAAACTCCGCCCAAATTCGGCATCCGTGGCATCCCCACGTTGATGCTGTTCAAGGACGGCGAGGTTGCCGCAACCAAGGTTGGCGCGCTGTCCAAGGCGCAGTTGACTGCATTTTTGGATGAGAACCTGGCCTGATACTGCCAACACACTTGACCGTGCCCGCGCGCTGATGCGCGGGCACACTCCACCGCAGCGCCCCGGTGGGCCGGCTTCGATCCGGCACAAACAACATCAAAAAAGGCCGCACCTCCAATTGGGGACTTTCAACCGCCCGGTTCCGGGCCAAACCAACACCTGAATCACACGCGCCCAGCGCGCAGCCAAAAAACAGCAAAGCGGGATATCCAACGTGAGCGAAGAATCAACCGTCAAAGACGCCGTCGAAGTCCAGATTGAAGTGGCCAGCCAGCCCGATTCCGGTGGTGGCGGCGGCGGCAAGCGTTCGCCCAAAAAAGGCGGCGACAACCAGGGTGGTGGTGGTGACCAGTCGGGCGGCGGCGACCAGTCCAGTAACAACCAATCCGGTGGCAACCAATCCAGCGGCGGCGGCGACAACCAGTCCGGCGGCGGCAATGATGGCGGCGGGCGCAACCGCGGCCGCAACAACCGCAACAACAACCGCAACAAGCAAAACAACCGCCGCGGCCGTAACAAGGGCGGCGGCAACCGCGGCGGTCGTGGCGACAACCGCGGCAACCAAGCCGAGTACAACGACGACCGCGAGATCGACGACAACATCGGCAACCAGGCCCGCGGCCGGCGCCGCAACCGCGGCGACGACAACGAGCCCGAGGAAGAATTGCCAAAATTCGATGGCCCGGCGCTGGACATGGTCGAGCTCAAGAGCAAGACCGCAGCCGAGCTGATCGAAGACGCCGAGGCCATGGGCCTGGAAAACATCGCCCGCACCAAGAAGCAGGATCTGATCTTCCAGATGCTCAAGGCCCGCGCCAAGCTGGGTCAGGAGATCATCGGCAGCGGCGTGTTGGAGATTCTGTCGGACGGCTTCGGCTTCCTGCGCTCACCCAACGCCAGCTATCAAGCCGGGCCGGACGATGTGTATGTGTCGCCCAGCCAAATCCGCCGCTTTTCGCTGCGCACTGGCGACACCGTGGCCGGTACGCTGCGCTATCCCAAAGACAGCGAACGCTACTTTGCCCTGACCCAGGTTGACACCATCAACGGCTCGCCGCCTGAGGCCGGCAAGAAGAAAGTGCCGTTCGAAAACCTCACAGCGCTGTTCCCCAGCGAGCAGCTCGTGCTGGAACTGGGCAATGGCAGCACCGAAGACATCACCGCGCGCATCATCGACCTGGTGGCGCCGTTCGGCAAAGGCCAGCGCGGCCTCATCGTCAGCCCGCCCAAGGCCGGCAAGACGATGATCATCCAGAACATTGCGCAGAGCATTGCGCAGAACAACCCCGACGCCACACTCATCGTGCTACTCATTGACGAGCGCCCGGAAGAAGTGACTGACATGGAGCGCAGCGTGCGCGGCGAAGTGGTCAGTTCAACATTCGACGAGCCCGCCTCACGCCACGTGCAAGTGGCCGAAATGGTCATCGAAAAAGCCAAGCGCCTGGTCGAGCACAAAAAAGACGTCATCGTCCTGCTCGACTCCATCACCCGCCTGGCACGAGCCTACAACACCGTAGCGCCTAGCTCCGGCAAAGTGCTCACCGGCGGTGTTGATGCCAACGCGCTGCAAAAGCCCAAGCGCTTTTTTGGCGCCGCGCGCAACGTCGAGGAAGGCGGCAGCCTGACGATTATCGCCACCGCACTGGTCGAAACCGGCAGCAAGATGGACGAAGTCATCTACGAAGAGTTCAAGGGCACGGGCAACATGGAAGTGCAGCTTGAGCGCCGCATTGCCGAGAAGCGCGTGTTCCCGGCCATCAACATCAACCGCTCCGGCACTCGCCGCGAAGAGTTGATGATGGATCCGGTCAGCCTGCAGAAGGTCTGGGTGCTGCGCAAACTGCTGCACAGCATGGACGAGATTGCTGCGGTTGAGTTGTTGATCGACCGGATGAAGCAGACCAAGACCAATGATGAGTTCTTTGACTCCATGAAACGGCAATAATTGGGTTGATATCGGTCAGCCCTGGCCGAGTCAATCACGCCCGGCGCGAATCACCACGAATCGCGCTGCACTGGCTGCGATGTGCTGAGATCGGCCCAATACGCTAGGGCATCGGCAAAATTTGCCGGCGCATCGGCGTGCATACGGAAGTACAAACTGGGTTCGATCAGCTCCAGCTCCATCAGCAAATCGGCACCGCCCACGCGCACGAAGTCAGCCCGGGCGTATAGCACCGGTGCCGGCACGGCGGCGAGTGCTTGTTGCGCGGCAGCCTGCAAGGCCGCATCAGGCTCCAGCGCTGTGATCATGCCGCCGTGTTCTTCCTGCACGCGGAAGTCGCCCGCTTTGGGTTGCTTGGTGATGGCGTGGCTGTATTGGCCACCAAAGTAGAACAGCGACACCTCGCCGGCACTCACCACCTCGTCCAAAAACGGCTGGACAAGATACGGGCGGTTGGCAAAAACATCGGCTAGCGCCGAGCGCCTGGCTTGCAGTTCGTCGCGGCGCAGCGGATAGGTGTGGTCGGCATTCGCGCTCACCGTGGGTTTGATCACCACGCGCTGGCAGCCAAAGTGGTCAAAGCTGGCAGCAAGTTGCTCGGCGTCGAATTGTTCGCCCCACACGCTGGGCACGATTGGTACGCCGGCGGCATCCAAGTCGCGCAAATAGGTCTTGCTCAAGTTCCAGCGCACGACATCCAGCGGGTTTTGTAGCGGCGTGCCACTGGCTTCGATGGCTTCCAATACCTGCAGGAACTGCTGCGGCGCATTCTGGTAATCCCACGGTGTGCGAATCAGCACGCGGTCATAGGCCGACCAATCCACTGGCTGAGTCCACGGGATCACATCGACTTGCCAACCGCGGCGGCGGAGTTCGGCGTAAGCCAAATCATCATCGATCACGTAATCGCCGACGGATTCTAGCGTCAGGCAGGCCAGCTTGGTCACTGCAGCGCAACCCAGACGATGCGCGCGGCCAGCGCCAGCAAGATGACGCCCATGCCGCGGTCGATCCAATGCGCCCGCGCAACAAACCAGCGCCGCGCCGCCGCGCCCGTGAACAGCACCGACACCAGAGCAAACCAGGCTGCCGTGGCCAGGCACAGCCAGACACCCAAACCAAGTTGCAACCACATCGGCGTGGCAGGCCCAATCACGGTGGTAAACAAGGCCAAAAAGAACAACGTGGCCTTGGGGTTGAGCACATTGGTGACAAAGCCCAGCCGAAAATCAGCCAGCGGGCGCGCGGTTGTTGTTAATTCAGGCGCATCCAGCGTATTGGCCTGTTGCGGCTGCGCCCGCAGCGCGCCAAAACCAATCCATGCCAGATACGCCGCACCAGCCAGTTGAATGGCCGTGAACAACCACGGCGTATTCGCAATCAGCAGCGCAATACCAACCACGGCGTAGGCCACGTGCACGGCAATGCCGCAGCCGATGCCCAGGCTGGTCCAGAGGGCTGCAGCGCGGCCGGAGCCCACAGCCTGCTTGAGCACGATGGCAAAGTCGGGGCCGGGGCTGGCAACAGCCAGCGCATGGGCAGCTACCACCGTTGCAACAATTTGCCAGGCCTCCATCGGCTCGTGCCGCTCAGGCGGCGGAGCTGGGCAGCACGCAATCGCCCACCGGCCGCGTCACGCGGTAGGAATAACCCGTCTCGGCATGGCGGTACACGAACTGCTGCTCATCCAGCGCTTCGATCAAATACGCATCGTAAAAATACGGGTCGCCCATGTCGGCGGCCTGCGGGCCGTTGGGCGTGAGCCAGCCGCGCGTGATGGTGAAGTAGATGTCGCCCGACACACCCCAACTGCCGACCTCGGTCGTCACCTCGGCTTCGGCATTATCCACCTGGGTGCGAAAGTCGATGCGGAACCGGCCATCGTCCTCGCGCTGCACCAACCAAACGCGCTGACCGCCACCCTTGATTTGCGCTGCGCCCACCCAGCAGCCTGTGAGCAGTTGGCGGCGCTCAGCTGTTTGCTCGGGTGTTCCGGGTTTGGCCAACGAGGCATCGACCGGGCCGGTGGCGTTGTTCCAGGCGCAACCCGCCAGCAGTAGGCTCGCGACCAACCCAATGGCGAATACCCTCATTGGGCTGCTTCCAGCGTTCTTGGATTACGCTCCAAAAACGTGAAGATCACGGTTTGCTCGCCGTCGCTGGATGAGTAACCGTGGCTTTTGGAAAAGTTGCTGTACCAAGCCTGCAAGCGCATCTGGCCCATCACCACCGACCACTGGGTTTGGCCAGTGCTGGTACCGGGCGCGTAGCCAATGGCCTGGATCTCGCACAATGCCGTGCGGCAATGCACGCTGGCGCTGCCAAAGCTTTGCATGGGCTCGCTTTGCAGCAGGAACTGCTGGATGTTGGTCTGCATTTCGTAGGCCCAGGCGACGTCCTCGGGCTCGGACTCCAGCGCGTTGTGCAGTTCGGCAATAGTTTCAGTGCGCTCGGCGACGTCGCGGTGGGCGTCGCTCATGGGCACCGGAATCGGCGTGGGCAGCGGCGGAATGTCGTTTTGTAGTTCGACTGCGGGGATATCGCGGGGCGCGTCATCAGGTGCTGCCGCTTGTTGGACTTGCGCTGCGTCGCTTCGCGGGGTGGCATCACGCGTGGCCTGCGCCTGCGCGTCGTCGCTGGCCGGGGCTGGCGCGTTGTCTGCGCGTTGCCCGGCTGTTGCTCGTGTCGGCTCCGCTGGAGCAAGTTGCTGCTGTGGTGCGCCTGCCGCCACAGATTGCACAGCGGGTGGCGAGGCAGCCCGCTGCGCTGCCGGCACAGGGGCGGGCGCCCAGATCTGCTGCGCCAACCACAGGCACAGCGCGCCCAACAAAAAAGCGCCGACGTACTTCATGCAGGCGGCGGCGTGGCTTGCAAGCTGCCGCGTTGTGCAAATGCATCAACCCAGGCAGCCAGGTTGTCGCGGCCAGCGCGCCAGCCTAACGGCCGATGGCGGAAGTCCAGCCACAGCAATGTCACCGCGCAAGCCAAGTGGCCCAGGTTGGCGTCGCCCGGCAAAGCCTTCAATGCGTCGGGCATGGCGTCGAGGCCCGCCAGCATTTGCCGCTGCCAGCGGGCCATAGCGTCAGGCGAGCGCTCGCCATCCGGGCGGCGGTTTTCCAGCAGGTGCGCGACACCCAAGTCCAGGATGCCGTCGGCCAGGGCCTGCGCGCGCAGCACCGCCCAGCGGGCATCACCATTGGCGGGCAACAAGCGTTGTTGCGTGGCGTCGTCGGCCTGTGCAACGAGATATTCGCAAATCACCGGGCTGTCATACAGCGCTTGGCCATCATCGGTGATCAGGCACGGCACTTTGCCCAGGCTGTTGGCCGCATTGAGCGCGGCGGGGTCGTCCCAGGGGTTGGTGACGACGAGTTCAAGCTGATCATCCAAGCCGCATTCCAGTGCCACGGCGCGGCATTTGCGGGCGTAGGGCGAGGTGAGTGACGCTAGCAATTGCATGGTTTAGCCCGGATGTTTTACGTGATGTGCAGCAGCTGGCGCAGAATCGGTCGTTCTGGGCGCCGCTCTGGACTGAGAAACGTAGCCGTAGCTACGTTTGGAAGGAAGAGCAAGCCCAGGGCGGCCGAGACAAGCCAGATGTTGTGCAAGCGATGCACCGGTACAATCAAGTTGTTCGCAGAGCCCAGAATTGCTAAATATAATCATAAGCTTACAAGCACCAACAAGCGGTCGCGTGAAACATTCGGGCTAGTCCTTGTTCGTGCGCACGCGGGCGACGGCGTCTTGCCAGCCGGCGTAGCGGGCATCAGCGTCGTCGGCCGAGGCCTTGCGTTCGAAGCGCTTGGCCTCGGCCCACAAGTCGGCAACCTCATCCAAGCCGCTGAATACACCGGCCTGCAAGCCAGCCAGGTAGGCGGCGCCCAGCGCGGTTGTTTCGGTCACTTTGGGCCGCACCACATCCACGCCCAACATGTCGGCCTGAAATTGGCACAACCAATCGTTGACCACCATGCCGCCATCCACGCGCAACTCCTTGGGCTCGCCAGCGTCGGCGCGCATGGCGTCCATAAGGTCGCGGGTTTGGTAGCACACCGATTCCAGCGCGGCGCGGGCAAAGTGGGCAATGCCGCTGCCGCGGGTCAGGCCCAGCACGGCAGCGCGGGCGTCGGGGTCCCAATACGGCGCGCCGAGGCCCGCAAAGGCCGGCACCAGATACACGCCATCGTTGTCGTCCAGTGACTCTGCCAAGGCTTGGGTGTCCGGTGCGGCGTCGATGATCTTCAGCGCGTCGCGCAGCCATTGCACAGCAGCGCCGGCGATGAAGATGCTGCCTTCCAGCGCGTAAGTGGCCTTGCCATCAAACTGGTAGGCAATGGTGGTGAGCAGGCGGTGCTCGGACGCGACGAATTGCTCGCCGATGTTCTGCACCATGAAGCAGCCGGTGCCATAGGTGTTCTTGACCATGCCGGGCGCGAAGCAGGCCTGCCCGATGGTGGCGGCCTGCTGGTCACCCGCAACGCCGCCAATGGTGACCGGCGCGCCGAGAATTTCTTCACCAATGGTGCCGAACTCGGCCACCGAATCCAGCACTTGCGGCAGCATGGCCTTGGGCACGCTGAAGAAGTCACACAGTTCGTCGTCCCACGCGCCGTCAACAATGTTGTACAGGTTGGTGCGCGCGGCGTTGCCGGCGTCGGTGACGTGGCGCTCGCCGCCCGTGAGTTTGTAAATCAGCCAACTGTCGATGGTGCCAAAGGCCAGTTCACCGGCCTCGGCGCGGTCGCGTGCGCCGTCAACCTGGTCGAGTATCCAGGCGATTTTGGTCGCAGAAAAATACGGGTCGAGCAGCAGGCCGGTCTTGGCGCCCAGCCAGGCGTCGGTCTCGGGCTTGCCTTTGGCTTTCGCCAACTCGGCGCAGCGCTCGGCTGTGCGGCGGTCTTGCCAAACAATCGCGTTGTGAATCGGCTCGCCGGTGTTGCGGTCCCACACTACCGTCGTCTCGCGCTGGTTGGTAATGCCGCAGCCGGCCAGCTCGGCGGCTTCAATGCCGGCTTTTTTGAGCGCGTCGCGGCACACTTGTACGGTGTCGCGGTAAATGCCTGCGGCGTCGTGTTCAACCCACCCGGCTTTGGGGTAGATTTGCTCGAACTCTGTTTGCGCAGTGGCGATGATCTGGCCGCGCAGGTCAAAGACGATGGCGCGGCTGCTGGTGGTGCCCTGGTCGATGGACAAGATAGCGCTTGGCATGGTCTTCCCTCGGTCTGCGAATGTCAGGTATGCACCTTACATGGGGTGCACGGGCCGAATCATCTCGCGCCAGCAGAGTCCAAACCAACAGAACCCATTCAAATTGTGAGCCCCACATGTTGCGAAAAACCTTTGCTCCCCTGGCTGCGCTAGCGCTATTGCTAAGCAGCGCCGCGGCGTTTGCTGCCCCCAAGGCCGACCTGTGGGCCATGTGGGACAAACATGATGCTGGCTCCGAAACCGTGGTTGACCACAGCGCCTGGACAGCGCTGCTGGGCAGCTACGTCAAAACCGGCGGCCCGCAAGGCGTCAACCTGTTCGACTACGGCGGCGTCAGCAGCGCGGACAAGTCCAAACTAGACGGCTACATCAAGGCGCTCACCAACCGCGACCCACGCGCGCTGAACAAGGCCGAGCAAAAGGCTTACTGGATCAACCTCTACAACGCCGTCACCATTCAAGTGGTGTTGGACGACTACCCGGTTGATTCCATCCGCGACATCAAAGACGGCTTTTTCTCCAGCGGCCCGTGGGACCGCGAGCTGGTGACGGTCGCCGGTGAAAAACTCACGCTCAACGACATCGAGCACCGCATTCTGCGCCCCATCTGGGATGACCCGCTGATCCACTACGGCGTCAACTGCGCGTCCATCGGCTGCCCCAATCTGCTCACCGAAGCCTTCACTGGCGACAATGTTGACGACAAACTAGCCGAGAATGCCTCGGCCTACGTCAACTCACCCCGCGGTGCCCGCTTTGACGGCAGCAAGCTGATCGTGTCAAGCATCTACGAGTGGTTTCAGGTTGATTTTGGAGATAGCGAAGCCGGCGTGCTCAAGCATTTGGCGCAATACGCCACTGGCGATAAACAAGCCAAGCTCAAGCAGCGCGATGACTACAGCAAGCACGCTTATAGCTGGGATTTGAACGACACGAAGTAGCTGCTGCCGGTACTTCGCCGCGCCGGACGCCATGCCATACTCGGCCTATGATCCGCAGCATGACAGGCTTCGCGCGCAGCGAAACCACCACCGAACAGGGCGTTTTGAGCGTGGAGCTCAAGACCGTCAACCACCGCTATTTTGAGCTGAGCCTGCGCCTGCCCGAAGAGCTGCGCCCGGCTGAACTGGCACTGCGCAAGCAGATTGCCAAAGCAGTGCGGCGTGGCAAATGTGAGGCGACGTTCAAGCTGAACTTGGACGCTGGATCGGCCAGCGGCATCAATGTGAATGCCAGCCGCGTCGGCGAGCTGGCCGAAGCCTCACGCGAAGTGGCGCGGCAGTTCGGCAGCGTCACACCGCCCGACCCGTTGCGTGTGTTGGGCTGGCCGGGCGTCGTCTCCAAGGCAGATATTGACTTGGAGGCTTTGGGCGCCTCGGCAAAGTCGTTGCTCAAGGAGGCCCTTGCATCGCTCACCGCCACCCGCGAACGCGAGGGTGAGCAACTGGCCGCAGTGCTCACGGCCAAAGCCGACGAGATCGACACGCTGGCAGCCGCCGTGCGGGAGCGCTTACCGCAAATCCGCACAGAGTGGGAGGCCCGCTTGCGCGAGCGGCTGGAGCAATTCAAAGCCGAGCTCGACCCCGGCCGTATCGAGCAGGAATTCCTGCTGCTGGCCAATAAAACCGACGCTGAGGAAGAACTCGACCGCCTAGCCGCTCACACCACCGAACTGCGCGCCATCTTGCAACGCGACGATGCCGTCGGCCGCCGGCTAGACTTCCTGATGCAGGAACTCAACCGCGAGGCAAATACGCTCGGGTCAAAGTCTCAGGACGCTACGATTACCAAACTGGCGGTCGATCTCAAAGTGGCAATCGAGCAGCTTAGGGAACAGGTGCAGAACATCGAGTGAGGTTTCACCGAGTTTCATGAGGCATCTTAGAACAATATAAGCGCATGATTTTAAAAGCGTTTTGATTCACGAGGTCCCAAGCGGTCTCAGGGCGTCTCGCGTTTGACTTGTATCTTGACTTGTATCTAGGCTGCATCCAACCGGGCGAAACACCAGTTGCCCAGCTGAGATACAACTCCAGTTGCAGGTCATTGAAATGACGAAGAAATACGCGTCCAGCGCGCAGGTTCGCGCGTGGCATGGGCAAGATCTCACCAGCGCGCAGCACTGTGGTGGCGGCCTTTACTTCCGCAGGAATGCAGGCGGCTCGTCGAGCTGGCTATACCGATACACGTTGAACGGGCGCTCGCGAACCCTAAACCTAGGGCGGTACCCCGAGAAGGGATACGCGCAGGCGCGGAAAGACGCATTGCGGGCTGCTGCAGACGTCGGCGACGGAATTGACGTCGCGGCCATCCGTCGTGCTGAGAAAGAAGCAGCGCTACAAGAGCGTACGGTGAAAGCGCTGGCGGATGACTGGTATGAGCGCAACTACGCGCATCGCATTGAAAACCCCGGGCCGATCCGCAGGCGGCTGGACATTCATATTCTCCCAGTCATGGGTAAGCGCTACCTAGACGAGGTCAGCCCTTCCGATGTCGATCGTTGTTTGCGGAAAGTCACTAAGAAATTTCCTGCTACTGCAAACAACTGCCTGCGGGATTTGAAGAAGATGTTCCGCTACGCGATCAAGCGTGAGTGGATGAGCACCAACCCGGCCGAGCATTTCGATCTGTCCGATGCTGGCGGGAATCAATCGCCTAGGAAGCGCACCCTGAGCGAAGAAGAGCTCAAGACCCTGTTCCATGAGATGCGAAAAAGCGAGACCTTTGCTCGCCAAAATGAGCTGTCGGTTGCTCTGCTCTTGATCCTTTGTACGCGCAAGATGGAGCTTCTGGCCGCGCGCTGGCGTGAATTCGATCTCGACAACGGCGTGTGGAACATGCCGAATAAGGAAGGTCGAGCCAGCGAAAAGAATAAGAAGCGGGCAATGCGAATCCCGCTACCGAATCAGGCGATTGGGTGGCTACGAGAGCTTGAGGTATTCGCCGCAGGTAGTGAGTACGTCTTCCCTGCGCGTCGCGTCACACGCCAAAAGCGTTATCGGCATGTCAGTCCGGACACGCTGAATTTCGCTCTGAAAGACCTAGGCAGCAAGGTGCCAGACTTCACCGTGCATGATCTTCGGCGCACGGCGCGAACGAATCTCGCGCGTCTTGGCGTGCCCCCGCACGTCGCAGAGGCCGCTATCAATCACAAGCCTCCCAAGATCCAGCAGGTCTACGATCACTACGACTATTTCGACGAGCGTGCGGAGGCACTGCAGCGGTGGGCCGACTACCTGGTGGGATTGATGCCCACCTAATCTGGCAGGTGGTCAAGCCCAATGACGTTGGCGAGAAATCGGTCGATCTCATGCTCGGCCCAACCAACGCCACGCACTCCGAGGGCTTTCTGCTGCGGGAATCGGCCGGCTTTCATCTCACGATAGATTGTAGATTTGCTCAGACCCACCCGATCCATTACGGCTGGTAGGCGAATGATTTTCATGCGGCGTTGGTTGGCCATTTTTCGGCCCCTTTTAAGAAGTTCATCTGATCAAAGGGACGCGCCCGGACATAGCTTCAAAACCCTGGTCAAGAATTCGAATTCGTTCGCGATATAACCTGCTTGGTTTTGCGTGGGGTTGATCGTTATTCTGTTCGTTGTCGGGGGCATTAGTCGTTTTGGTGCGAGCCAGAGCACCGTCAGCGACAGTTCTGAAACCTATGTAGTGATGTCTCCATGAAGATTGGCCAGATACTCGACAAGATCGATTACAAACAACTTTTCGTGCCTGCGTTTCAGCGTGAATACGTCTGGAAGCGGGCCGATGCGAAGAACCTCGTCAGCTCCCTCATCCAGGACTATCCGACCGGGACCATGCTGACCTGGGAGACGAGCAACCCACCGGAACTCAAGGGTGATCACGCGTACAGCGAGGCGCAGGGGGCGGTGAAGCTCATCCTCGACGGCCAGCAACGCATCACTACTTTGTACATGCTGATTCGCGGCGAAATCCCGCCGTACTACACGGACGAAGAAATCGCGCACGACGTTCGCGGCTTGCACTACAACGTCATCAGCGGCGAGCTCGAGTACTTCAAGAAAACCCGGATGGAAAACGACCCGAGCTGGGTCGATATCACCAAGGTCTTCACGGGCGAGATTAATGCCGTCGGCATCATCCAAGAGATCGCAGGTTCTAGGGAGTTGAGCAACGATGACCAGCTCAAGATCATGAGCAATCTGCAGGCCGTGAACGGCATCAAGGAACGTGAGTTCCTGGAGCAAACCGTCCCGGTCAAGGCCACGATTCGCGAGGCGATCGACATCTTTTATCGCGTCAACTCCAGTGGCGTGAACCTCACGGACGCAGAACTCGCCCTGGCTCAGATCTCCGGTTATTGGCCAGACGCCCGAGAACAGATCAAGCAGAAGAAGTTCGAACTCGAGGCATCAGGGTGGGTCTTCAAGCTGGATTTCTTCATCTACTGCCTGCTGGGTGTCGTCCACCATATGGGCTCCAAGATGGAGAAATTGCACGACGCTTCGAACAAGGAAGCCGTGCAAACCGCGTGGGCAAGGCTGTCGGGCGAGACGTTGGACTACGTCTGCAACGTCATGCAGGAGCACGCTTTCGTTGATCACACCAAAGAGATCAACTCCTACTACGCGCTGGTCCCGGTCATGGTGTACGCCTACAACAAGGGCAAGCAGCACCTAAGCGAGACCGAAATCCGCAAAATCATCAAGTGGTTCTACTACTCTCAGATCCGCACGCGATACATCAGCCAGCTACCGCAAAAGCTCGACAAGGACATTGGCATCGTCGCGCGCGAGAGCAACCCCTTCGACAAGCTGTTGGGCCTGATTGAGGACGATCGTCGACTCGAGATTCGGCCGGACGAGTTCATCGGAGTAGGCATCCAGCATCCGCTCTGGGGCTTGATGAAGTGGTACCTCAAGAGCAAGGGCGCGAAATGCCTCACCACCGGTGTAGGCATTCGCAAAAACATGGGGCCCAAGTATTCGCTCGAGTGGGATCACATCTTCCCGTTCTCCGTGCTCAAGCAAAACGGCTACGGATTTGAGGACCGGCACAAATACAGCCTCGCTCAAGAGATCATGAACCGGGCGATCCTCAGCCAGAAGGCGAACCGGACTAAGTCGAACATGCCGGCGGCAGCTTACTTGGCCGAGGCGCGAGGCAAGTTCGGCGGCGCTTTGGAACTGCAGGTCATCCCAGAGGATGAGCGGTTGTGGGAGCTCGAGAACTTCGAGCAGTTCCTGGCAGAGCGCCGGCGAATGATGGCTAGCGAGCTCAACACGTTTTTGGAGGCATTGACGACGACCGAACACCAAGCCGTTGGACTAACGCCCGAGGATCTCATCGCGCAAGGCGAGAACTATGAAGTCGAATTCAAGACGACGATGCGATGGGATGTTCGCCAGCAGACCGTCAATAAGAAGCTTGAGGGCGTCATCCTGAAAACCATCTCCGCATTCAGCAACGGAGAAGGCGGTACGTTGATCATCGGCGTCAATGACGACATGGGTGTCGAGGGGCTCGATGCCGACTACGCCTCGCTCAAAGGCGGCAACAAGGACAGCTTCGAGCTGCACCTGCGCAACCTGGTCAACGAGGCTTTCGGCGTAGAGTTCGCCACCTCAAATCTCCGCGTGACGTTCCCGACGGTTGATGAGCGAGAAATCTGCATGGTCGAGATCAAGCCGGGCCTCAAGCCGCTGTACTTGTCAGTTCCCGACAAGAGCGGCCAGAAGTCCGACAAGTTCTACGTCCGTAGCGGCAACTCGTCGCAGGAGCTGGGCGTCACTGAAATCAGCGAGTACCTCGGTAAACGCTTTGACAGCTAGCCGGCGTCTTGCAGCGAAATGCAATCGACGTCCAACAGCCACTCAAGATCATTGCCTATCGGTTTCAACACAGCGTCCACAGGCATCGATGCTTGCTGCTGAAGCTGGGCCTGCCGGATCGCCTCATCGCGGATTGCCCCATCTCTGAGCATGCGGGCTATCAATCCGAATGCGGTGCCTGCCGAGCATAAGACGACCCATACTTTCCAAGGAAGCAAAATGGCGCTCACCAAGGCGCTGCTGCTCACGAACGGCACCCAAGGCAGCATCTGCCAGGTCAGCCACGCAATGAGCATCGAGATGCCAAGCAATGCCGCGGTTCCGCCAACGCGATGAATCGTCGAACGGCTGAAGGCCCAGAGCATCGCGGCGCAGATAATGAGCGCTTGCCAAGCGAGGCTGAATAGCCGCAGCCACCAGTTCTCATAGGGTCGGCAAACCGCGCTGAGTTTGTGGCAATCAGGCAGCGCGTAGAAGGCCCCCGTCTTGAGC
>JAAFAL010000041.1 GCA_018222345.1 bacterium
CAGCAAACCGCGGCGCTAGATAGTTGCCTTGAAGGAACACAGGGAGGGTGTCGGCCAGGCAGTCACCACGCGCTGTATAACCGTCGTCGAAGTCGAGGTTATGCGGCGTGTCACCATCCCAACGTAGCGCCGGCGGCGCGGTATCTCCCGTGGCCATACCGCGCGCCTGTGCCTATTCGAAACTCACCGCATGTATCCACGAGCCGCGATCCTGGTGCGGCATGGTGATGCACGGGCCGGTGGCGCCGCCAGTGAGCGAGCAGATTTCGTCGCGGTGGTGCACGCGGCGGTAATTGTCGATGTTCATTTCCGGTATGACGTTGTCGTCCATATCGGTGGTGCCGAAGTCCTCTTGCAACTGTGCGTCGGCCGCATCCAACGCAGCGATTAGCACCGCGTCCGTGGTTGCGCCATCGGCAAAATCAAAGTTCGGCGTGAGGTTCGAGGTGCTCGGGTCGAGCACGCGCGCCACCAAGTTATCCATGGCCGGAGCATCGTACTCGTGGTTGCCGACCGCGCTGAGGCGGTTGAAGAACGCCGCTGGCAGGTCGTCGGCGAGCAGTTCGCTGCGCAGCGCCCGCACATACACATCGAACACCGTGGCGCCGGGCGTGTCGGTGGCTTGTTCGTCTTCGATGTCGAGGTCTTCGCGGTGGTGCAGGCGGTCCCAACCGATGATGACGTCGAGCAAGTCCTGCTGACGCTGCGTCAGTGTGGCGTTGTTGTTACGAAGCGCGGTGAATATGGGCAGATAGAGCTGCGCGCGCGGATCGACCAGGCCGACCAGGCGATCCATGTCGAGCAGTTCGGCAAAGCTCACTTGGCTGTCGGCGGCTAGCAGTTCCTGCCAGTTGGTTACGCGTTGGGCGTTGCCGGCGGGCAGCGACAAGGCATTGCCGCCCACGCCCTCGCCCCAACCCAGCGCTGGTTTGTTGTTCCAGTTGGCCAGCCAGCCCTGCTGCGGGTTGGCAACTTGCGGCACTTCGGAAAATGCCAGCGTGCCCAGGTGGTCGAACTCGCCGGTGCCGGGCAAGGGCAGGCGTTGGTCGCCGCCACTGCGCCGCCGTGGGTGCAGGCCGGGGTGCCAGTAGGCGATGTTGCCGTCGGCATCGGCGTACATGGTGTTTTCGTTCCAGGTCACCCGCGCCATGGCGGCGGAGAATTCGCTGAATGTATCCACCCGCATCCAGTCCAGCACGCCGACGATGGTGTCGATCTCGCGGAAAAACATGGCGTATTGCACGCTGCGCGCGAGGTTGTCGGCGTTGCTACGGGCGACCACCGGGCCATGCACGGTGCGGCAAACCTCGACGGTCTCGCTGAAGCTGGCCGGGCCTGCGGGCAAGCCCTCCATCGCCAGCCGATAATTGACGACTTCGTCGCGGCAGTCCATGTCCAACGTCTGGCCGTTGTGTTGGTAGCGGTTGGGGTCGCTGGGGTCCAGGGTTTCGATAAACGAGTCGATGGTTTTGGAGTTGCCAGTGGTCAGCCCCCACACCGTGCGCTCGCCGTAGCCAATGCCGATGACAGGCAGGTTGGGCGCGCTGGAGCCGCGGGCGTCAAAGCCGGCACCG
The DNA here is from genome assembly GCA_018222345.1 of bacterium. GTDB lineage: Bacteria > Pseudomonadota > Gammaproteobacteria > Nevskiales > OUC007 > JAAFAL01. The sequence goes on from JAAFAL010000041.1 coordinate 1,575, forward strand.
TGAATTTCCATTTCGTGCAACTGGGTGGGATAGCCATAGCCCAGTTGCGGGCCGTTGATGAGCATGGCCTGGCCCGTGGCTGAGCGCTCCGGCGCCACCACAGCCATGTAGGACGCGCCGCCATTTTTTGAGAATGTGCGCTTGATCCGCTGGACAAGCTGCTGGGCAACTTTTGCCTGCGCCGGGTTGGCGGCGGTTGGTTTTAAAACACCGATGCCGGGAACGGGCTCTGGCGCATCGCCGGTGCCGTCGCCCGTGGCAAGCGCCAGCGGCAGGCCATCGGCGAAGTCCGCCATCGCCTCGAAGGCGGCGGCGCGCTGCGCAACTGGCGTGCTGATGTTGCTGAAGGTGCCCTCGCTTGGCGGCACGCTCACGGCGGCAGCGGTGTCGTCGATCCAGTTGGCGTCGAGGAACACTTGCCGCGCGGTGGCAGCGTCGCCATGGATGGTTTCCAGCTCGCGCAGGGTTTGCACATTATCGAATTCGTTGCCGCCCTCTGAAGCCACCGAGCGTGTGATCAGCACGCCCGATGCCAGTACGTCGCTCATCACGAACGGCGCCGGCGTGGTGGTCAACAGCGTGTATTCGATGGGCAGCAGGGATGGATTGGACATGACCTCATCCACCCAAGCGTTTGCGCCGGCCACATAGCCCATGACGAGCTGCTGGCCGTCTTCGGGAATGGCGTCAAAAAAGGCTTGGTACTCGGCCTCGGTGTAACCCAGCACGCGGGCTTGAATGTCGGCTGGCACGGTGGCGGACCCGGTGATTTCGGCCAGCGTGCCTTTGGCCAGCCGGCGCGCGGCATCATTCAGGAACAGCCGGTCTTCGTTGGTGGCGAAGCCAACACCGAAGCCGACGTCGAAGGCGGTGTCGCCATAGATGATTGGCACGCCAAAGTCATCGCGATAGATGCGCACACCATCGCGCGGCGTGATGGGTGTCATGTCGGAGACGTCGGCAAACTCGCCGGCTTTGAACTCTGATGACCAGTACATCAGGCGCTGGTCGTCCAGGTGTTCGCCAAAGTCACCCGGGTTGCCGGTGGCACTGCCCGCAGCTTGGCCATCAGTGGACACAAACCCCGACTGGCCCGGCGCAAGAATGTTGACCACCTGGCGTGAGGTTGCAGGTGGGGTGTCCGCAACCGTCGCGTCGTCTGAATTGGGGCTGCTGCTACCGCAGGCCGACAGCAGGCCGCCAGTTGCGGCAATCAATACAAGTGCGGCAACGCGCATGGGTCTCCTCCGCGTATCTGTTGATACGTCTAGTTTGTCGGTGAACGCAATAATTGTACGTTAGGAGGGTGCTGAAAAGCGTCGCGAGCGCCGCGAGGCAAGGCGGATTTGGGCGAGAAAACGTAGTGTATGTGCCAATACATGAGTATTTTGAGTCCAAATCCAACGCAGCCGCAGCCGCAGCCGCAGCCGCAGCAGCAAGCGCAGTAGCTTTTCAGCACCCTCTTAGTCGTGCTTGCGATCTTCGGCGGCCCGCAGCGCGGCTAGCTTGTTTTCGCGCAGTGCCGGCAGGCGCTTGCGGAACCAGTTCGGCGCCCAGCGTTTGAGCCGCCAGGCGGTGTTCAGTTTTCGCGGTAGCGGCACGTAAAACCGGCCGTCTGCGGCCGCCTGCAATACATCGGTGGCGCAGGCGTCTGGCGTGTAGTCCGACGCTGCCATCAATAGGCGCGCGGCTTCGCGGTCGGCCTCCGGCGCACGCATGTTGCCCAGCAGCGGCGTGCGGATAAAGCTGGGCATGACCACGCTGATGCCGATATTGCTGCCCTGCAGCTCGCCCGATAGCGTCTCCGAAAACGACAGCACGGCGGCTTTGGAGGCGTTGTAGGCGCCCATGCGCGGCGAAGCCAAAAAAGCGGCGCCGCTGGCAATGTTGCAGATGTGCGCTGCCGCATTCGCTGCATGCAAATGCGGCAGCGCCGCCTGGGTGACGTGCACCGTGCCCAGGTAGTTGACCTGCATCGCCAGCGCAAAGTCCGCGGCGGGGCATTCCGCCACGCCGCCGGCCACCGCGATGCCGGCGCTGTTGATCAGCAGGTTGATCGGGCCGACGGCGCCGGCAAAGTCATCCACTGCCATTCGGACTGCATCGGCATCGCTGACATCGGCCACCAAGGCATGACCGGCCAAAGCTTTTGCCGCAGCCTGCGCAGCGGCTTCGCTGCGATCCAGCACGCCAACTATCCAGCCGGCCGCCGCCAGTTGCTCGGCTATCGCGCGGCCCAAGCCGCTGGCACCGCCAGTGACGAGCGCGGTGCGCCCACCCAAGCGTTCAGCTAGGCGCTGAGCCAGCGCGTCGGCGCTCACGCAGCTTTGGTGGGCTTGGCCGTGACGTACATGTTGATCCGTGCACGGAAGACTTCAGTGCCGTGCTTGTCGGTCACCGAAACCGGCGTAATCAGGTCCATTTTGTCGGGCCAGATGTTCGGCAGATCAAAGTCGCAGGTGGCGGTGAGATCAGTCTCGGCCTTGGCCAGATATTCGACCGTCATGCCCTTGGGAATCCACCGATGCGTCAGCGGCACCGAGGCATCGGCGGCCATGCCGCCAGCGATCTCGGCCATGTTGCACATCGCAATCGCGTGGAAGGTTCCAATGTGGTTGGTGACCGCGCGGCGTTTTGGCGCGGTGACCAAGCAGCGGCCTGCCGCCAGCTCGCGAATGTGCGGCTTGATGCTGGCGAAGTAAGGCGCAGTGCGGCAGATGAACTTGGAGAATAACCAACTGCCACCGGGCTTGGATTGCAGTGCCTCCCAGGTAGCGAGGCTGCGGGGTTTGGACGCCATGGCGTGTTCCTATGGTTTCAAGAATTCGGTGCCAGTTGTGCGTGCAACCAGCCGATAACCTCGTCCCAGCCCGCCTTGGCTTGCGCGCGGAAGAAGCCAAAATGTTCGAGTTTGTCCGCGCCCCAATCGGCGGGGCTGCGGCTGAGGACTTCGACGTCTGCGTTGGCGTAAAAGCTTGCCAATTCTTCCACTGCAGGCCGCGGCCCGTACATCGGGTCGTCGGTCAGATGATACAACCTTGCGGCGCCGCGCCAGCGCGAAAAGCCGTCGCGCAGGGGCTTGCCGCCGGCATCGTGCATGTAGTGCGGGCCGCGGCACCAGCCAGCCCATTGGCGGGCGATGCGCTTGGGCAGCGGGTCTTTGCCCATCATGCCGGCTGGTAGGTCGCCAACAATTGCACTGACTGTGGGCAGTACCACGTGCATGGTGGCCCACATTTTCAGCTTGTGGATGCCGCGCCAGTTGCGCCAATGGCCAGATTGCGCCGAGATGCCAACAAGTGCCGACACCGCTTCGTTGTTCGGTGCCAGCCCTAGCGCTTGGCCGCCAAACGAATGCCCAATTAGCGCAAGCGGCAGGCCGTAGCTACGCTGTGTGGCCGCGTCGATAGCTGCAGCCAAGTCTTGTTCGGCCCAGGTGCGCATGTCGAAGCTACCGGCCGGCGCAGCATCGCGGGAGGCGCCGATTCCGCGGTAGTCGAAGGTGAGTGCGTGTAGCTCGCGGGCAGCGAGGTGTTGGGCAAGGTCGCCGTAGAAGCGCTTGCGAACTCCAGTAGCGGCGCCGATCACCACCGCTGCGACAGCGTCTTGCGCCGGGTACCAGTCCGCGGCCAACGCCGCGCCGTCGGCGCACTTCAAAGAGAATTCTTGCATCGGCGAATTCTAGGCGTTTCGCCTGCCCAAAACGAAGACGCCCCGCGTAATTGCGGGGCGCCTCGCGGCGTGCTTGGCACGCCAACTTGTTGTCAGCCTTAGCGGATGACTTTCATTTCCACACGGCGGTTTTGCGCGCGGCCTTCCTTGAGCATATTGCTCTCGATCGGCTGCTTCTCGCCGTAACCGACGGCTTCCAGGCGGCTGCTGGCGACACCTTTGGAGGTCAGGTAGTCAGCCACCGAGCGCGCGCGTTGTTGCGACAGGCTCTGGTTGTAGCTGGCCGGCCCGACGCTGTCGGTGTGGCCGCCGATCTCGACGCGGAAACCCGCGTTGTCGTTCAGCAGCGCAGCGGTGTCGTTGAGGATGGTGCGTGCATTAGGCGTCAGCTTGGCCGAGTTGAACTCGAAGTTGACGTCTTCCAACACCAGCGCCTGCTTTTCACCGCAGCCATTGGTCATCACAGCAGCACCTTGTGCCGTGTTCGGGCATTGATCGGCCACGTCTGGCACGCCGTCGCCATCACTGTCCTTGGCACAACCATTGGCCTCGACAGGCACGCCTGGCAGCGTGTTCGGGCATTGGTCAACGCCGTCCGGCACGCCGTCCTTGTCGCCGTCGGCTGGGCAGCCATTGGCATTCACGGTCACACCTTTGGGCGTGTTCGGGCACAGGTCGGCGGTGTCGCTCACGCCATCGCCGTCACCGTCCAAGGCACAGCCTTTGGCATTGACTTGGGCGCCGGGCGCAGTGTTCGGGCAGTTGTCCTGGTAGTCGGCGACGCCATCGCCATCCGAGTCCAGCGGGCAACCGTCAGCGCCAACCGAGGCGGCGCTGGGGGTGCGTGGGCACTTGTCGAACTTGTTGGCTACGCCATCACCGTCGGCATCCAGCGGCGCCGCAGGCGAAAACACGTAGTTGAAGCCCAGCAACAGGCTGTGGGCCGAATATTCGGTGTCATAGCGCGTGTTCGAGTTGCTCAACTCGGGATCTTCGCTCATCAAATAGCGGTACCCCAGGTCGAGGTTGGCCCGCGCTCCGAGCGCAACCTGCAAGCCTGCGCCAGCTTGGCCGGCGAACACGGTGTCATCAGCCGAATAATTGCCGCCGGGGTTGTTGGAGAAGTTTTCCAACGACACTTTGTTGGCGCCGAAGCCCAAGCCGAAATACGGCTGCACGGTTTCGCCAGCGCGGGTGTTGTACCAAAGATTGGCCAGCAGGCTGGTGTTCTCGACCTCGCCATTGGCAGCCGTATTACCGCCACCGATGATGTCGGTCGATTCAAAGTCGTTATTGCGCAGCGTGAAGCTGACCTCAGGGCGCCAACCATTGGCGAACAGGTAACCCAGCGTGGTGCCGAACAGGTTGCCGGTGTCGTACTCGGCGTCGAACACCTGCGGGTTGGCGCTTGCGCCAGGATTGTTGCTGGTGATGGTCGAGGCGTCTTCAGCCTCGTTCAAGCCACCTTGCAGGCCGACATACCAGCCGGCGCGTGTCGCCTGGGCTGGCATAGCCATTGCGGCAGCGGTTACAGCCGCGGTCGCCGCCATCAAGGCGGTGCGAGAGCGAATCGTCATATCGAAACTCCTTTTTCTAACAAACAGGCATCCAGCCTATCGCGGCGGATACTGACACAGACAGAACGTCGCAAACAACTGTCTCCAGCTTGCGACAAGCTGTGGAAAACTAACTCAAGATTATGAAAGGGCTGTGAAAATTACTTGGCAATCTGCCAAGTAAACGGCCCCAGGCCGTCGCCTGCCAGGGTGATTTCATCGCCCGCGACCAGCGGGCCTACGCCCTCTGGCGTGCCGGTGTAGATCAGATCGCCCGCGGCCAAGGCCCAAGTTTGCGACAGGATGTGGATGATACGCGCCACTGGGAACAGCATCTTCGCCGTGTGGCCTTGCTGACGGACACCGCCGTTGACGGTGCATTCGAAGCGAAAGCCGCCGAGGTTGTCGTCCGGACTCAGGCCACGCAACTCACCCATCGGCGCCGCTTGGTCAAAGGCTTTTGCCAACTCCCAGGGTTTGCCATCCGCGCGCAGGCGGTTTTGCTCATCACGCAAGGTGAGGTCGAGGCCCAGGGTGATACCGCTAACGTAATCCAGCGCCTGATCCTCGGCGATGTTGCGCCCGCCGCCAGATAACTGCACGACGAGTTCGGCCTCGTGGTGGACTGCACCGCGGTCTTGAGGCAGCCGCAGCGGCGTGCCGGGTGCGACCAGACAACTGGGCGGCTTCATGAACACCACGCAATCGCCGTCGTTGGGATGGCCGAGTTCTTCGATGTGGGCGACGTAGTTGCGGCCGATGCAGAAGATGCGTGGGGTGTTCATCGGTGGGATTCTAGCCCGACCGGCGCAGCGCATCCCAGGCTGCGTCCAGGCGCTTGGGCGAGACCTTTTGTGCGGTGCCTAAGGTTTGGGCAAAACACTGCACGCGGTATTCCTCCACCATCCAGCGATAGCCGCGCAAGGCATCCAGCTTGTCGTGCTGCCCGGCTTTGCCGAGCCGATCGACATAACGCTGCCAATGCGGCGCAACCAGTTTGGCCGTCGCGGTGTCCTTGGCCACGGCGTTGGCTTTCAAGCCATCCAGCCGCGCGACCATGGCTTGCAGGTAGCGTGTCAGGTGTTTGGGCGCTGGCGCGTTGGCAAAGCCGCCTGTGTGGAGCAGCGTATCCAGTTGCGAGCGCACCTCGGTGATGGCCGGCATCCATGGCGGCGGGATGCTTCGGCCCAGGCGCTTGCGCAAATCCACGGCCAGTTTGAGTGCGCTGCGCATATGCTTCCAAGTGACCGGGCCGCGCTGCGCCAGAGCGCGGCCGAACTGCTGGCTCAGAGCTGCAAAGTCACTGGCGCTGCGCACCTGCAAAGCCGTTGCGCCAAGCTGATCCTGCGCAACACACCAGGCCAACTCAGCCAACAATGCAGGTTGTTCGCTGGCGGCAATCCAGCGTGTGATGTCGTCGTCGGCAGCGGCGGCCTCGGGTGGATCGGGCAGGGGCAGGGCGGCCAGCTTGTTGAAGTCGTCCAGTTCGCGTTTGAGAAAACGCAGCGGCTGTTTGGCCTGCAGCATCAACAGGCGCATGACGCCATCGCGGTGGCTGCGCAGCGCGCGCGCCGGGTCTTCCACCAGTTGCAGGTCAACATGCGTGCCGCGGTCGATCAGACACGGTACCGCCTCGACCTGCACGTCCTGATGCTTGATTGTCACGCTGGCGGGCAGGTCGCGCTCGGGCCAGTCGCGCAGGTTAGTTTGGGCCCACTGGCTGTCGGGCACGGCGGCCACGGCCTGCCGAGCCTGTTTGCCGAACTGCGCTTGCAGCGCTGCAAGGTCGCGGCCAGCGGCAATTTGCTTGCCATCGTCGATGACGGCGTAGCGCATTTGCAGGTGTGGTGAGGGTTCGAAAACGGCCCAGCAATCCGGCGGTAATTGCACGCCGCCGATGGCTTCCAGTGCATCGCGCAAGGCAACGGCAAAGCGTCCGGACTTGTCACTCAGGCGTTCGACAGCCGCCTGCGCGAAGTCGGGCGCTGGCACAAAGTTGCGCCGCAGCGCCTTGGGCAGGGCCTTGATGTGCTCGCGTACCAGTTCCTCGCGCAGACCCGGCACCAACCATTGGCCGCTGGCGGCGTCCAGTTGGTTGAGCATCGGTAACGGCACGGCCAGTGTCACGCCGTCGGCCTCATGGCCGGGTTCGAAGTGATAGTGCAGCGCCAGCGGGGTCTGGCCCAGCAGCAAGGTTTCGGGGAAGGCGTCTTCGGGCAGTGACAGGCCGGCGTGGCGTAGCAGCATGTCTTCATCGAAGCGCAGCGGCGTGTCGTCATTGGTCTTCAGCCAGCGCTGCAGGCTTTTGCGGTCAAACACGTCGGCAGGCAGTACGGCGTCGTAAGCGCGCGCCTGGGTGTGAGCATCGACGAGCAGGTCGCGGCGGCGAAAGCGCGCCTCACGTGCGGCAATGTCGGCGATCACCTGCTGATTGGCGGCGAGAAACTCTGGCAGTTTTCCGCGGGCGTCCACCACCTCGCCGGGCACCAGCCCTTGTTCGATAAACAGTGTGCGCGCGGCCTCCGGGTCAATGCGGCCAAAATCCACTTTGCGGTCGTCGGCCAGCGGCAGGCCAAACAGTTTGACGCGCTCGCTGGCCAACACTTGGCCGCGGCGCTTGTGCCAACCGGGGTTGTAGTGCTCGCGGCTGAGCAGCGGGCCGGCGGCGGCCTCGATCCACTCGGGTTGTACGGCGGCAGCGCGGTGCGCAAACAGGCGCGAGGTTTCGATTAGCTCGGCGGCGACGATCCAGCGCGGCGGTTTTTTGGCGATGCCTGAACCGGGGAAGATGCGAAAGCGCCGCCCGCGTGCGCCCAAGTAGTCGCCGCGCTCGTCATGCAGGCCTATGTGGTCTAGCAGGCCGAACAGGATGGCCTGGTGGACGGCATCGGGTGGTGTGTCGGTCAAGCGTTTGGGTGGCCGCTGCGTGCTGGGCGCCAGTTGGCGTAATTGCCGCACCAAGTCTTCCCATTCGCGCAGCCGCATGAAATTGAGGAAATGCTTGCGTGCCCACTTGCGCAAGGCACTACCGCCGCCGGCGCGCTTTTGTGCCTGCCACGCGTCCCAAAGTTTGAGCATGGCGATGAAGTCCGAGCCGCTGTCAGCGAAATCAGCCTGCGCGGTGTCTGCAGCTTCGCGCTGGCCGCTGGGCCGCTCGCGCGGGTCCTGAATGCTGAGGCCAGCGCAGATGATGCGCAGCGCCGGCGTGGTTTGGTCGTCGCCAGCCAGCAGCATGCGGCCGATGCGTGGGTCCAACGGCAGGCGCGCCAATTGCCGGCCCAGCTTGGTGATGCGGCCGTCATCGCGCATGGCGCCGAGTTGCTGCAACAGCCGCACGCCATCGCGCACGGCGCGGTGTTCGGGTGCGTCGATGAACGGAAAGTCGGCAATGTCGCCCAGCCGCAAATCGGCCATGGTCAGCAGCACGCTGGCCAAGTTGGTGCGGCGGATTTCTGGGTCGGTGAATTCTGGCCGGGCCTCGAAGTCGTCGGCGTCGAACAGCCGCACGCAGACGCCCGGCGCTTCGCGCCCGCAGCGGCCGGCGCGCTGGGCGCAGGCGGCTTGCGACACAGGCTCGATGGGTAGGCGCTGTATTTTTGCAGTCGTGGAGTAGCGGCTGACGCGCGCCAGGCCGCTGTCGATGACGTAGCGGATGCCCGGCACGGTGAGCGAGGTTTCCGCCACATTGGTGGCCAGCACGATGCGCCTGCCGCGGCTGGGTTTGAAGATGGCGTCCTGTGCGCTGCGGGTCAGGCGGGCATACAACGGCAGGATTTCGGCGGCCGAAAACTTGGTCCGCGACAGTGCTTTGCGCAAGTGGTTTTCGGTGTCGCGGATATCGCGCTCGCCGGGCAGGAACACCAGGATGTCGCCGGCCGCCTCGCGCCACAGGCCGTGTGCAGCGTTGAAGATTGCCGCAGGCAGGTCGTCGTCATCCAGCGGCGCGTAGCGTTGCTCCACCGGGTAACTGCGGCCTTCGGCGTGCAGCATGGGCGCATTGTCGAAAAAATCGGCGAAGCGCTGCGGGTCGATGGTGGCCGAGGTGATGATCAGCTTGAGATCAGGCCGCTGCGGCAACAGGCGCTTGAGGTAGCCCAGCAGAAAATCGATGTTGAGGCTGCGCTCATGCGCCTCGTCAACAATGATGACCTCGTAGGCATTCAGGTAGCGGTCGCGTGTTGTTTCGGCCAGCAGAATGCCGTCGGTCATCAGCTTGACCTGGGTGGCCTCAGCAAGTTGCTTGTCGAAACGTGTTTGAAAGCCAACCAGATCGCCCAGCGGCCGGCCCACCTCATCGGCGATGCGTTGGGCCACGCTGCGAGCGGCCAGCCGGCGCGGCTGGGTATGGCCGATCAGCCCGCGCGCGCCGAAGCCGGCCTGGAGCAGAATCTTGGGCAATTGCGTGGTCTTGCCCGAGCCAGTGTCGCCGGTGACCACAAGGACCTGAGACTTGCCCAGCGCGGCGGCTATCTCATCGGCGGCTTGGCTGACGGGCAGCGCATCGTTGAGCGTGATGCGGGGAACCGCGTCCCGGCGCTGCTGGGTTGTGGCAGCACTGCGTGATGCCTCGGCGACCACGTTTTGCGCTTGCACGTCATTTTTGGCACGTCGCCATGCGCTGCGCAGACGGTGCCGGTCGCGGGTCTGCAGGTCGTCGAATTCTGGAGGCGGCGGGCGCGGCATGGGGCGATTATCGCCCAGTGGCTGGTGGGCATGAAAAAGGTTCATCGCAGGCGGCGCTCTACGGCCAGGCTTCCTGCTTGGCGTACGCCACCAAATCTCCCCTCATCCGCCTTTCAGGCACCTTCTCCCAGTGGGAGAAGGAATTATTCTCACTCTCCCATGGGGAGGGGGCTGGGGAGAGGGGAAGTTTGTGCTGGTAGTGCTATCCAGCACCCGGTGGCATCTTTGGCTCAGGCTAAACTGCGATGAACCATAAAAAAGGGCCGCGCACCGCGCGGCCCTTGATTGATCCGTGGAGTTGGATCGCAGACGGTCTCAGTTCAGCTTGGCAACAATCTTGTTCACGGCTTGCTCGGCTTCCTCGCGCGTCTTGCCGTATTTTTCCTTGATCTTGCCGACCAACTCTTCCTTGTTGCCTTTGGCAGTTTCCAACTCATCGTCGGTCAGTTCGCCGTATTGCTGGCGGATTTGACCTTTGAACTGGTCCCACTTGCCTTCAAAAATATCCGAATTCATTGCGTCAACTCCTTTGACTTGGATTCGTTGCGTCGCGTCCAGCGACATCTATTACACTAGCAAAACGTAGCGCCTAAGTCAAATAAGTTGTTGATTAATAATGCAAAAATAACGGTGTCTCAACAGCTTTGGCACGCGGCCCGCACGGCCCCATACATTTAAGTGATCTTCCGCCGCGTGGCCTTCACATCTACGCCCACGGGCTTGCCGTGGCGGCGCTTGTAGTCCTCGGCATAGTCCTGGAAGTTGCCGTCAACAAACTCCACGCTGTCGTCTTCGAAGGCGAGAATATGCGTGGCGATACGGTCGAGGAACCAACGGTCGTGGCTGATGACCATGACGCAGCCGGGGAAGCCCAGCAGCGCTTCTTCCAGCGCGCGCAGGGTTTCCACGTCGAGGTCGTTGGTGGGCTCGTCAAGCAGCAGCACATTGCCGCCGCTGGCCAGCAACTTGGCCAAGTGCACGCGGTTGCGCTCACCACCGGACAGGTCGCCGACACGTTTTTGCTGGGCAGTGCCCTTGAAGTTGAAGCGGCCCACATAGGCACGGCTGGGCACCTCGTAGTTGCCCACTTTCATGATGTCTTGCCCGCCCGAGACTTCTTCCCAGATCGTCTTGCCGGCGTCCAGCGCGTCACGGCTTTGATCGACGTAGGCCAACTCGACCGTTTCACCGGTGCGCACTTCGCCGCTGTCGGGCTGTTCTTCGCCGGTCAGCAGCTTGAAGAAGGTCGATTTACCCGCGCCATTGGCGCCGATAATGCCGACAATCGCGCCGCGCGGAATCTTCAGGCTGAGGTTTTCGTACAGCGTGCGCTCACCGAAGGACTTGCTGACATCGTTGAGTTCGAACACCAGTTCGCCCAGGCGCGGGCCGGGCGGGATATACAGCGCATTGGTTTCGCTGCGTTTCTGCGTGGCCGGGCTTTGCAGCTCTTCAAACTGCTTGAGCCGCGCCTTGCTCTTGGCCTGCCGGCCCTTGGGGTTGCTGCGCACCCACTCCAGCTCGCTGGCCACGGCTTTCTTGCGGGCGTCTTCGGTTTTTTCTTCCTGGGCCAGGCGTTGTTCCTTTTGCTCCAGCCAGCTCGAATAATTGCCCTCGTAGGGGATGCCGTGGCCGCGATCCAATTCCAGAATCCAGCCAGCGGCGTTGTCGAGGAAATAGCGATCATGCGTCACAGCGACGACGGTTCCGGGGAAATCAACCAGGAAGCGCTCTAGCCAGGCCACGGACTGCGCGTCGAGGTGGTTGGTAGGCTCGTCCAGCAGCAGCATGTCGGGAGCCGACAGCAACAGCCGGCACAGCGCCACGCGGCGGCGTTCGCCACCCGACAGCGTGGACACATCGGCGTCCCAAGGCGGCAGGTTCAGCGCGGCAGCAGCCTTGTCCAGCTTCTGGTCGAGGTTGTGCGCGTCGGCGGTGGCCAGGATGGCCTCCAGCTTGCCTTGCTCGGCAGCCAGCGCGTCGAAGTCCGCGTCGGGCTCAGCATAGGCGGCGTAGATTGCTTCCAGCCGGATTTGCGCGGCCTTGATTTCGCCCAGGCCGTCTTCGACATTGCCGCGTACGTCCTTGCTGTCGTCGAGCTGCGGCTCTTGCTGCAGGTAACCGATGTTGATGCCTGGCTGCGGCCGTGCCTCACCCTGAATATCGGTGTCGATACCGGCCATGATGCGCAGCAGCGTCGATTTGCCGGCGCCGTTGTAACCCAGCACGCCAATTTTGGCGCCGGGGAAGAACGACAGCGAAATGTCGCGCAGAATCTGCTTGTCGGGCGGCACCAGTTTGCCGACCCGGTTCATGGTGTAAACGTATTGCGCCATTGGGCTACCGAGAATTTGCGGGCCGCGAATTATGCGGCAGGCTGTAGCCCGCTGTCAGGCCAACCAGCGTTCGACGCGGTTACGCCCACCACGCTTGGCAACGTACAGCGCGTTGTCAGCGAACTTGAGCAATTCGTCGAGGCTTTCATCATCCTCGCTGCGGCTGGCCACGCCCATGCTTGCCGTGAGTTTGAATGGCGCCGCCGGGTGGGGCACGGGCTGAGCGCAGATTGCCAAGCGCATGCGCTCGCACATTTCGGTTGCTGGCTGTAGCGCGGCGCGCGGTAGCACCAGGGCAAACTCTTCACCGCCAAGCCGCCCAACGATGTCGATTTTGCGCACGCTGCGCAGCAATACGTCGGCCACATATCGCAGCGCCAAATCGCCGACGTCGTGGCCGTAGGTGTCGTTCACCTGCTTGAAGTGGTCGATATCGACCATGACTATGCTGACGGGATCGTGATAACGCGCGGCACGGGCGAGTTCGGAGTTGGCCTGCTCGGTGAAATAGCCGCGGTTGGCGAGACCGGTGAGGTTGTCGCGGGTGGCAAGTTGCACCAGGTCTTGCTCGCGCTGGCGCGCTCGCGTGACATCGTGGATCACCTCGACAAAGCCGGTGTGTTCGCCATTGGCATCGTGAACGACATCCAGCGTGAATCTCGCGCGGAATGTTTTCCCGTCGGCGCGGCGGCGATCTTGTTCGTCGCCAATATGCGCTTTGTATTTGGCGTGCCCGAGTAGTTGGTCGGGCACATGCTGGTCGCGTGCTTCGCCGGTGAACAGTGCTGCGTATGGTTGCCCGACTATCGTGTCGCTCGCAATTTTTGTGAGCTGCTCTGCACCCTTGTTCCAGCTAATAATGCGGCCACGCGGATCAATCAGGTAGATGCCAAATGCCGACACGCTCCGCACCATGGCGGCGTAGGCCATGGGGTTGCGGGCCAGCATGTCTGGGTAGTCGCGCGGGTCGTACGACTTTGGCGCGCCGTCGGCGTCGCTCATGCGTGGGAATCCGGTGGTTGGCAAGGGCCGCCATGGTTTCAAAACCACGCCGAAAATGCTATAAAGCGCGCCCGCTAAACGTCGCTCCGGTCATAGTCGGCGCGCATCCGCACCCGGAAACACTGATGAAACCAGACACTCACCCCGAATACCGCCCAGTCGTGTTCAAGGACATTTCCTGCGACTACGCTTTCCTCACGCGCTCAACGGCAAAGTCCAGCGAGACCATCGAGTGGGAAGATGGCAACGAATACCCGCTGATCAAGATCGAAGTGTCGAGCAAGTCGCACGCGTTCTTCACCGGCAAGCAAAGCCTGATGGATACGACCGGTAAGGTCGATAAGTTCCGCAAGCGCTACGGTTTGTCGAAGTAAGCTTCGATACATCAGCAAAAAAGCCGGCGCAAGCCGGCTTTTTTGTGCCCGGAAGTGCGGCGGCAATCAGCTGCTCAGCGCCGAGACTTCTTCCGGCTGCTCGGCGGCCAGATCGCGCAGCACTTCAACTTTGGCGCCAGGCTGCAGCCGCTCGCCACCACGGACGATGACTTTGTCGCCGGCTTCAAGGGCGCCGTCAACAGTGATCCAGTCGCCTTGGCCCACGCCGATGGTAATCGGCATGCGCTCGGCCGTACCGTCGCCTGCGATGCGAAACACGTAGTTGCCGCTGCGGCGCAGGATTAGCGCATCACGCGGTACGGCCAGCGCCTGGCTGCGGCCGTCAAAGGGCAGTTCGACGCTGACAAGCTGGCCGATTGCGAGCTGCCTGTTGGCATCAGCGGGCAGGTCAACCCGGGCTTCAAAGGTTTGCGACTGCACATCGCCGGCGCCGATTAGCGTACGCACTTGCCCCGGCAGGCTGACTTCACCGCTGCTGACGGTGAGGGTGTCGCCGCGTTGCAAGCGAGCGTAGTAGCGCAGCGGCAGCGCGGCGCGCACTTCGATGACGCTGGTGTCGATCAGGCGCGCCAACTGCTGGCCGCGGGCGACCTCTTCGCCGGCAAAGTTTTGCTGCAAGGTGACGATGCCGGCAAACGGCGCGATGATTTCGGTGCGGGTAATCTGGTCTTCGAGTTGGCGCAAGCGTGCGCGGGCGACCTCGATGTCGCCGCGCGCCAGGTCACGCTGGGCGCGGGATTGTTCCAGGTCAATCTCCGACACATAGTCGCTGTCGCCCAGGCGCTCGCGGCGTTGCAGTTCCTTGTTGAGATAGTCCAGGTTGGTTTGTTGGCGGCGTAGCACCGCGCGCTGCTCGTCGCGTTGTAACGCTAGCGGTGCGGCGTCTATCCGGGCGATGACGCCGCCTTTTTCAACGCGCTCGCCGGGTTGCGCAATCCATAACAAGCGGCCGGCGGCGCCGGCAGTCACCATCAGCTCGTTGCGCGTGTGCACGGTGCCGCTCATGGGGGTGGTCTGGCCCACCGCCATGGTTTTAACGGTGTCGATGACGACCGGGCTTGGCGGCTGGTCTTGGGCAGTGGCGGGCAGAGCAAGGGCCAGCAATAGCAGCACGGCAACCAGGGGGTGTAATCGAACAATCATGTGAACAACCTCAGGCTTGGGCAGCGCGCAACTGGGCGGCGCTACCAAGGCGGCGTGACTCGCCCATGCGCAGCGCGCTGGGCAGGAGCAACAGGGTAAAGATGAGCGACACGGCCATGCCGCCAACAATAATGGTAGCCAGGCCGCGGTAGATTTCGGAGCCCGTGCCGGGCACCAGCATCAACGGCAGCATGCCAAACAGGCTGGTGAGCGAACTCATGAAGATCGGCCGTGCGCGCTGGCGCACCGCATCGCGCACGGCGTCGGTTCGGCTGTGGCCGTCGCGCTCGGCCGCACGGGTGCGGTCAACCAACAGGATGGCGTTGTTGACCACAAGGCCCAGCAGAATGACGAAGCCGCTCATGGTCAGCAAATCCATGGACTGATAGGTGACCTGATTGAGCAGCCACAGCGCCAGCACGCCGCCGCCGAACGCCATGGGCATGACCGAGAGCACGAGCACGGCATCCCACAATGAGCGGTACAGCGCTGTGAGAATCAGCAGCAGGATCAGCAGGGCATAGATCAGATTGCTGCCCATGGACTTGAGCGCGGCCTCCAGGCCGTCGGCACTGCCACGGTAGCGCACGCTGCCGTCGGTGCCGAGCACGGCGCGCACGCTGGGTTCCACCTCGCTTTTTAGCGTATCAATGGCTTCTTCCAGCGTGACTTCTTCGGGCGGGAAGATGCGCAGCGTGACTGTGCGTTGGCCGTCGATCCGGCGCAGTTCGCTGGGGCCGACGGTGCGCTCCAGCGTGGCCAGGTCGCCCAAGCGCTGCTGGCCGCCGGCCGGGGTCGCGATCGGTGTGGCAGCCAGCTGCTCCGGCGTGGTCCATTCTTCACCGCGCAGGATGACATTCATGCGCTGATTGCCATCGAAGTATTCGCCGACAAAAATGCCGTCGGTGTAGGCGCGCACGGCATTGCCAACCGCGTTGCGCGTGAGGCCAACCTGGCCGATGCGGTAGTCATCGGGCCGCACCAGTAGTTCCGGCTCGGCCATCTCCAGGCCGGGCCGTGGCCGCACCGGCACGCCTGGCAAAACCTCACGTATTTTGCCCATGCCGGCCGCTGCCGCATCCAACAGTTTGTCCAGATCGGGGCCGTGCAAGTCCATGTCGATCTGCCGTGCGCCGCCGCCGCTGAAGTTGAGCAGCGAGCCCTGGCTGACAAAGGCCTGGGTGTCGGGCAAGCCCTGGAAGATGTCGCTGCGCATGGCATCCATCAGCGCATCCGCCTGCTTGGGGTCTTCGGGATAGATGGCACTGCCGGCCCATTGGCCCCACGCCGACAGATTGTAGTAAGCGATTTTGGGTTGTTTTTCGCCGCTCATGTACGGTTTGAGCCGCTCGACTGCGACGTCTGCCACATCGGCCCGCAGCGCGGTGGTGGTGGCGCCCGGTGGCATGGAAAAATTGGCCCAGACGTTGTCTGTTTTCGCCCGTGGCAGGTAGTCGGCCTTGGGCAGCAGGCTCCAGGCCAGTGCGCCCAGGCCGACGGTCAGCACCAGTATCCAGGCCATGCGTATCAGCCGCCCATTGGTCGCACGCATCACGCCGGCGGTGAGCTTGTCCCAGAAACTGGCCAAGGCATCGTGCGCACCGGCTTGACCGGCCAGGTGCTCCGAGGCAACCGGGATCACGGTCAATGCGGCGATCAGCGAGACGATCACGGCGATGGAAAGCGCCAGTGCCAGGTCGGAGAACAACTGCCCCTCGGCGCCGCCCATGAACAGAATGGGCACAAAAATCGCCACGCTGGTTGCGGTGGATGCGAACAGCGCAGGCGATACTTCGCGCACGGCCCTGATGGCGGCCGCCGTGCCTGTTTCGCCCAGTTGGCGCAGGCGGACAATGTTTTCCTGCACGATGATGGCGGCGTCCAGCACCAGGCCCACGGCAAAAGCCAGGCCGGCTAGCGAGATGACGTTGAGGCTGCGGCCGAAAATCTCCAAGGTGACGAATGCCGTGAACAGGCAGATGGGGATGCTCATGCCAACAATGAGCGTGGCGCGCCAGTTGCGCAGGAAGGCAAACAGCACCAGCGTTGCCAGCAGCCCGCCCAGCAGCAGGTTGCCCTGCACCAGCGAGATGGCGCGGCGAATATGCACCGAGGCGTCATAAGACAACTCGATTGCCAGCCCGTCGGCCTGCAGCGGGCCGTCGTTGAGCTCGTCGATGGCTAGATTGACCTCATCGAGAATGGCTACGGTGTTCGAACCGGTTTCTTGCGACAAGGTGATGTAGTAGGCCGGGTAACCATTGCGCAGCGTAAAGCCGTTTTGCTCGATGCGCTGCACGTCAACGCGGGCGATTTCGCTCAGGTAAACCGGCTGGCCGCCACGCTGCGCCACGATCAATTGGCCCAGCGATTCCAACGGCGCCTTGCCCAGGAAGCGCACGGTGTATTGCCGGCGGCCGACATCGGCAAAGCCGCCTGAAATGTCTGCCGCGCCGGACACGGCCTGGACGATTTCATTGATCTGGATGCCCAGCGCTGCAGCGCGTTGGGCGTTCAGCGTGATGCGCACCTCTTCCGGTCGCCAGCTCCGCAGGTTGACATTGGCAACGCCTGAGATACGCGACAGCCGTGGTTCGACCTCGTCGCTGATGACCTGCTGAAAGTCGGCCGGGTCGCGGGCGTCGTCGGCGTTGATTGAGCGCACCAACAGCGAGGCTGCATTGCCGCCGGAGAAGTTGTCGCCGCCCAGGTTTACCCACGGGCCATCCACATCGCGTGGCAGTGCCGGCACTTGCTGCAGGCGGTTGATGACGTCGAGATAGGCGCGCTGCATGTCGGTGCCCACGGCAAAGGTCATCAGCACATTGCCGTTGCCCTGGCGGATGCCACTTTGCGTGCGCTCGACGCCGGGGATGTTGCGCAGTACGCGCTCCTGCTGCTCGATGATCACCGATTCCATGTCGGCCGGCGCAGCGCTGCGCCAGCCTGTCCAAACGTTAATCGTTGGCTGGTCGATATTCGGGAGCAACTGGATGGGCAACCTGCTCAGGCTGACAGCACCCAATATCAAGAGCAGCACCACGACGACGACGACAGCCGCCGGGTTTGCCATCGAAAGCTTGGTTAAGTTCATGCCCCCTCCCTGTTTTTGCGTCCCATAAGCCGGCGCGGGGCAGCGCTAGGCATACATTGCAGACCGTGGCGGTTGCGGGGAGGTTCCCGCGTGTCAAGTCGTTGCAAGGCCGCGGCGGAGCCGCGAAACCTTTAGGGATAGACGCCGGAGGGCGAGGATTGGTTGCAGGTGGTCAGTTCAATGACCGATTTGCTGCAAGCGTCAGAAAATCGGTGAGTCAATATCCAACGGGTTGTCCTTCGCAGTCGCTGCGCGATGCTCCGGCGGTTTGCTTTGCAAACCGTGACCATTGTCGCTCCCACACCCCCGTCGCCTTCGGCGACAGCCCCCTCACTCAGGGGGCAATGGGCGCCGATCGTCAAAAAATCGGTGAGTCGATATCTAGCGGATTGTCTTCCTCGTCGTTGACGGGCGGCGGTAGTTCCGGCGGTGGCACGGCCGGTTCCGAGCGGGGCAAGGCGTCGGTTTCGCCATCGGTTACCCAGGCCAACACGTCAAAGTAGGTGCGGATATTGCCCACGTAGGTCACCGCTTCGTGGCCGCGTGCGTAGCCGTGCCTGGTCTGCCGGTGCCATTGGGCTTGGGCGAGCAGTGGCAGGTTGCTGCGCACATCAACCCAGCGGTTCGGGTCGCCGCCATTTTGTTCGGTGATTGTGCGCGCATCGAGCAAATGACCAAGGCCGAGGTTGTAGGCGGCCAGTGCCATCCAGGTGCGGTCGGGTTCGGGGATTTCTGCCGGCAGGCGGTCGATTTGTTCACGCAGGTAGCGCGAACCGCCGGCAATGCTTTGTTCGGGGTCGCGGCGGTTCTTGACCCTGAGATAACGCGCGGTGTCGCGCGTGAGCATCATCAGGCCACGCACGCCAGTGGGGCTTTTGGCGTCGGGGTTCCAGTGTGACTCCTGATAGCCGACCGCGGCGAGCAAGCGCCAGTCCAGCCCCGTTTGTTTTGCGGCTTTTTCGAAGCTGGGGCGCCAGCGGGCCAGTTTACGTTCGACATCGCGCGAAAACTTGCGGCTGCCAACGTAATCCAGCCGGCCGAGCTGGCCGAAGAAGCGGTCGTGAATGCGCGCCAACTCGGTGCTGGCGCGATAGTCCTCGATGAACGCGATGGCGCGGTTGTAAATACTGGCATCGCGCTGGCGCGGAAACACCCAGGCGATGGGCATCGGGCTACCCAGGTTGTACGCGACAGCCAGCTTTGGGTAATAGCGGCGGTTGATCGCGACAATGTCGGAGCGTACGGCGGCCAGTGGGTGCGTGCCTGTGCCAACCTCGAAGCTGAGTGCCTCGTCATCGGTTTCCGGCACCGGCACGATGGTCGGTGGCGCAGCGCTGTCTGCCGCACGGTTGCGCAGCCGCGCTTCAACGGCAGAGTCAGCCAGAACGCGAATGCGCTGGCCGGGTTCGTCAATGCTGCGCGGGCGACGATTGCCGCGGCGGTAGATGACTTGTGGCGTCACGCTGCGCAGCGGCGGCGAGGTCTGGAAGCGTGTTCGCAGGCCATCTGCAATGGCCAAGCCGGCAGCGGCAAAGTCGGCAGTGCCGCTTTCCACCGCGTCCAGCACGTCTTGTTCGGTGGGTAAAACAAGCCAGTTGATTGTTACACCCAGTTGTTCGGCAAACGCCTCGGCAAGCAAGTAGTCGAAGCCGTCCGTCTGATTATCGGCGTTCTCATAATAGGTAGTCGCCCGGTTGACGGTGGCCACATGCAGGACACCCAGCGCCTGAACCTGGTCGAGTCGGCTGACGGAATTCGAGCAAGTGGTGAGCAGTCCGGTTGCCACGATTGCCGCCAGCAATGCGCAACGCTTGGCCCGCTGCCAAGCGACTGACCGCCCAAATTGCGCGATTTTTTCCTTCATCGTGCCAAGTATTGTGCTCGAACTGCTTCGCAACTGTTAAAATATCGAGATTCCCGGAGAGTTACCGAAGCGGTCATAACGGCACCGATTCGAAATCGGTTGGGGGCGTACAGTCCCACGTGGGTTCGAATCCCACACTCTCCGCCATGCACAAAAGAGCCCGCGCAAGCGGGTTTTTTTGTGCATGGCGCAGAGCGTGGCTTGATGAGAACCCATAGGTTCGACGAATCGGCAGGACTGCCGATTCGGGACGCCGAAGGCGGGCCCGAAGGGCTGAGGGCCATGGATGGCCCGAATCTATCCCACCCGGCACATATCGCCAGCGGATAGTCGAAATAACCAACCGCGCAAGCGGGTTTTTTTGTGCCTGGATGGCAAAGAGTGCGGCGCGGTTTACCCCAGCTGTGCAGGCACGAACTCCAGGTGCGACTGCCGCTGATACATTTCGATGAATTCATCTATCGGCAAAGCCTTGCTGATCAAGAACCCTTGGACCGCATCGCAGCCATGCTCACGAAGAAATTCGAACTGAAACGGGGTCTCGATGCCCTCGGCGACGATCTGCAGGCCGCGGCCGTGGCCGATCTGGATGATGGTCAGGGCTATTTAATTCATGTAGCCGGAGTCGCTGTCCAAGGGCTGCACAAAGG
>JAAFAL010000042.1 GCA_018222345.1 bacterium
TTCGGGCATTACAATAGGCGCTCGTGAAAGTGGTGGAATTGGTAGATACGCTGGCCCTTAAGTATTTCTAGGGGTACCAGTGCCGCAAGGCGTGGGAGTTGTCAGGGTCATCCCTGGCCCTGATCCTTCGGACTCGCCGCGCTCGCTCAAAACTGATCCAGTCAGTTTTGTCGAGTCTCTCCCCTTCGCGCATTACAATAGGCGCTTGCGAAAGTGGTGGAATTGGTAGACACGCTGGTTTTAGGTACCAGTGCCGCAAGGCGTGGGAGTTCGAGTCTCCCCTTTCGCACCAATCATTGTTGATTGAATTCTGACCAAGCGCCCCAATGAAGGGGCGTTTGCTTTTGACCAAACCGATTTCGAGACCCGCATGGACGTTTCAGTTGTAGATACCCAAGGCCTGTCGCGCACTTTGCGCGTGGAACTCCCCGCCGCCGACATCGACAAAGCTGTCGATGCGCGCATCCGCCAGATTGGTGGCCGCGCCAAGATTCCGGGCTTCCGCCCCGGCAAAGCACCGTTCAAGGTGTTGGCACAAAAATATGGCGAGGCCGCGCGCGCCGAGGTGGTCGAAGACCAATTGCGCAAGACTTACCCCGACGCGCTCAAGCAACTCGACCTCAAGCCTGCCGGCTACCCGGCCTTCGAGATCAAGAGCGAAGTGGCCGGCCAGCCGTTGGAGTACACCGCTACGTTCGAGGTGTATCCGGAGTTTGAATTGAACGACTTGAGCAAGCTCAAGATCGAGGCGCCCACGGCCAGCATTGTCGATGCTGACGTCGAGAAAACCCTGGAAAGCATCCGCAACCAGCACAAGACTTGGACCCCAGTCGAGCGTGCCGCGCAAGATGGTGACCAGATCAAGATCGACTTTTTGGGCAAGCTCGACGGCGAGCCGTTTGATGGCGGCAAGGGCGAAGATGTCGAGGTTGAGCTGGGCGCTGGCCGCTTCATCCCGAGCATGGAAGAGGGCCTCAAGGGGCTGACCGCTGGCACCGAAACGGTGCTGGACGTGCAGTTCCCTGACGACTACCAAGCCGAAAACCTGGCTGGTAAGGCGACAACGTTTGACGTGAAAGTGCACAGCGTTGAAGAGCCGGCTCTGCCCGCGCTGGACGACCCCGAGCTGCTCAAGGCGCTCAACGTTGACGAAGGCGCAGGCGAAGACGGCCTGCGCGCCAAGGTGCGCGAGTCGCTGGAAGGCGAATGCGAAAAAGCAGTCAAGAACGCCAGCAAGCAGGCGGTGATGGACGCGCTGCTGGCAGCCAACAGCATTGACGTGCCCAGCAGCCTGATCGAGGAAGAAATTCCGCGCCTGCGCCAGGAAGCGATGCAGCGCTTCCCCAATATGCCGCAGGAAGAAGACGCCGCCAAGCAAATGCTGCCCGATGAACTGTTCACCGACCAGGCTCGCAAGCGCGTGGCGCTGAGCCTGCTAGTGGGCGAGGTGGTTAAAAGCCAGGACCTGGACGTGAGCGATGCCGAAGTCGAAGCCACGTTGGCCAAGGCCGTGGGCACACCGCCCGACGGCACCGACGCTGAGCAAATGCTGAACTTTTACCGCGGCAACCCGCAAATCATGCAGCAGGTCAAAGCCATGGCCATGGAAGACAAGGTGGTCGCCACCTTGATCGACAAGGCTACTGTGAAAGAAAAGACGCTGAGCTTTGACGAGCTGGTGAATCCGCAGCAGGGCGAAGAGAACGCTTAACTAAATGCGTCATTGCTAGTGGTGAGGTCGCGTGGCAATCTCATGACGATACGATAGCGTGACGAAATTGCTTCGCTGCGCTCGCAATGACAACCACGAGTAAACACTCAATGAACAACGAAACCCGCGCCCTGAATCTGATCCCCATGGTGGTCGAGCAAACGCCGCGCGGCGAGCGCTCGTTCGACATCTACTCGCGGCTGCTCAAGGAGCGTGTGATCTTTGTCGTCGGCGCCATTGATGACCATATGGCCAACCTGATCGTGGCGCAGTTGCTGTTCCTGGAGTCGGACAACCCCGACAAGGACATCAACCTGTATATCAACAGCCCAGGTGGCTCGGTGACCGCTGGCATGTCGATTTACGACACCATTCAGTTCATCAAGCCGGATGTTTCGACCATGTGTCTGGGCCAAGCGGCTAGCATGGGCGCGGTGTTGCTGGCCGCTGGCGCGGCAGGCAAGCGTTATTCGCTGCCGCATTCGCGGGTGATGATTCATCAACCGCTGGGCGGTTTCCAAGGCCAGGCAGCGGACATTGAAATCCACGCCAAGGAAATTCTGTACATCCGTGATCGGCTGTACGAAATTTTGGCGCACCACACCGGTCAGACCAAGAAGAAGATCGAGAAGGACTCCGATCGCGACTACTTCCTGGCAGCCGATGCGGCCAAGGACTACGGGCTGATCGACGAAGTGCTGTCAAGCCGTCCGGGCGCGGCCAAGTAGGCCGTGCCGCTTGGCGCCCTGGCGCGCCTGATCGGCCCGGTTATTGCCTTGTTCAGGCATTAGTAACATTTTGTTGCAATTGTGCTGCTGCGCGCAGGCGCGTATATAAGGTGGCATTGCAACGGGAATCCCCGCGAGGGCGGGCCCTCTAAATCATGGCTAACGAGAATCGAACGACAAGCGGCCGCGTGCTGTATTGCTCATTTTGTGGCAAGAGCGAGCACGAGGTGCGCAAGCTCATTGCTGGCCCCAGCGTATTCATCTGCGATGAATGCGTTGAGCTGTGCAATGACATCATCCGCGAAGAGTTGCAGGCCAAGCCGGTCAATGCCGGGCTGCCCAAGCCCATCGAAATCAAGGCTGTACTTGATGAGTATGTGATTGGCCAAGAGGCTGCCAAGAAGGTGCTGGCCGTCGCGGTCTATAACCACTACAAGCGCTTGGGCGCGGCGGGCGCCGACGATGGTGTGGAGCTGCAAAAGTCCAATATCCTGTTGATCGGCCCTACGGGCTCGGGCAAGACGCTGCTGGCCGAAACACTGGCGCGGTTGCTCGACGTGCCCTTCGCCATCGCCGACGCCACCACGCTGACCGAAGCCGGCTACGTGGGCGAAGACGTCGAAAATATCATTCAGAAGCTGCTGCAAAAATGTGACTACGAAGTCGATAAGGCGCAGCGCGGTATTGTTTATATCGACGAGATCGACAAGATTTCGCGCAAGAGCGAGAACCCATCCATCACCCGCGACGTGTCGGGCGAGGGCGTGCAGCAGGCGCTGCTCAAACTCATTGAAGGCACGCTGGCCAGCGTACCGCCGCAGGGCGGCCGGAAGCACCCGCAGCAGGAGTTTTTGCAGGTCGATACCGGCGGCATACTGTTCATCTGTGGTGGCGCCTTTGCCGGCTTGGATCGTGTGATTCGCCAGCGCTCCGAGCAGTCGGGCATTGGTTTTTCAGCCGAGGTCAAGACCAAAGACGAAACCCAGGACTTGGGCAAAGTGCTGGCCAATGTCGAGCCTGATGACTTGGTGCGCTACGGCCTGATTCCCGAATTTGTCGGCCGCTTGCCGGTAGTCGCCACTTTGGAAGAACTGGACGAAGCTGCGCTGATCAGCATTCTCACCGAACCGAAGAATGCGCTGGCCAAGCAATACGCCAAGCTGTTCGACATGGAGGGCTGCGAACTGGAGTTCCGCCCCGACGCGTTGAAGGCTGTGGCCAACAAGGCCAAAGACCGCAAGACGGGCGCACGCGGTTTGCGCACGATTCTGGAAAGCATCCTGCTCGACGTCATGTACGACCTGCCGTCGCAGGAAAACGCCGTCAAGGTGGTGATCGACGAGACCGTCATCAATGGTGATGCGCGGCCTTACATCGTGTACGAAAACCCGGCGGCCGATGCGCTCCCGGAAGAGGCATCGGCCTAACCCGGATGTTTCACGTGATGCGCCGTAGCTGGCGCAGGAACGGGCGTTCTGGGCGCCGCTCTGGACTGACAAACGTAGCCGTAGCTACGTTTGGAGGGAAGAGCAAGCCCAGGGCGGTCGAGACAAGCCAGATGCTGTGCAAGCGATGCGCCGGTACAAACTGGTTTTTCAAAGAATCCCAGATTGTTGGATGCAATCATAGGATTAAAATTTCCAATAAGCGGTCACGTGAAACATGCGGGCTACGCATGGCGGCCCGTCGAACTGGCGGGCCGCGGCCCCCAACTGACCACGGCGGCGGGCTTGAATCCGCGCCATGTCGGGCGCATGTAACAAGTACGCCCCGCACGCACCCGGCAGGCTTGCCACCCGCGCGCGCCAACGAGAGCCATCATGTCCAAGACTGAAGCCGAATCCCAGCAAGACAACTTGCCTGAAGATCAACTCGTCCCGGTGTTGCCGCTGCGCGACGTGGTGGTTTATCCGCATATGGCCATTCCGCTGTTTGTCGGGCGCGAAAAATCCGTTGCCGCGCTCAATGCTGCGATGGCCGATGACAAGAAAATTCTGCTGGTCGCGCAAAAGACCGCCGAGGTCGATGATCCGGTGGTCGAAGATGTTCACAGCATCGGCACCCTGGCAACGATCTTGCAGCTACTGAAATTGCCTGATGGCACCCGCAAGGTGCTCGTCGAAGGCACGGAGCGCGCTGAGGTGCATGCCTTCCGCGACCGCGATGACTACGTGGTGGCGCATTTCACCCCGTTGGCCGACGACGCCGGCGACGACACTGCCGAGATGGATGCGCTGATGCGCAGTGCGCTGGGCCTGTTTGAGCAGTACGTCAAGCTCAACAAGAAAGTACCGGCCGAGTTGCTGCCCTCACTGGCCAGCATTGACGATGCTGGGCGCCTGGCTGACACAATTGCCGCGCATTTGAATCTCAAGCTGGATGAAAAGCAGGCGGTGCTTGAGACGCCGACCGCCGCCGGCCGGCTGGAGAAAATCAGCGCCCTGATAGAGGGCGAGATAGACGTGCTGCAGATCGAGAAGAAGATCCGCGGCCGCGTGAAGCAACAAATGGAACGCAGCCAGCGCGAGTACTACCTGAATGAGCAGATGAAGGCCATTCAGAAGGAACTCGGCGAGTCGGAAGACGGCAGCAACGAGCTCGATGAGCTGGAAGCAAAGATCAAGAAAGCCGGCATGCCCAAGACGGTGAAGGCCAAAGCCGAAGCCGAGATGGGCAAGCTGAAGATGATGTCGCCGATGTCGGCCGAGGCGACCGTGGTGCGCAACTATCTCGACTGGCTGCTGAAAACGCCGTGGAAAAAGCGCACCAAAGTGCGTATCGATCTTGATCTGGCGCAAGAGCAGCTTGACGAAGATCACTACGGCCTCGACTCGGTCAAGGAGCGCATTGTCGAATACCTGGCTGTGCAAAGCCGGGTTAAGAAGCTGCGCGGCCCGATCCTGTGCCTCGTTGGCCCGCCTGGCGTGGGCAAGACGTCGCTCGGCCAGTCCATCGCCCGTGCGGTGAACCGCAAGTTCGTGCGCATGAGCCTGGGCGGCGTGCGCGACGAGGCTGAAATCCGCGGTCACCGCCGCACTTACATTGGCTCGATGCCGGGCAAGATCGTCCAGAACATGGCCAAGACCGGCGTGCGCAACCCGCTGTTTCTGCTCGACGAAATCGACAAAATGGCCATGGACTTCCGCGGCGACCCCGCCTCGGCGATGCTGGAAGTGCTCGACCCAGAACAGAATTCCACCTTTGCCGATCATTATCTGGAGGTCGATTACGACCTCTCGGACGTGATGTTCGTGGCCACCGCCAACACCATGAACATCCCCGCGCCACTGCTCGACCGCATGGAAGTGATCCGCCTGCCGGGTTATACCGAGGACGAGAAGGTCAATATTGCCGAGCGCTACCTGCTGCCCAAAGTGATGAAGAACAACGGCCTCAAGGACGACGAGCTGGACATGTCCGAAGCCTCGATCCGCGAGACTGTGCAGCGCTACACGCGCGAGGCTGGGGTGCGCAACCTGGAGCGCAACCTGTCCAAGGTGGCGCGCAAGGTCGTCAAGCAACTGGTTGAGGACAAGAAGCGCGATTACGTGCAAGTAAGCGTGCGCAATCTCGAGACTTATCTGGGCGTGCCGCGGTTCCGCTACGGCGCAGCCGAGTCGGAAGACCGCATTGGCATGGTCACCGGCCTGGCCTGGACCGAAGTTGGTGGTGAGTTGCTCAGCGTCGAGACCGCCGCCGTCAGCGGCAAAGGCCGGCTGACGCACACCGGCAGCCTGGGTGATGTGATGAAAGAGTCGGTGCAGGCGGCGCTCACCGTCGTGCGGTCACGCGCTGCCACGCTGGGCCTGGATGACGACTTCCAAGCGCAACTGGACCTGCACGTGCACGTGCCCGAGGGCGCAACGCCCAAAGATGGTCCGTCGGCAGGTATCGCAATCACCACGGGTTTGGTGTCCGCGCTAACAAAAATTCCGGTCGATGCCAGTGTGGCGATGACTGGCGAAGTGACATTACGTGGCGAAGTTTTGCCCATTGGTGGGCTGAAAGAAAAGCTGCTGGCCGCGCACCGCGGTGGTATCAAGACTGTGCTCATACCGCATGAAAACGTTAAGGACCTCAACGATATTCCCAGCAATATCAAGAACAAGCTGAATATCGAGCCAGTACGCTGGATTGACGACGTGTTGAAACTGGCCTTGACAGAGCAGCCCAGCCCGCGCGACGAGGACGTCAGCGTCGGCCAGTCCGAGGTTTCCAGCGACGGCGAAAGCACACGCGCCCACTAGGTCGCGTCTTGCAGGAAACCCACGTGTTGTCAAGTTTTCGCGGCGGTTTTGCAACGTTGACTCGCCGCCGAAGCCACTGCTATAAAACCGTCACGAATCGGCCATCGAGTGAGACCCACGCCGAAACTTCTTCGCCGTCTCGGCGAGATGCATCAGCAATTCATGAGCGAGCAGATCGCGTTGCATCGTCCGGTTCGCACTGCTCTGATCAAAATCGAGGCAGCAGCCTCAATGACTCCGTAACAATTCCTAAAGGGGATACGACACAATGAACAAAACTGAATACGTCGGTGCGATTGCCAATGCCACTGGCTTGTCCAAAACCGATGCCGCCAATGCAGTTGACGCAATGTTCGACACCATCACCGATGCATTGAAGTCGGGCGACAAAGTTTCGCTGGTTGGCTTTGGCACGTTTCAGGTGCGCGAGCGCGCCGCACGTCAGGGCCGTAACCCCAAGACTGGCGAGCTGATCAACATCCCGGCTGGCAAGACGCCTGCATTCAAGGCTGGTAAAGCGCTGAAAGACGCCATCAACTAGAGCGCGTCTGTTGGGCAGATTGCTGCCCGCAAAGCCCAAGCGTATCCTTACGGAGCGCTTGGGCCTTTTTATGCGTTGAATAGCATCGACTAGCATCACGGGTGCTTAGCTCAGCTGGTAGAGCGTCGCCCTTACAAGGCGAATGTCGGCGGTTCGATCCCGTCAGCACCCACCAATTTTCCGGCAGGCGGCGTTATGTTTCGCTTGTTGAGCAAACTCAACGGCGCTCAACATGCCTTGCCTGCCGAAAAATCGCTGATTTTGAAACGCGCGGACGCGGTTTCCTTGAGGCTCCAGAAATTGCCTTACAGCAATTTCTGTTGGCACATCGCTGTGTCAAATCAACAAGTAGCCATTGCGGTAGCCGGGATCGTGAAAAATGACTTTCCTCGTGCTTCAACTTGGGTATAATCGCGCGCCTTGCGAGAGCAAGGTTGGTGCATTCCACAAGCTGCTAGCAAGTTCACAACTTGTTGCGGCACATGGATGTTCCGCCGCGCCGTAGGCGCGGAGGTTTAGACGAACTTGTTTCGGCTAAGCCGCGGCTTAGTAGGGCAGGAGCCTGATCTCAGCCTACAACTCGGAGCGGTAGTTCAGTTGGTTAGAATACCGGCCTGTCACGCCGGGGGTCGCGGGTTCGAGTCCCGTCCGCTCCGCCATTATCTCGTTGAGATCCGTCATCCTGGCGGCCTCAACACGCCACCGGAAAACAAGTTTCCCGGTGGCTTCATTTTTCAGCGAGGCTGAAAAATGGCGGCACATCCCTGTGCCGCAACAATCTGGGCTGTTGTGCCAGGCCATCGACTGACAAGGTGGCGGCTGCAGTACGATTGACAACGCCGTGCGCCGGCGAAAGCGACTTGGGTCGCGGTCGTGGGCCGCGGCGGCTGGAGACAGACCGGAGCCACGGGCTCCTCAAGAGAACAAGTCGCTATGTTGCAGACCATTCGAGACAAGACTACAGGTACCGCGGCGCTGATCGTTGTCGGCGTGATTTGCGTGCCTTTCGCGTTTTTCGGTATTGAGCAGTTCGCTTCCGGCGGCGCCGACCCTGCGCTGGCCAAAGTGGGTGGTGAGAAGATCACCCAGCGGCAGTTTTCCAACCAATACGACCGGTCGTACCAGCGCTTCCAGCAAATGCTGGGCGACAACTTCGACCCGGCGCTGGTGCAGTCGCCGCAGTTTCGCCAGGGCGTGCTGCAAAGCCTGATCGAGCAGCGGCTGATGACAGCGCATATCGACTCGGTGGGCTACAGCGCTGGCGAGGCGCAGGCCTTTGACGCCATCCGTAGCCAACAGGCATTTCAGGTCGGTGACGAGTTCTCACCGGATGCTTACAAGCGCACCCTGCAGGCCCAAGGCATGCGTGCCGATAATTACGAGTCGCTGGTCAAGCAGGACATTGCCCGCTTCCAGTTGGAGTCTGGTGTGCGCGGCTCGTCGTTTGCGGTACCCGGCGAGGTCGAATTGGCCTACCGTTTAGAGCATCAAACCCGCCGCTTCCAGCAATTGACGTTCGCGCAGGCCGACTACCGCGACAGTATTGAACTCAGCGAAGACGAGCTGCGGGCGCGTTACGACGCCGACCCCGAGCAGTTCCGCACCGATGAGCGCGTCCGCGTCGCCTACATCGACGTCAATGCAGCGACGCTGTCGGCCGACGGTGAGCCCACCGAGGAAGAACTGCGCGCCTTGTACGAGGCTGAAAAAGCACGCTTCTCGACGCCTGAGGAGCGCCTGACGCGGCACATCCTTATCAAGGTTGATGACGACACCGACAGCGATGCTGCGCAGGCTCAGATCGAAGCCCTGCGCACGCGCATCGTCGAAGGTGGCGAAGATTTTGCTGAACTGGCAACCGCTGAGTCGGAAGATGCCGGCTCGGCGCGGGACGGTGGCAGCCTGGACTGGGTGCGCCGCGGCATGATGGTCACCCCATTCGAGGAGGCCATGTTTGCCTTGGAAGAAGGCGCTGTCAGCGAGCCGGTCGAAACCGACTTTGGTTGGCATTTGATTCGCGTGGACGAAGTCCGCGAACCGGATGTGACACCGTTTGACGACGCCAGCGTACAAGCTCAGCTAACCGAGACTTACCAGCGCCGCTTGGCCGAGGAGCAGTTCCAGGCGATCGCCGACGAGGTCGAGCAACTGACCTTTGAAAACCCCGAGTCACTGCAGGTAGCTGCCGAAGCGGTTGGCCTGGAAGTGCAGCAAAGCCCGTGGTTCAGCCGCGCTGGCGGTGCCGGTATTGCGTCAATTGGTGATGTCGTCGAAACCGCATTCTCGCCGGAAGTGCTCGACCTGGAAGAAAACAGCGCCATGATTGGCGTGGGCAGTGACCGTGCCATCGTGCTGCGCAAGCTGGCGTACGAGCCGTCCGAAGTGCAGCCGTTCGAAGATGTCGAGCCGCAACTGCGCAGTGCCATGCTGGGCGAGCGTGCCCGCGAAAAAGCCCGCGCCGAGGCCGACATCGCCCTGGCAATGGCGCAGGACGGCCAAAGCCTTACCGAGATTGCCGAAGCGCTGGACAAACCACTGGTTGACAGCGGCAATATCGAGCGCAATGAAAGTACTGGCCGCAACGATGCGTCGCTAAACCCGCAGGTCGTGCGCACTGCGTTCGGTATGCCAGGCCCGGCGGCAGGTCAGCCGAGCCTCGAGGTGGTGCAAACCGCCACTGGCGACGCTGTGTTGATCGCGCTCAAAGCTGTGAAGCCACCGGCCGTGCCCAACAAGGATTCGGCCGAGCGCAGCACTCTGCAGGCGCGCTTGCGCGGCGGCCACGCCAATGAAGAACTCACAGGCCTGCAAAGCAGCCTGCGTGATCGCATCTCGGTGAAGGTGTATGAAGACCGGCTGAATGCCGACGACGAGGCGCTGGGCTCCTGAGGCGACTGGGCAGGCGGCATTCCCAGGATGCCGCCGTTTGGGGTCAGCCCGGTGGCATCCCCATAATGTTGTAGCCGGCGTCAACAAAGACGATTTCGCCAGTGACACCAGACGCCAAGGGGCTGCACAAAAACGCGGCGGTGTTGCCAACCTCCAACGCTGTCACATTGCGGCCCAACGGCGCGGCATTGGCAGTCGCTGCCTGCATGTCACGAAAGCCCGAAATACCGGCGGCAGCCAGGGTCTTGATCGGCCCGGCCGAAATGCCGTTGACGCGAATCTGCTCACGGCCCAACTCGGCCGCCATGTAGCGCACGTTGGCTTCCAGGCTGGCCTTGGCCGGGCCCATGACGTTGTATGACGGTAGCGCCTTGTCGGCGCCCAAGTAGGTCAATGTCAACATCGCGGCGTCGTCGCGCTTGGCCATCATCGGCCGGGCGGCTTTGCCCAGGGCGGCGAAGCTGTAGGCGCTGATGTCATGGGCAATATGAAAGCCCTCGCGCGTCACAGACTCCAAATAGCCACCTTTGAGCAGCTCGCGCGGCGCAAAGCCGATGGAGTGAATGAGGATGTCGAAGCCGTCCCAGTGGCCGGCCAACTTGTCCATCAGGCCGTCAATGTCGGCATCGCTGGCGACATCGCAGGGCAGCACGATGGACGAGCCGTGTTGCTCGGCCACGGCCTCCACGCGCCCTTGCAGCTTGTCGCCCACATATGTGAAGGCCAACTCGGCACCTTGCGCGGCCAAGGCCTCGGCAATGCCGGCAGCAATCGAACGCGGGCTGGCAATGCCGGTGATCAGGGCGCGCTTGCCTGTGAGGAATCCACTCATGGGTCTATCTCCGCTGTCCGCAAACGGCCGGCCGCTCAGGACGGCTCGAAGAAAATCGGATATTCGAATGTTGCCTCGGGAACCGACTTGGCGCCGAAGCGCAACAGCCGTACGCGGCTGACGATCTTTTGTTCCAGCGCTGGGTCGTTCAGCTCGCTGTTGACGATGCTGGCGTCGGTCACGCTGCCGTCGGGCGCGATAGTCAGTTTAACCACCACCTTGCCGCGCAACGCCGGGTTGCTGCGCAGCGCGCGGTTGTACATGGCATAGAACGAGCCTTTGGCGCGGTCGAACACGACCTGCACTTCTTCCAGGCTGCGGCCGCTGGTGGGCGCATCACCACCGGCGCCTTGGCGCGTATCGGGTGTGCGCGGGCCAGGGCTGCCGCCGCGCTCACGCACCGGGCTGCTGACGCGCGTAGTTTCCCGCTGCGACACATTGGTATTACTGGTCGAGCGCGACAATTGGCTGGTGTCGATGCCGCCGCTAGAGCGCGACGCATCGCCCGTTAGGGCATTGGCACTAGGCCGGCTGCTGCCGCCACTGGTACTGGCACTGGGTGCCGTTGTCAGCAAGGCCGACGGGTTGGTGATGGCGGCAACCGAATCATCGGCGCGCAAATCGGCAAAGGCATCGCGGATGGCCGAAATGCCACTTTCTTCGGCACGTGCGCGGGCTTGATCGACAGCGCTGGGGGCTTGCTGCGGAGCTTGTTCCGGCTCGGCGGGTTCTGGTTCGGGCTCGACTGGCGCGTCTTCCTCGACAACTTCTTCCTCAACCGGCTCGTCTTCTTCAACCACTTCTTCTTCGACGACAGGCTCGGGAATGTCTTCCTCGGCCTCGGGCGCATCGGTTAGCAACAACTGCGCATAGCGGTCGGGTAGCTCGTCGCCGCCGCCTTGCTCCAGACCAGAAAACTGCAAGAACGGCACGACGATTGATACGGCGAACAGCAGCCCCAAGACGACAAACAGCACGCGATTGAAGCGAGCATCGACTGCCTCGGGCGCGAACAGTTCACTGCTCACCCACATGCCAGGCGCTGCGTTTTGCACAGTGGCTGCACTCACGCGCCGGCCCCCTCGGCTTCGGTTTTTTGCATGACCGCGAGTGAGATTTTGATGAACCGCGTTTCACTACCGGCTTGCATCACTTTGCGGATCAGCGAGTAGGGCGTGTCCTTGTCGGCGAGGATGGTCAGTTCACCACGCGCTTCGGTATCGACTGAATCTTGCGTGCGATACAGCTCCAGTGGTTGTTTCTGCAACTGCCGCACTAGCGCCGGCAATTCGCGCCCCTCGGCATTTTCGGCGGCGGCAACCGACATCACCGGCTCGCCTTGCACCAGAATCTGCTCGCGGGTGATGAGCACGGTAATGGTTTCGGCCGGCGGTGTTTCTTCAAAGGCCTCGGGCAGCGTCAGCGCTTTGGCACTGGGCACGGTTTGCACAGCGGCTGAGTTCACCAACAGGAAAAACACCAAGATGGTGAAGATATCCATCAGCGAGATCATGTTCATCGGCGCTACGCGGCCCTTGCGGGCATTGCGCTTGCGCATGCGGTCGGCGCGGTGCGAACTGATCATTGGCCTGCGTCCTCGCTGGGCGCACTTGCGGCGTCGCCGCTTGCCGCGCGTGGCGGCGCGTCACCGATGGAAATATCCGGGAACAGGCGTTGCTCCAGCGTCATGCGGCCGGTGTCTTCATCCGGCACGCGGTGTGCGCGCACGGCGTCCATGATCTGAATCATGTCGTCGTAGGCAATGTCGGGTTCCATCATCAGGGTGATGGTGGTCTGTTTGGGCCGGCGTTTCTTGACCTCGACCAGGAAGTCATTCAGCGCAGTCGTGTTGTAGCCGGTGGGTTGCCTGGCAAAGCTTTGCAGCGCGCCGCGCTCGTCATCCAGTTGCATGCCGTCGCTACGCACCACCAGCACCAGGCGCGGGCGATCGGGGTCGGGCTCGGTCTGCTCGACATCGGGCGACGGCAGCGCCAGTTCCAGCACAGCCAGCCGCGAGAACACGGCGGTGATGAGCAGGAACGGCACCAGGATGACCATCAGGTTCATGAACGCCGTGATGTTCATCTCCGCAGGATCTTTGCTGCGGAACCGTTTGAGGCGGCTGTGGATCATGCGCTGGGCGCGGCCTTGCTGGCAGGGCGGACGCGGATGGCATTGAGGAACTTGACGCTGGCCATTTCGATGGAATCAACCAGTTCGGTGGTGCGCGCTTGCAACACCGCATGCAGCAGCAGCAATGGAATCGCCACCATCAAGCCGAACGCCGTGGTGTTCATTGCCACCGAAATACTCGCCGACAGCAAGTCGGCCTTCTCGGCCGGGTTGACGTTGGCCACTGCGGTAAACGCCTGGATCAAGCCGATGATGGTGCCCAGCAGGCCGAGCAGGGTGGCGATGTTCGCCAGCACCGCCAGGTAGGGCGTGCGCTTCTCAAGCTGCGGCATGACTTCGAGCAGGCTTTCTTCCATGGCCATTTCGATCTCGTGCCGGTCGGTGGTGCTGCGCAGGCGGTTGATGCCGTAGTTGAGCACCTGGCCGACTGCGGCGGTGGAACCGCTGGTGATTTTCAGCGCGCCTGCATAGTCGGCATTTTGCAGCATGGGCTGCAGTTTGGCCCACAGCTTGCGGTTGTCTGCCTGGCTGCGCGACAAAAAGATGAATCGCTCGATCGCAATGGCCAGACCAATCGCCAAAATAATGACGATGGGGTACATGAACAGGCCGCCTTGCTGAAAAAAGCGAATGATGGTTCCAAACACTTCCATGGGAAGTCCTCTTGCTCGGTGTGCAAAAAATTAGTGGGCTAGGCTCAAAGTGTTCCGGGCCTCAGGGCGCCTCTTCGGGTTTTGGTCGCGCTGCTTCCAAGGCCTGCCAGTACAGCATTTGCCGCCGGAAGGCGTCGGGGTCGATGGGCACCAAAGCCTCGTCGAGCAGCCGCGCCGGCTTGTCGATGCCCTGCTCGGGCGCCGAATCACGCCAGGGCGTGATGTACAAGCCGATGGGCAATTCCTGATCGCCGCGGATGGTCGAACCCTCGAGCCGCACGGGGTCGTCCTCGGATTGCGCAAAGGCTAGCACGGGTAGGGCTGTGGCCAGAACTGCCGCAGCTAGCGTGCCGCGCCAATGCTGTGTGTTGGGCGGCTGCATCAACTGCCTCCTGCCCGACGTTTGACGTCGGCGATCCAGATGGTGACTTGCGCGTCGGGCCCGTCCTGCCCGGCCTGGAACGCTTCGTAGGCTGCCAGCGCACGGTCAGGCTGGCGCAGGTACAAGTCGTACAAAATGCCCAGGTTGAGTTGCGCGCGGTCGTAGTTGGGGTCGGCGGCCAGGGCATTTTCGTAGGCGCTGCGTGCGGCGTCGAAATTGCCAGCACGGCGCTCGGCCATGCCCAGCACGTTGTAGCCGGCTGCCGAGCGCGGGTTCGCGGCGATGGCCTCGCGGGCCAGGGTCAGCGCTTCGGCATTGTCACCTTGCTCCAGCAACAAGGTCGCCAGGTTGATGCGCGGGCCGGCAATCTGCGGGTATTGCGTGATCATGCGGCGCAGTTCGCGCTCGGCGGCCTGGTCGTTTCCATTGTTCAAATAGCTCAGCGCCTGCGCGTAATCGCTGCGCGCAGCATCGCTGATGCTCACTTTGGGCACCGGCGGCAGGTTGATGTTGCGCGGCGCCTGCGTGGCGTCGCCACCATCACGCGCGCCACCGCCGAAACCGCCGCAAGCACTCAGGCTCGCGGCCAGCAACGCGACAGCGACGAACCGTGTGTCAGCGAATGATGGCAACGGGCTTTTCATAGCGTTCCTGTTTGGCATAGCGGGCCGGGCTGAGTTCACCCAGTGCTTTGATGCTGGCTCTAATCCACTGGTCGTAGATGCCTTGATCCATGCGCGCAACGTTGCTTTCCAGCACATCGATAGCGCGCTCTTCAAAAGGGTAGGCCTGTTCTTCAAGCAATAAGTCGTACTGCTCACGTTCGAGTTCCGACAAGCCGGACGGGCGCTGCGAGTTCATCAAATCCTTGGCTAGTTGGCGATAAATGCTGCCGACCTTGTGCGTGGATTCGGTGGCGATTTCAGCCACGCCCGATTCGGCGGCCCGGTTGTAGGCATCCAGCGCAGCTTCCATGGCGATTTTCTTCTGCGCCAAGCTGGCCTGCAAAGGCAGGGTGAGCTTGATGCGGTCGAACTCGCGGTGCGCGCGCTCGGCCAGCACCAGGCCGGCCTTGGCGGCGAGGAAGCGGCTGCGGTCGGTCTGCCCACTGCCGGCTGCGGCGTTGGCATTGACCAGTTCGTTGCGCCAGAAGTTGGCCTCGAATGGCTTGTTCAGTTCGGTATAAATTTCGACCAGGCGTTGGCGCAGTTCGATGGACTCATCAAACGGTGGGGCGAAACTCGACAGGTAGTTCGAGTAGGCCACCGCGGCAGGCTCCAGCGCGCCGTTGTCGTCATACAACTGTGCGGCTTGCAGCGCGGCGGCCTGGCGGTCGCTGGCGGGCGCAGTGCCATCGTTGGCGATGCGCGACAACTCACCCGCAGCCTTGATCGGCTGGTCGTCTTCCAGATACACGGTTGCCAGGCGGCGCGTGACCTCACCCTGCAGCGGGTGGCCGGGGTAGCGGCTGCGGAAGCCGGTCAGCACCTGCACGGCACGCGGCCAAGCTTCAAGGCTGATCAGCGCGGCGGCGGCGTCAAATTCGGCCGTCGGGCGGATCGAGCCATTGGGCACGGTGCTGCCAACGCGCAAGAAGTCGGTGACGGCTTGTTCCAAGTTGCCGGCTTCGCGCGCCGCCTCGGCTTGCTTGTAGATGCTCGACGCTAATTGCTCGCCAACATCGAAGCGCGCCTGGGCGTCCTCGGCTGGCGTCAGTTGCAGACTGTTGGAAAACGCGGTCTCGGCTTGGGCGAATTGTTCTTGATCAAAGCGCGACAATCCGATGATTTGCCAGTTGGCCCGCAGCAGTTCTGGCGCGACGCCGTCGCGCTGGGTGACGCGCTCGGACAATTGCACGGCGGCGTCCAGTTGCTCCAGGGCGTACATGTCTTCGGCGGCGCGGGTGAGTACGCGGGCCACTTCTGGATGGTCGGAAAAATTGTCGGCGAAGCGCACGGCCTGATCTTTGGCCGCCTGCAGCGCATCGCCGCGCCCGGCGCCATCGCTTAGCGATTCGGCATAGCGGTGGCTGGCATCCACCGCGGCAAAGCCGGCGTCGGCGGCCTTGTCGTGGGCGCCATATTCATACGCAGCGCGTGTGTAGGCGTCGGCGGCGGTTTGGTAGTTGCCACGGTCGTACAGCGTTTCGGCGTAAAGATATTGCAGTTCCGGGGTTTTCTCGTCGGCCGGGAACAACTGCGTGTAGCGCAAGTAGTAGTTGCCGGCGCGTTCAAAGCGGCTGGCGCGTTGCTGCAAAGGTGTTTCGTCGGATTGCGCCTCGGCATGGTAATGGCGGGCGACTTCTTCCAGGTCGCGCTGCAAGGCTTCGACGACGAACTGCACATCGGCGTCCTGCGGCGTGCGCGTGGCCCAGAAGCTGCTTTCGAAGTCATACAGCGAGACGAATTCTTCTTTCGCGCCGATGGCCAACTCGGTAAAGCCGCCCTGTACCAGCGCTTCGGTAGAGCGAATCTGGAAGCGCGGAGCGTCCAGCGTGCCGGGCTGGTAATCGACATAGGCGCGGAATGCGGCGGCGGCGTCGGTGTAGCGCTCTTGCTCCAACAGGCGGTTGCCCAGATCGGCGAACAGCAATTCCTCAAAGCGCAGCGGGCCGTTGCTTTGCAGGAAGTCTTTCAGCGATTTTCCGCCCTCGATATAGGCGAACGACAAGCTGACGACTCGCAGCACGTCCTCGACCAACTCCTTGTCGCGTTGCTCAACACCTTCAATGGCA
The DNA here is from genome assembly GCA_018222345.1 of bacterium. Classification (GTDB taxonomy): domain Bacteria; phylum Pseudomonadota; class Gammaproteobacteria; order Nevskiales; family OUC007; genus JAAFAL01. The sequence continues at coordinate 16,851 of JAAFAL010000042.1, forward strand.
GCTTCGCGCTGGTCCGGCACCTGGCCGGCGGGCAGCTCACGCTCGAGGATTGGCACAAAGGCGGCAACCGCGTCCATGTAACGCGACTGCTTGAACACCGACCAGCCCAGTTTGTACTGCGCTTGTTCGAAGAACTGGTTGTCAGGCCCGTAATCGACCACCGTGCGGTAGTTGGTCTCGGCCTCGGTAAAGCGGCGCATGCGGAACAGCAATTCGGCGCGGCGATAGACGCCATCTTTGGCGAAGCGTGAGTCGGGGAATTGCTCGGTCAGGCGGCCCAGCACCTCGACCGATTTTGATTCTTCGCCGCGGTTTTGGTGGGCGCGCGCCAACTGATAGAGCACGCGGTCGTTGTTGGGGTCGTCGGGGCGCTCGGCCAGCAGTTGATGATACAACTCGACCGAATCGGAGAACTCGGTTTCCGATTGCGCTTGCTCGACTTCGAACTGCGGGTTGATTTCGCCGACCTGCAACTGCAGGTCGGCCAGGCGGCGCATGGCTTCGTAGCGTTTTTCGTTGTCCGCCGACAATTCCAGGATGGCGCGATAGTTTTCGATCGCCAGTTCCTGGTTTTGCTGCACGCGCTCGGATTCGCGCACATCGAAGGCTTCATCCGGGCTTTGTTTGGCAATCGAGCGGATTGACGGGCCGGGGTCAACCCGCGCGGCGCAGCCAGCCAGCAGGCCAGCGGCGGCTGCCAGTAGCAGGGTGTTTTGTGCGGTTGCGGTCAGCGCGCGACGAGCGGTTGCCATCAGTTGGACACCTCGTTGGTGTCGTAAAGCCGGGCGACTGCAAAGCGTGCCTCGACCAGATAGTTCTCAGCTTGTTTGCGCTGGCCATCGAGTTCCTGCACCGCCATGTCTTCAAGCAATTGGCGCTGCGCAACCACCAGTTCATCGGTGCGCGCACGCAGTTGTAGCAATTGAGGCCGCAATAGTTGGGCCTTGCTGCTGGTGGGTGCCTCGCGTACGCCCTCCAATTGCCGCGGCGCGCGGGCGGCCAGCGCCAACTCCAATTGTTTGCGCACCAGTTGGGCAGTGGCTTCGGGGTCTTTTTCCAGTTCACGCAGGCGCTCGGCTGATAGCTGCTCATCCATCGACAAGTCCATGGCGATGTCGCCAAACAGCGGGCCAGTGTTGTTACGACGGGCGTCGGACACCGTGCGGTCGGGGTTGGCGGGGCGCGCGGCGGCGGCCAGGTCGCTGTCGAAAGCCGAGATGCGGCGCAGCCAGCCATCAATCACGCGGCCGACAAAGCGCAGGTCGCGATAATTCTTCAAGGCTTCCTGGAAGCGTGTGCTGGCGATGAGGTTGTACAGATAATAGGTTTCCGGCGCGTTCGGCAGGTCAGTCACCGACCAGTTCCAGCCAGCTTCGGAGTCGAGGTCGCGGCGGATCAGTGTTTCGATCATGCGGCCGGCTCTGACCTCTCGCTCGGCATTGTCGATGCGGCGGCGGGTTTCTTCCAGCAGTTCGATGCCGCGGGTGTAATAGCCCAGGGCTTGCTGGTGTGCGCCGAGGTTGTCGAGCACGTAAGGCACGGCGAGGAATGATTCCTGCACCGCATGGTTCATTTGATCGCGGCCTAGCAGCTCCGACCACGGCACCAATGCGCGGCGCAATTGCTCAGTGTAATTCTGTTGTGCGGTGTCGGCGTCATTCACGCCGATACCCAGGCGCTCCAATAAGCTCAGGTTGGCCCGGCTGGGCTTCATCAGCACGCCCAGGCTGCCGATGTCGGTAGGCCGGGCGGTGTAGTCCTGGTCGAACTGGTCGGGCTTGGCGGCGTAGTACTGCGCCCAGCCGTAGCCGAGCAGGCCCTTGGTGGCGTACTGCCCGCGCAGGCTGATGCGGCGGAAGGCGTCCTTGGCGTCGTCGTAGCGGTCTTGCTTGAGGTATTGGTAGGCCAGTGTCAGGTTGGTCTTGTCGCGCAGGGCGAGCATTTCCTCGCTGGGCAGGCCCATGGTGCCGACGTCTTCCAGCAGTTCGAAGCCTTCGTCGAGTTGGCCTTCGCGCACCAGCGTGATGCCAAGGTTGTAGCGCGCATAGGCGGGCAATTTGCCGCGTTTGCCGGCGGCATCAAATGCGGCGACGGCCTGGTCGAACTCACCGCGGTTCATGTAAACCCGGCCGAGCAGGTCCTGGCGCCGGGTTTCGTGTGCTTCGGTGACCGGTTCACGCAGGTCACGCAACAAGGTGACGATGGCCTGATCGTAATAACCGCGGGTGTATTCGAACTTGGCCAGTTCCAGTACCGCGGCATTGCGCACTTCGGGGTCTAGCGTTTCTTGTGCGAGTTCCGAAAATGCCGCTTCGGCGCGGTCATGCAAACCAAAGCCCAGCAGCGCGCGGGCCTCATACAGCCGCGCGGTGGCGCGCTCGCTGTCGGCGATCTTGATGCGGTTTTCTTCGGCCAGCAGTGTCAGCGCCGAGAACAGGCGGTCGGTCTCCAGCAGGTATTCGAGCTCGCGCAGGGTGATGCTGGCCGGTGTTTCGCTGGTGCGTGTGCCGCGTTCGGTGACCAGGATGGGCTGCGCCGCCAGTTGGCCGGTCAGTTCCCACTGGCGTACATCCACTTTCGGTGCCCGGCGCGCGCCGGTCCAGCCCAGCACGAATTCCACGCCAACTGGCTGGTTGCCAATGCCCACTTCGTGCAGCACCGAGCGCCGCACCGGCGGGGCGTCGCGGTTGTCGTCGGCGTAGCGGCCGGCCACTTCAACTTCGACTGTGCGCACGCCTGGTCGCACCGCGGTACGGATCACGCGGTCGGCGCCGCCGTAGGTCAGTTGCACGGCGTCGTTGTAGTCATATTGCTCAATGGTAATCGGCGCGCCGTCGATCTTTACGGTGACGGATTCAGTGACAAAGCTGTTGAGCGTGACCGAATAAAACACCGTCAACACATTGCCCGCGGCGCCGATCACCTCGCGATCCAGCGCGTCCAGCTTGCGGTTAAGCGTTAGCGCATCGGCCTTGATCACTTGCGTACGCTGGTCCAACTCGCGCAACTGCGCGCGCTGGGCGTCGATGCTGTCCTGGTCAATGGCAACCGCAGGCAGCGCCGCAGCCATGCAGCAAGCAGCCGCGCAAGCGAGCCGCAGCATTGAAAATGGCGAGGCAGATTGGGTCAAGGCAGCATCCGGGCCGTGTGGCAGCGATTGAGCAAACGTGTCGGCAGCGTGTGGGCGGCGGGGGTCACGCGCCACGAGACTGCTAAGGATAACAACCTGCGGCGGCGAACTGTAGCCGTCGTGGCCTAGCCTTGGAGGATTCAGGCGTCGCTTTGTTCCCGCACATCCAGCTTGATTTTCAACCGCTGGCCCGGGCGGATCAGGTCGGGCCGGGTAATGCCGTTGTTGCTGGCAATGGATTGCGGCGACACCTTGTAGCGCTGCGCAATCGATCCGAGCGAGTCGCCACTGCGCACGGTGTAGGTCACTGTGCGCTCGGTTTGTGCGGCGCCCTTGCCATGCACGCGCAGCCGCTGGCCGGGGCGGATCACGGCTTTGCGTGACACGCGGTTGAGCTTGGCCAGTTGGCCGACGCTCATATCGTGCTTGCGGGCAATGGTCCACAGTGAATCGCCGCCGCGCACGGTGTATTGGGCAATGCCGCGCCGCGCGCGGTGGGTGCTGGGCAGGCCAGCCAGTTCCGTGGCGTGCGTGGATGTCGGTGCGAACAACTCCTGGCCGATTCGCAACGTCGTCGTCTGCAAACCATTGATGCGCTTGAGGATGCTCACGCTTGTGTCGTAGCGTTGTGCAACTTCGCCGAGGGTGTCGCCGGCAACCACTTCATGGCGTAGCCAGCGCACACGCTGCTGGGCGGGCAAGGCCTTGACGGCCTCGGCGACGTCATTGGCGCGGTCGGCTGGCAGTAGCAAGTGATGCGGGCCATCCGGGTCAGTCGCAAAGCGGTTGAACGCCGGGTTGAGCTTGTAAATCCACTCGGGGCTGATGTCGGCCAGTTCGGCGACGACGTCCAACTCCACTTGGCCCGGGAGGGTGATCAGCGCGGTTTCCGGGCTGTCGGTGACATCCGGCAAGCGCACGCCGTACCGGGCGGGGTCGTGGATGATTGCGGCCAGCGCTAAAATGCGCGGCACGTAGGCGCGGGTTTGGCCCGGCAAATCCAAATCCCAAAACGCGCGCGACCCGCCCTTGGCACGGCGGACGGCTTTCCACATGCGGCCTTCGCCGGCGTTGTAGGCGCCAATGGACAGCGTCCAATCTTCGTAGCGGTCTTGCAGGTATTCCAAATAGCGAATCGCCGCTTCGGTCGAGGCGGTAACGTCGCGCCGGCCGTCGTACCACCAGCTTTGGCGCAGGCCAAAGCGCTTGGCGGTTGGACTCATGAACTGCCATAGCCCTGCTGCGCGGCCCTCGCTGTAGGCGAAGGGGTCGAAGCCGGATTCCATGAACGGGATGAGCGCAATCTCACCGGGCACACCGGCGGCTTCGATGCGATCAACGATGTGGTAGAGGTAGGGCTTGGAGCGATTGACCAGCGTGCGCAGTTCGTGCGGGCGTGAGGAAAAGTCGCGCGCCCACTTCTGCACTTTGGGATGGTCGTAGTGCTCCTGCAACGTAAGCTGCGCCTGCAGGCGCGGCCATAGGCTGTTGCTCGAGGCGTCATCTGCAGTGGCCTGCGGCGTGCTCATCAGCAACCCGAGCACTACGGCTACGCATGCGCCTACGCGCCATTTAATTGGTGAATTCAATGCCCCTGTCCCCGCCGTAACCAGTCGTAATTGTGCCAACACGCCCCCGCGCGATGGCTGTTCTAAGCGGTTGATCTTGCACGAACTTGCCGGCTTTGGGCAAGTTTTCTCCGCCGCGCCACAGTGGCAATCGGCTATAGTGCGGTCATGGATTTTCATCGCCCAGTTCTCAGTGCGGAATCGCTTGCTCATTGGCAACAATCGCCACGCGGCCAGCAATATCTGGCGCTAGAGCAAGACGCCTTGGACAGTGTATTGCCCGGCTTGTTCGGGCGCTGCATTGTGCAGGTGGGGAGTTGGTGCACGCAGTGCTCACAACTGG
>JAAFAL010000043.1 GCA_018222345.1 bacterium
CGAGTACTGTATGTTCGCCTAGGGCCTGCTGGGGCGCCCCGAGCAAGGCAACCTGCTGGACATGATCGCCCGCCGCTATGCCGAGGGCAGCGCCATCACCGTGCGGCCGGAAGACACGCTGATCCAGGCCTATCGCCGCATGAAGATCGACGATGTGTCACAAGTGCCGGTGATGGAAGACGACAAGCTGACCGGCATCATCGACGAATCGGACATCTTGCTGGCCGTGCATGCCGATGCCGCCAAATTCAATGCGCCGGTGCGCGAACACATGGTCACCACGCTGGACACCGTGCCCGTGGATGCCGACATTGATGATCTGTTGCCGATCTTTGCCAAGGATCGTGTGGCGATCGTTGAAGACGACACCGGGTTTATCGGCCTGATTACGCGGATTGATGTGCTGAATTATTTGCGCCAGCGGGTGCAGTAAACAAGCCTGCGCTGAGCCGTCCTGTCATTGCGAGGCCCGAAGGGCCGCGGCAATCTGACCATTGCAATTTGGCGCAACGTTTTGCCAGCAGGATACGGCTAGATTCCTGCTTTCGCAGGAATGACGGCATATGTCAGTTTTTCCTGTCATTGCGAGGCCCGCAGGGCCGCGGCAATCTCGTCACGCAGGCGCCACTCGATGAGATTGCCGCGGCCCTGCGGGCCTCGCAATGACAACCGGGGTGCTATTCCTCGGCGGCAGCTTCCAGCAGTTGCTCCAACTTCAAGGTCGCGTCGTTGAATTTGTAACCCTGAATCACGAACACGCGACCGTCAGCCTTGGCGTTGAGCGCCTCGGCCCGGTCGGCGGGTGGCAACGCGCCGCCTTCGCTGGCTGCGCCGTCGTCGTCATCCGCAGTCTCGACTAGCGGCGCAGTACCGGCTTTGAGCTTGAGCAGCTTGCGCTCGCCGTCATCAGCGAGTTCCAACGCCACGCGCAGGCCGTCGTTGGTGGTGAACACGGCGCGGTTCCACGCATCCACGGCCACAGCTTCGCCGGCAGGCAGCAGGTCGTCCAGCCGCAGGTTCTGCAGCACGCGCGTGACGCGCGCTACTGACGCCGGTTTGGGCGCGCGGTCGGCGGGCGGGTCCTGCAACACCAAGCCATCGTCGTCACGAGCAATCACGTAGGCGGCACTGCCCAGCGGCTCGGCTTCGATACGCACAATGTCAGCCGGCTTGATGTTGGTCAGCGCCGGCTCCAGCCACGCGGTGACCTGGGTCGATAAATTCAAACGCGGCGTCACCAATGCGCTTTGTGGCTGGCCCACCACACGCACATAAGTGCCGCTGGGCTGCGTGGCGTGTTCGCCCACCAGCAGGCCGCTGATCTGGGTTTCGCCCGCCCACAGCAACACTTGCGTGTTGTCGCCGTCACCGGTGCCGAAGTCCTGCACGCCAAGCCGCTCGTATAGGCTTGGGTTGCTGGTCTTGGCCTCGAACACGGTGGCCTCGGCCAGGCTGATCAGCGTCTGGCGCACCTGCCCCAGCTTTGCCGGGTAGTCGCGCTCGCCGACCTGCCAGGTGTTGTCGCTGCGCACCAGCGTGACGGTAGAACCACCATTTTGGATGCGCATGCGGGTGACGTCGTTGAGCTGATTGGCCAAGTCCGGCAACAGCAGCGCTTGCTCATCCACGGTGTTGCTATCGCGGTTCAGCGCCACGGCAGCCACAACCAGGGCGGCGACGATGCCACCAACTACATATTTGTTCATCGCGAGCCTCCACGGCGGCGCAGCAGGGCCAGGCCCAGCACGCCCAGGCTGAGCAGCAATGGCACCAGGCCAATGTTGATGAGTTTCAGGCGTGTGCCCAGCGCGTCGATGTCTTCCGACAGCGAATGGCGCACATCGCGCAATTGCTTGCGGATACGCAGCTTGTCGGCGCGGAAGGCCTCGATCTCGGCCTCTTGCTCAGGCGTCAAAATCAAGCCCTGCCCGCCTTCGTTCTGGCTTTGCAGTTCGGCAATCTTGCGCTCGGTTTCCGCCAGCCGCTGTTGCAGTTCGCGCTCTTTGCCCAGGTAGGCGGCGTCGGCCTCGCGCTTGAGCCGCTCGACCACCTCGAACGGCCGCGAGAAGCTGGCGCGGGCGCGAATGCCGATGAGGTCGGCGCTGCCCAGCATGTTGTCGTTGGCGTTGATGACAAAGTCGCCATTGCTGGCAAACGGTGTGGCCATGGTCTGGCCCAGGAAGTTTTGCACCTGCACCCACAGGCCATCACGCAGCAGGTCGGTATCGGCGACCACGATCAGGTTCACCGGGCCGTCGGACTGTGTGCGGTGGTCGGCGTTTTCAACGCCTTCCGGAGGCGCATCACCAAATGCCGATTCAGCCTCGCCACGCACACGGGCCGCGACGGTGTAGCGGGTGCCAGTGGTGGCAAAACCCTGCCTCAGAAGGTTCGGGTTCTGCCCAGGCTGCACGCGAAACGCCGGGATCAAACCCGACTCGGCGCTGGTTTGCAGCAGCGGCGTGATCTCGGTTGTGGCCTCGGGGTCGATATTCAAAGCGCCGGCAAAACCAAAGTTGACCTGCTCCAGCCCATCGACGACGACATCATCAGCCTCGCCCGCCAGGCCGATGAGGCCCAGGTGGTAGATCTGCTGGCCACCGGCACCACCGACAACCAGCGCATTGGCGTTGTCGCCAACAATCTGCTGCTCGTCCATGCTCAAACCCAGCGGCTCGAGTATCTTGGCCAGGTTGGAGCTGACCGCTTTCGGATCTTCGGTCATGCCGCCGGCGCTTTGCGTATTGGTTTCGGCGTAGGGGTCGATGAACACCAGCGCGTTGCCGCCGCCCAGCAGGAACTGGTCGATGGCGTAGGTCAGCTCGTCGCTCAGGTCGGTCGGATGCACCAACATCAGCGCTTCGATGTCATCCGGCAAGCTGGTGTCGCTGGCGTTGATGGTCCTGAGTTCGAAGAACTGCCGCAACTGATCCAGCACCAACCATTCCTGCGTGGGCTGGAAGGTTTGCGGGTTAGGCGTGCCGCCCATGTCGATGCCCTTGAGCAGGCCGATCACTGGCTTGAAGTTCTGCGACAACTGATAGACCAGCTTCGACAGGTCGTACTCCAGCATCGCCTCCTGGCCCAACTGGAAGAACGGGATCACCTGGGTTTCGTCCAGCGCGTTGGTGGCTGCCAGGCCGAAATACAGCGAGTCGCCGCCATCCAGGGGCGCGCCCTGCAAGCCGAACTGCGCGGCGCGATCTTCTTCCTCCGAGAACGGCTCGGGGTTGATCTCGGTCAGCTTGAGCTTGTCGCCGGCGATGCCTTCCATCTCACGCAGCATCTCGCGCACGCGGCCGGCATAGGTGGCCAGTTGCGGGATGTCGCTGGCCGCCTCACGGCTGTAGAAGAAGTACAAATTGATCGGCTCTTCCAGGCCCTTGAGGATGTTCTTGGTGCCATCCGACAGGGTGTAGAGCTTGTTCTCGGTCAGGTCGAGCCGCACGCCGCCCAGCAGCGCATTGCCCACGGCAATGATGGCCAAGGCGCCAATCGCGGTCAGCAGCAATCCGGAGCGTGAAAAGAACTTGGTGTTGTTTGTTTGACTCATCGCCTTACTCCGCCTTTTTGAGGTCGATGACAATCGCCCCGGCCAGTAGCCAGGCGCCAATCATGACGAGGAAATACAGCAGGTCGGACAGTGCCAGCACGCCCTTGCTGATGGCCTGGAAATGGCTCAGGAACGACAGCGACGACACCAGCTCGACCACCGCCTGCGGCGCCCAGGCCGAGAAGGCATCGAGGACGAGAGGGAATCCGGATAGTGTGAACAGCAGGCAGATCACCAGCGCTGCGATGAATGCAATCACCTGATTTTTGGTGGCCGCCGACACGCAGGCGCCAATGGCCAGATAACCGCCAGCCATGAGCAGACTGCCGAGGTAGCCGGCGATGATTACGCCGTTGTCGGGGTTGCCCAGGTAATTGACCGTAATCCACATCGGAAACGTCAGCGCCAGCGCGATGCCGACAAAGGCCCAAGCGGCGAGGAACTTGCCCAGCACCGCCTGCCACATGGTCACCGGCAGTGTCAGCAGCAGTTCGATGGTGCCGCTCTTGCGCTCCTCGGCCCACAGCCGCATGGCAATGGCCGGCACCAGCAGCAGATACAACCACGGGTGAAAGCCGAAAAACGGCTGCAAATCAGCCTGGCCGCGGCCGTAGAAGTTACCAAGGTAGAACGTAAACACGCCCGACAGCGCCAAGAAAATGACGATGAACACATAGGCCAGCGGCGTGGCGAAATACGCCCGCAACTCGCGCTTGAAAATCGTACCAATCATGCTGCGGCCTCCATTGCGTCATTGCCCAGCGTGAGTGCGCGGAAGGCATCGTCCATGCGGTTGGTCGCTGTCGCGTCACCGCGCTCGGCCAGTTCGCCCGGCGTGCCGTCGAACACCACGCGGCCGTTGGCAATGATCATGGCGCGGCTGCATACGGCCGTCACTTCTTCGAGGATGTGCGTGGAAACGACGATGATCTTGTCTTTGGCCATGCTCTGGATGAGCTTGCGCACCTCGTGCTTCTGATTCGGGTCGAGGCCGTCGGTGGGCTCGTCGAGGATCAGAATCTTGGGGTCGTGGATGATGGCCTGGGCCAGCCCGACGCGGCGCTTGTAGCCTTTGGACAGCGTCTCGACGGCCTGGTCGATCACGCTGTGCAGCGAGATCACATCAACGACCTCGTCAATGCGCGCATCGATGGTGGCCTTGTCCAGCCCGCGCACTGTGGCGACGAAGCGCAAAAAGGCCCGCACGGTCATGTCGCCATAGGCCGGCGCGCCTTCAGGCAAGTAGCCGATCTGTGCCTTGGCCGCCACCGGGTCGCTGCCAACATCAACGCCATTGACAGTCACGCGCCCGGCGCTGGGCGTGAGAAAACCAGTGATCATTTTCATGGTGGTCGATTTGCCTGCGCCGTTCGGGCCGAGGAAACCGAGCACTTCGCCCGGAGCAACCTCGAACGACAGGTCATCGACCGCTGTTAGCGCGCCGAAGCGCTTGCTCAGCGATTCAATTGTCAGCATCGGGTGTGTCCCACTCGTGTTGGTTTGTGATTGTTGCCCCAACCACGCGGGTTGCGGCTTGTGCCGCAGGCATGGGGGTACTGCAACTGACTTTCAAGGGCGGCGAATGTTCCCCGCCGGTTGGCGGTGGACACGCGAGACCTGCTGCCGCACAGTTTGCGCATGACAAACATTGCAGGAAAAACCATCGTCCTCACCGGCGCGTCCAGCGGCATTGGCGCATCCGGGGCCAAGCAACTGGCTGCGGCTGGCGCCAACATGGTGTTGCTGGCACGGCGCGAAGATGCGCTGGCCGAGGTCGCCGAGCAGATACGAGCAGCCGGCGGCCGCGCCAGCACGCTGAGTGTGGATTTGAGCGACGCCGACGCCGTGCGTGATGCCGCCGAGCGTCTGCTGGCCGAGCACACCCACATTGATGTGCTGATCAACAACGCCGGCAAGTCCATTCGCCGGCCAATCGTCGATGCCATCGAACGCCCGCACGACTTCAGCCGGCTGATGGACATCAACTACTTCGGCCCCGTGCATTTGACGCTAGCGCTGCTGCCGCACTTCATTGCTCACAAGCGCGGGCATTTGGTGCAGGTGTCCAGTGTCAGCGCGCAAATGCCCACGCCGCGCTTCGCGGCGTACGTGGCCAGCAAGAACGCGCTCGAAGGCTTTACCCGCAGCCTCGCCGCCGAGCTGCGCGACACCTTGCCAACAACCATCATCAATTACCCACTGGTGCGCACGCCGATGACTGCGCCCACCGCGTTGTATAAAAAGCTGCCGATGATGGACGTGGACGAAGCTGGCGCTTGGATGGTGCAAGCGGTGCGCAACCAGCCGCCGCGCATCACCGCCTTGCCTGGCCGAGCGTGGGCGGCCTCGACGGCTGTGGCGCCGGGTATTACCGCCAAGGCGACAGGTTGGTTTTTTGACCGCATGGCGCGACGTTTGGCGAAGCAAAACAAGGATTAATCACCACCTGTCATTGCGAGCGTAGCTAAGCAATCTCGACACCTTGGCAGTCCGTGACGAGATTTCCGCGCGCCTTCGGCGCTCGCAATGACAGCTTTTTCATTGCGCAGGGATACAACATTGACGTCGTTTCTGCGAAAGCAGGAACCTAGCCATTTGATCTTGGCGCGCATGATTAGGGCTAGATTCCCGCTTTCGCGGGAATGACAAAATGAAAAAAACAGCTTGCCCGCCGGTCCAGCCCGCCCACTTCGTAGCCGGGCGTTCGACGGAGTAAAACAATGCTTTGCCTCAATCCGTCTCCACCCCCTAACTTAGGGGCCTGTCATTGCGAGGCGCGTAGCGCCGCGGCAATCCGCGCGGGCTAGCCGCTCGGGGCTTTGCTGCGCAAAGCCTTACCCGTTTTGCTCCCACACCCCTGACCGGGCTACGCCCGGCCCGCCCCCTAACTTAGGGGCCTGTCATTGCGAGGCGCGTAGCGCCGCGGCAATCTCATCACATCGGCAGTACCCTACGAGATTGCCGCGCGCCTTCGGCGCTCGCAATGACAGCAAACACCAAGGAGACACCCATGGCCGACCTTTCCGGCAAAACCCTGTTCATCACCGGCGCGTCGCGCGGCATCGGCCTGGCCATTGCGCTCAAGGCCGCCAAGGACGGCGCCAACGTGACCGTAGCCGCCAAGACCGACCAGCCGCACCCCAAGTTGGAAGGCACCATTCACACCGCTGCCGAGCAAATCGAAGCCGCCGGTGGCAAGGCGCTGGCCGTGGTGTGTGATGTGCGCGACGAAGCCAGCGTGCAGGCCGCTGTCGATCAAACCGTCGAAACCTTTGGCGGCCTGGACATCTGCATCAACAACGCCAGCGCCATCATGCTCACCGGCACGCTGCAAACGCCGATGAAGCGCTACGACCTGATGCACCAAGTCAACGGCCGCGGCACGTATTTGGTGTCGCGCACCTGCATCCCGCACCTGAAAAAAGCCGCCAACCCGCACATCATGGCCATTTCGCCGCCGCTGGATTTCTCGCCCAAGTGGTTCAAGAACCACCCGGCCTACTCCATGGCCAAATACACCATGAGCGTTTACATGATGGCCATGGCGGCGGAGTTCGAGAAAGACGGCATCGCCTGCAACACGCTGTGGCCGCGCACGGCCATCGCCACGGCCGCTGTGCAAAACCTGCTGGGCGGCGACGAACTGACCAAGATGAGCCGTACGCCCGAGATCATGGCTGACGCCGCCTACGAGATCCTGACCAAGCCCAGCCGCGAGTTCACCGGCCAGCACTGCATGGACGACATCGTGCTCTATGAGGCCGGCAACCGCGACTGGGACCAATACGCCGTCACCCCTGGCGGCCCGCTGGCACCGGACTTCTTCTGCCCCGACGACATGCCGCCACCGCCGGGCAGCCATGACGTTCCGGTCGGAGCGAAACTCAGCGGCGAATAGTCATTGCGCCAAACTCGCGTTAAACTTGTTAAACACTTGCACGGAGCGTCAACATGCTTGGTGTACGCCTTGACCCCGAAACCGAACAACGCCTTGCGCGCCTTGCGGCCGAGACCGGCCGCAGCAAAAGCCACTACGCGCGCGTAGCCATTGCGCAGTTCCTTGAAGACCGCGACGACTATTTGCGCGGCCTCGCAGCGCTCGAGCGGCGCGAGGCCCGTGTAAGCCTGGAAGACATCGAGGCCGAACTTGGCCTGGGCAGTTGAGCTGACGCGCACAGCGCAAAAACAGTTACGCAAACTCGACAAACAAACAGCGACGCGAATCGCGAAATATCTGCGAACGCGCGTTGCCAACACTGAAAACCCACGTCGAACCGGCAAGGCACTAAGCGGCGAACGCGGCGAATTGTGGCGCTACCGTGTCGGCGACTACCGGCTGATCTGCAAAATCGAAGACGAGCGCGTGACCGTGCTTGTGCTGGAAATCGGCCACAGGCGTGAGGTGTATCGTTGAAATCACCCCACATCACGCCCGAAGGCCACGCCACCCTGCAGGCCGAGCTGCAACACATCTGGCGTGAAAAACGCCCGGCCGTAGTGCGGGCGCTTGCCGATGCTGCGGCCGAGGGCGACCGCTCGGAGAACGCCGAGTACATCTACCGCAAGAAAGAACTGCGCGAGATCGACCGCCGCTTGCGCTACCTGACCAAGCGCATGGATGAACTGCAGGTGGTGGACGGCAAACCGGATGATCCGTCGCGCGTGTTCTTTGGCGCCTGGGTGACGGTGGCCGACGAGGCTGGCGATGAGCACGAATACCGCATTGTCGGCTCCGACGAGGTCGATTCCGGCCGTGGCTGGATCAGCGCCGACTCGCCAATGGCACGCGGCCTGCGCGGCAAGGCGGTGGATGATGTTGCGGTGGTGCGCTTGCCCGCCGGGCCGGCCGAATACGAGATCCTGGCCGTGCGCTATGCCAAGCCCGCATGACTGCCGTGCGCCGTAAAGCGCTAGTGCCAGTGCGAATGCGGGGCTAAGCTGAGCGCATCATTTCATCGGGGAGCCCACCATGGGCAGACAATACCTTCCGGCCGCACTGACCATCTTTGTGGCTTTTGTGTTTATCCAGTCGCTGTTCTTCAAGTTTGCGGGTGCGACTGAAACACTGCTGATCTTCGGCACGCTGGACAAGTGGGCAGCCGACACCTTCGGCATTGCCGGTTTGTTCAACCCCGGCGGGATTTTCTCGGCCAACGTGGTTGGCAGCGCCGAACTTGTCGCGTCGATCTTGCTGCTTGCCGGTCAGTTTGGCGGCCACTACAAGCCGGCGCTGCGCAAGCTGCAAGTGCTGGGCGCCGCACTGGGCTTGGCCATCATCTCGGGCGCCATCTTCTTTCACTTGGCCACGCCGCTTGGAATCGTGGTGGGCGACGAGGTGGTCGAAGGCGTCAACAACACCCAGGTTGCCACCGACGGCGGCACGCTGTTCTTCATGGCCGTTGGTGTGTGGATCGCCAATGTGGTGATCTTGACCATGCGCAAGGACATCGCCCTGGGCCTGGTCGGCAAAGGCCCCGCTTCGGCTTAACCGGATTCCAGTTCGCGGAATTGCTCGCGCAGTTGATGTTCGGGGTCGCTGACGGCGTCCTCGAGCGCCTGCACGCGGGCTTCAAGCTTGTCGATGCGCGGCGTTTGGTCGGCTCCCGCCGCCTCGGACTGTGACTTGAACCACCGAATCGCCACCGCGGTGGCGCAGCCAATCGCAACTACTGCCACTACCATTTCAGCATCACCCACGATGCACCTCCATACTCGAAACGTGCTTGCCGCATCGGCGCGGCCTCAAGGGTTGCTACGGTACGAGACGCGCCACTATCAGGCAACACGCGTGCCGGCGCGTCAGCGCAACGTTGAGTAATTGGCGGGCCGATGCGGTCACAATGGCACGCCAACCGCTCCCTGAAGGTGCCCATGCCCGCAACCCGACTTGCCATCACCGCGCTAGCCGCCTTGTGGCTGGCCGCCGCCACGCCCGCCGAGGCGCGCACGGACTATCTGATCGACTACACCGTGGCCTTCGTGCCGGCCGACAAGGCCGCGGATGTGACCATGACGGTCAAGCCCGACACCGGCCGCGCCAAGCGCTTTCGCTTCACCATGGAGCCTGCGCGCTACGGCAATATCGAAGGCGAAGGCATCGAGATTGATGGCGAGACCGTCACATGGAATGTGCCCAAAAAAGGCGGCACCCTGCGCTACCGCTACGGCCCCATCGACAACGAGCGCGACCCCGGCGAGTTCGACGCCCGCATCACCGACGACTGGGTCATCGTGCGCGGTGACGACCTGTTCCCGTCGGCCGCCGTGTTGCTCACCAAAGGTGCCGACTCACGCACGCGCTTGCGGTTCGACCTGCCAAAAGGCTGGACGTTTGTTGACACCGGTTACACCCGCAACAACGCCGACGATGCGTTCGTCATCACCAACCCGCGGCGCTCATTCGACCGGCCGGTGGGTTGGATCATTGCCGGCAAGGTGGGCAGCCGGCGCGAAATGATCGACGGCGTCGAACTTGCAGTCGTTGCGCCGCTTGGCAGCAACATCCAGCGCAACGTCGTGCTGGCACTGGCTAATTGGGTGTTCCCCGAAATGCGCAATGCCTTTGGCGACATGCCGCGCAAAGTGCTGGTAGTGAGCGCCGACGACCCCATGTGGCGCGGCGGGCTGTCTTCCCCCAACTCGTTCTACATGCACTCCAGCCGGCCGTTTATCAGCGAGAACTACACCTCTACGCTGATCCACGAATTGGTGCACATGGCCACGCGCGTGCGCGACAAATCCGGCTACGACTGGATTACCGAAGGCATCGCCGAGTTCTACGCCATCGAGCTGCTACGCCGCGCCGGCGGCATGACACCCGAGCGCCACGCCAAGGTTTTGGACGACCTGGCCGAATGGGGCGCCGACATCAAAACCCTGAAAGCGAAAAACTCCACCGGCCCACGCACCGCCCGCGCGGTGCTGTTTTTTCAGCAACTCGACGCCGAAATCCGCGCAAAGACCGACAACCAAGCCAACTTGGATGACGTCACGCGGCGCCTGATGAAAAAGCGCAAGGTGGATTTGGAGGATTTGCATGACGCGGTTGACGCTATTGCCGGCACAGGATTGAAAACCATGCAATCCAACTTGTTGAACTGAGTAGTGCGAACAGGGCTGCAGCCCGGATGAATCAGCGCCAAACCGCTGGCAACACATCGCGCAGACCTGCTGCGAGCAGTGCCCCTACACGCGCACGCAAGAAACCGTTGCCGGCGATGCCCAGCCATCTAGTTCGGCAAAAAGCGCTGTCGCTACGGAGCAATGCGGGCCATGATGCCTATTGGCGCACACCCGTATCGTAGATGTCAGCACAAGAAAAGCTAGAGCAGCTGCCATATACGATGGACCGCCGGGGCATTCCCCGTGGCCTGCAAATTGCGCTCAGGCTAGCGCTGGTAGCGACCGGGACTGACATTGCTTGGTTCAAACCAGCGGCAAAAGGCTTGCCGCTATTTTTTGCACGAGATGCGGAACACAAATCGAGCGCCCAAGACAAACTAGATTGCGAAGAAATTGGCGCAATCTTTGAAGCCCTGGATCAATCAAGCGCGATCATCCCGGATATTCGTATCGATAATCGCTTTAAGGGCTCGCAGGCTGCCCGGCCAGATCGCAACGTGCGGATGTTCGCTGCGTGGACGGTGAAATCATCCTCGGTGTCGTATGGCTGCTTGTGTTTTGCCAAGGACGAATCGCGCCTCATTGAACACGGCCAGCAACGGTATGGGCGTGAGAGTGCCGAGCTGATTGCAACCTTGATGCAGTCCGTCAATGATTCGCTCATCGATGACCTCACCGGGCTCTACGAACGCAACCACATGACCGAAATGCTGCGGTTTGAGGTACGGCGCGCAACGCGCAGCTTGCAACCGTTGTCTGTCTCACTGCTCGACATCGACCACTTCAAGGCACTGAATGACAAACTCGGCCACGACGCTGGCGATGAGGCGATCAAAAAAGTCGCGCGCGTGTTGACGTCTGCCTGTAAACGAGCAGGCGACTTGGCCTGCCGTTGGGGTGGCGAGGAGTTCCTGCTGATGCAAGTTACAACGGACGAGCCTGCTGCGCAGGAACAAATGGAGCACGTCCTACAACAGGTTCGGGCCCTTGGCATCGAGAGCCCCGCATCTTCGAGCGGCACGCTGACGTGCTCATCGGGCTTGGCAATCTATGCCCCCAAACCGCTGGGCGACTTCGCGGTGGATAGCACAGAAATCGTTAATCAACTCATCCGCTGCGCTGATCGCGCCATGTATGCAGCAAAGGACGGCGGACGAGACCAACTTAAGGTTTGGGTTGATCGACCCGTTGGCTGAGCACCGCTCAAACACGCAACAATAATAGAAGCCGGCGGCCCACGAAGCCACAGGTAGCCAGGACATCTTTGAATCAATCTATGACGTCCAAGAAGCCGCCACGAAGTGGCTCTGGACTTACAACAACGGACGGCCGAGCATGGCCCTGAGTGGCATTACGCCGATGATGAAATTGGCCACCGCCGCCTGATCGACAGAACCTGTTTCGATAGGCAGGAATCTGCCCGAAGCCAACATTCGCGCCCCGCCCGAAGGCGTCCGTGCTTACGGGACTGAACCCTTGGGAAGCAGGTCAAAATCGCTTGTACCTTTAGCTTGTCGCCACTTGGCCACCGCCTGGGAATGCCAACCGCCAAATCTTTAACGTGGTGGTGCCATATTGTCGGAAGAACGAACCGGTGTTGTAGGGCAAGCCGTAACGCTCGGTCAGCGCTTGTATGCGTAGCGAAACTTCTGGGTAGCGATTGCTCGGCATATCCGGGAACAAGTGGTGTTCGATCTGAAAACTCAAATGCCCCGACATGATGTTGAACAGCTTGCCGCCCCTGATGTTGCATGAACCCATTAGCTGGCGAACATACCAATGAGCGCGTGTTTCGCCTTCAATATCCTCTGGACGAAAGTGATGCACCCCGTCGGGAAAGTGGCCGCAGAAGATGATCACGTTCGTCCAGACATTTCGCATGCCGTTGGCGAGCAAGTTGCCGAGCAGCGTAATACCGATGGCGATAAACGCAGTCGATAGCATTTCGACACCGAGTGCCCAGCCGGTCACTCCGGCCAGCACGCCTGCGAACAACGGCCAAGAGAAATAGTCTTTGCGAAGTTGCCGGTAGGCTTTTCTCAAGAACCTTTTGAACAGGACTTTTTTCGGTCCCGCATTCGTCTTGTCCGCCCAAATAATGTCGTTCAGCCCAACGCCCCATTGGAAGAGCAAAGCAAGGATGGCATTGGTGAACGGCTGCAATAGATACTTGGGTTTCCAGCGCTGCTCCGGCGTGACGCGCAAAAGGCCATAACCAACGTCGGGGTCTTTCCCGATCACATTCGTCCACGTGTGGTGCACGACGTTATGCGAATGTATCCACTGATCGGATGGCCCGACGTTATCCCACTCCCAAGTGTTCGATTGTATTTCCGGATCCTTCATCCAGTCCCACTGCGCATGCATGACGTTGTGGCCGATCTCCATGTTCTCGAGAATTTTTGCCAAGCCAAGCAACACAGCGCCAAAGCCCACGCCAAGTGATAAGGGGAGCCACCCGCCGAAGGGCAGGCCGAACACCGGCAGCAACCACATGCTGAACAACATGATGAAACGTCCGCCCAGGGCCATAAACCGCTCTGCTCGGATTAGGCGCAGAATGTAGGCGCGATCACGGTCGCCCAGGTTTTCGAAAACCTCATCGCGAATGGCATCCACTTCGCGTCCAAATTCTTCAATTTGTTCGGTGCTGAGGTGCTTTGGGAAACCGGTAGATTGAGTAAACATAATTATTATTCCTATTGGTCCAATACACAGTCGCCAGCCGCTGCACAGACGCAGGTCTGCACGGTGCTGCCATCACCAGTGATGAGTTTGCCTGAGCGCAGATCGCGAACCGAGCCACTGATCAGGGTGGTATTGCAGGTGTGACAAATGCCCATGCGACAGCCGTGCGGCGGGTTTAACCCGGCTTCTTCCGCGACTCGCAACAATGGCATGTCGTGGCTCGCTTCGATTTCAGCCTCACTGCGGGCAAATTTAACGAGTCCGCCGACAGCACCATCGGGAACCGGCGCGAAGTCAGCGAGAAAGCGTTCGATATTGAGGTGACGACTGCGCCCCGCTTTTTCAAAGTGCTGCTCTAAGGCTGCGACCAAGCCGGGTGGGCCGCAGGCGTAAACCTCTCGCTCTCGCCAATCCGGACACAGCGCATTGATCTGCTCATCGTTGAAATACCCTTTGGTTTGCTTCAGCTCCCCATAACTATGGGTATGCACTTCATGTAGCTGATAGCGCTCATGGGTCGCGGCCATTTCACGCAGTTGCTTACCGAAAATCACGTCCAATTCATGCGGTGCATAGTGGATGTGCACGGTGTTGGGC
This sequence comes from bacterium, assembly GCA_018222345.1. Lineage (GTDB taxonomy): Bacteria > Pseudomonadota > Gammaproteobacteria > Nevskiales > OUC007 > JAAFAL01. Next base: position 13,961 of record JAAFAL010000043.1, read on the forward strand.
AGGCGTTCTTTCGCGATCAAGCTGCGAATCATGCTGATCGCCGGCGTGATACCACTACCCGCCGTGATAAAAAGTGGCAGCACCGGCTGGGCGTCAGGCAAGAAGAAGTCGCCCTGAGGCAGGCCAATGGGTAGGTAGTCGCCCACTTTGATGTTGCGCACGATGTGCGGCGAGATTTTGCCGTCGCTGATGGCCTTTACGGTAATGGTGAAGGTTTCATCATCGCGCTCCGGCTCAGAAGAAATCGTGTAGGTGCGCGTGTAGTGCTTACCGCCGACGGGCACCCCCACTCGAACATGCTGACCGGCGCGGTGGGTCCGCCAATTGAGGCCTGGCCTGAGGGTAATCGTGCGGGCATCCCGGGTCTCATCCCAGACTTTCACCACCCTCGCTTGCATCTTGTGCGTTGACCACAGCGGGTTGACGAGTTCGACGTAGTGGGATGTCCGCAACGGGAATGCAAAAGAGTCCACTGCGCGCATGACTTGCGAACGCAGCGAGGCCTTTGGCTTGTTATTGGTCGTCTCTAATGGACTCTTCATTATTGCTCCTCCGCAATTGATCATTTATTCATCTACGCGCATGCGTCACCCATTGACTGGCGCGGATGATTTCACGCTGTTCTTGTCTCGTTATCTCCTCTTCATAGCACGCGGACAGAAACAAGGGGACAGGCTACTGATGCTGACTCACGATAACAGCACCGTTGGTTTTCAAGTAGATCGATATCGGCGTTGCTCAGCAAACCTGGCTTTGGATGTGTGATCCTGCAGTTGTTGCCGGCCGCGATGCTGCCGCGGCAACAGTGTCGCCTCAGGCCGCGCGACTACCGATTTACCTGGAGCCAAAACCATGCCCCCAGAAACCGCCGATCAGACAACCGTTGACGCCATTGTGATCGGTGCAGGGTTTGCAGGGCTCAAAGCCGCAAACACGCTGCACCAGAATGGGCACAAGGTATTGGTTTTGGAAGCACGCGATCGCGTCGGCGGCCGCACACGCATTGATCACATCGATGGGTCGCCGGTCGATGTTGGCGGGCAGTGGATCGGCAAGGGCCACGAGCGGCTTCGTGCGCTTGCCAACAGTGCTGGCGCGTCTGTCCGGCCGCAATACACGCAAGGTGACAAGTTGCTTCAACTGACTGGCGACTCGCCTGGACAGGTGCGCCGCTACTCCGGACTAATCCCAAAGGTGTCATGGCCAGCGTTGATCGAACTGCAGCTTGGCATTCGCCAACTCAACCGGATGTCCAACAAGATCGACCCCGCTGCCCCTTGGACAGCCGAAGGCGCCGAACGGCTGGACGCTCAAACATTGGCAACTTGGGCAGACAAAAAACTACGCACCAGCGGTGCGCGAGAGATCTTCGACATTGCTGTGCGCTCGGTGCTCACGGCCGAACCGTCGGCACTGTCGTTCTTGCACTTCCTGTTCTACTGCGCATCAAACAATGGATTCGAGGCACTGACGGACACGACGGACGGTGCCCAAGCCGACATTGTCGATGGCGGAATGCCCCAATTGGCTGAGGGCTTGGCTGCCCCACTGGCAGGCAATGTTCTGCTGAACAGCGCAGTGCGCGCCGTTGTCCAGAGCGACGACAGCGTCGAGGTCGTCACTGATTCGAGCCGGTTTCGGGCACCGCGGCTCATCGTCACGGTGCCCCCCGCGTTGCTTGGCAAGATTGATTGGCAGCCGGCTTTGCCTGTTGCGCGGGCCCGACTCGCCGAACAATCGCCAATGGGTTCGGTGATCAAAGCCGTTGTGGCCTATGACCGGCCGTTTTGGCGAGCCAATGGCTTGTCTGGCGAAGCTGTCAGTCACCGACTGCCGTTCAACACCGTGTTCGATGCGTCCTGGCCGGAATCGAAGGGTGGTGCACTCGTCGGATTCTTTGATGGCGCTGCGGCGCTTGAGTATGCAGACGCGCCGGCGGAGGATCGGAAACGGGCAGTGCTCGACAGCCTAGTCGAGTACTTCGGCCCTGAGGCTGGGAAACCTACCGGGTACGCTGATTACAACTGGCTGACGGACGCGTGGGCCAAGGGTTGTTATGTCGGCGTTATGCCACCTGGCCTGCTGACCTCGGTTGGACACAGCCTACGAAAGCCGGCAGGCCGTATTCATTGGGCAGGCACCGAAACAGCCCAGCAGTGGGTGGGCTACATTGAGGGCGCGCTTGAGTCTGGTGACCGAGTCGCCCGAGAAGTCTCCGAGTGCCTGACCTGATCCACTCGACACTGCCAACATGAGCGGCCAAATGTCCTGCCCAACGCCGTCTCAAACCACGCGATGCCCCAAATCATAGTTGTCGCATCACAAATTTCTCGCCAACTACTTCGGCAGGACTGGGACTGCTGATTCAGGGATTGTGTCCGGGTGTAGGCTAACACCGTAGCTGGCGGCGACTCTCGCAATTATTTCACCAACAAGCTTTGGATTATTCGGCTCTTGTTTTCGGATCTCCGCGACAGTGGCATCAAAAAAAGACGCGAACTCTCCGGGAGTCACAATCAGGAGCAGCTTTGCAGGTTGATCCGATAGATTCCAAAAGCCATGCAGTCCTCCGCGTGGCAGAACCACCATACCGCCTTGGCCGACGGAAACAGTCTTGTCGCCATTAAGGAATTCGACTTGGCCGCTCAGCACGTAAAAATGTTCGTCTTCTTTCGAATGCACATGCGGCGGGGCACCAAATGTCCGTGCAGGAAGTTCGAGCTCGAGCACGGCCACTTTTGACGCTGTGGCGCCAGATTCAGACAGTAGATAGGTCTTGTGCCCTGGGAACGATATCTCCGGAACGCTTCCCGGCGGAACAACTCTCGGCTCGTGTGCCAGCGCAACCGTGCAACTAGCCAGAAAGACTATTGTGGCAATGCGTTTTAGCATTTGACGACCTCCCCATTGGTTATTTGTGAATTATCCCGTCGCCGAATTGACACCGATATTGGAATCTAGCAAATAGCCGCGCCAGTCGAATTCAGCTAATCGACTGCTCCTCAAACTGACAGACGGAAACTTCAGCCACATTACAGTGGATTGTTATGGCTTAACGCCTTGCATGAGGGACGTTTTGGAGTGGCGCGCGGAGTGTGTAGCAGAGAATGCGTGCAGCTCGATGGCATCGTTAGAGGGCATACGAAATGACCCATAAAAAGTGAACGATAAGGACGCCAAAAAATATATACATAAGGGCACTCCCAATACGCGAAACCCACTTTCTTCTAGCACCAGTCGGATCCGCATTGATCCAATCATCTGACGGAATCAGATGGTACAGAAATGGGCCGGCAACAAATCCGATTGCAGCTGCCGGCAGAAAGCCCTCCAAGAACCAAGCACCTTTTTGCCACCAGCGTTCCCAGAGTGGGACGCCATTTACAGCCCAATCAGAGGTTGGCAACGCGTGCTGAAAACTCCACATGCTCCCAACAACCCACCCTGACAGCAGGCCAGCAATCAGAGAAAACCATAAATAGATACGAAGCCTTCGCATGTTCTCTAACGCTTGCCATGAGCGGCGCATTTGGAGTGGAGCGCGAAGCGCGTAGCGGAATATGCGTCCCGCTCAATGGCATTGTTGGGCATCATTGTTCACGATACTTGAACCGGAAAACGACTGAAACCAGCGACAGCCCGATAAGCACGCTGCCACCGATGGCTAGCGGAAGTAGTAGTTCGGGGTAGAACGCGACCGAGGAAAATACGAACCTCACCAGCATGACGACCCCTTGAGCCAGAAATACGAAGGCGCCGAGGTGGAAAAACTGGCCGGGGTCTCTGAAATTGAAAGGATTACGATGCCACGCTGGCACTCGCCACACTTTGGCGGACAGCGGGTTTAGCGCCTGCAATCCGATAACGAGAACGATAGCAACGCAACAGAAAGCGCTTATTGCTGAGAGTGACGGCCAACCGATATGTGGCGCCGCCTGCGCCTCGAGCGGAACGAAAAACGAGGTAACTGCGGTCGCCAACACGATTCCCAACCGGACACAAACCCAAAGATTCATTCAGACGACGCCCAAAAATCAATATACAGAAAGCCAGTTGCAGATTTGTGCCAATCCGTATATTCGCCTCAAAACCTCACCGCACTTGCACGCAAACACTATAGCAACGCGCTCAGAAGTCGCGATGTGAACGGCCGTTCTTGAGACATTTTCACCTCTCAAATAAAAAACCCCGACTACCCACGAAGTAACAGGTAGCCAGGGCACGTGTGTTCAGCGTATTGCCGGGGGTGATGGCTGGTGAACACACATTCGGTGGGCGCCGCACTGCGACGCCAAAACTTTAGTCGCTGATCCGCACGCTCCCGGAGAAGCTCACGGCTTCGACGCGGCCGTCGCCGCCCTTGCCTTCGGTGCAGTAGTCCAGCCGAGCGCCGGGGCCGTATTTGGGTTTGACCGGCTCGCCCCAGGTGCTGAGGATGGAGCCCGAAGACGACTTGGCGTAGATCTCGGACGGGCTGCTGCGCAGGCGGGCCACGGCATTGCCCGACATGCTTTCAAGTTCTAGCACGCCGGTGCGGGCCAACTGGCCCTCGAACTCGGCGCCGCCCGAGGTGCTGCTGAGGCGCGCCCGGTGTACCAGCGCCTTGGCAATGGCAACGACGTCGCCCGACACGGTGCCCAGCGAGAATTCAGAAGGCAATTCCAGCGCGTCAATATTGCCGCTAACCGTCTCGGCTTCCAGCATGGCAACGGCGCCCCGGCTGGTGATGTCGCCGCTGACGGTTTGCAGGCGCTGCTCGGCCGCAGTGGCGCGGCTGTCGATGTCGCCGCTGACGGTATGCGCCGACAGGCGTGTGCCCATCACCTCGCGGATGTCGATGTCGCCACTAACGCTACGCAGGTCTTGCCGCTCGCCGGTCAGGCCTTGGATGTCGATGTCGGCAGTGACGGTTTTCACCCGCATACTGGTGGCCGTAGGCACGCGCAACTCCAATTGTGTGGAATCGCCCTGTGTCTTGTGCCCCCAACCATGATGGGCGTGCTTGGGGTGGCGCACGCGGATGTACAGGCGCTGGTCATCGCCTGTGATGTCCAACCCTTCGGCGTGGGGCGACAAGCTGCCGGTGACATGAACGATGGCCTTGTCCCAACCCTTGATCGAGACATTGCCGCTGAGGTTTTCGACCTCCACGGTGGGCGACTCGGTAACCTGGCGGGTTTCATCGATGCGCTCGCCGGCATGGGCGGCGCCCACGCAGACCAGGGCGAGAAAGGCGGTTGCTATCGCGCGCTCAGAATGATGCATCAGCATTGGAGAATCCTCCGTCCGGTGCCTGGTCAAGCTCGGTGATCAGGCGGATCAGTTCCAGGCGACGGCGTTCGACGCGCGCCAGTGTTTGAATGTTGTCGATATCGTTGGGGTCGGTCTTGAGTTGTTCGCGTAGCTCGGCCGACTGCGCTTCCAATTTGTTGATGGCGCGCTCCAGCTCCAGCGTGCCGGCTAGCGGCTGCGCGTTGTCGGGTGTATTCGATGGCGAGGCCGCAACTGGTTTCGCACTGGTGCGGATGGCGCGCTCGGCCTGACGGAACGTGGCCAGCATGGGCTCCCAGGGTTGCTCGGCCTGTGCGGTCTCGGGTGCCGGGCCGCTGGCAATAGTGATGGGCGCCTGCTCCGGCGCTTTGGGCACGAGCACCAAGCCACCTACCAACACGCCCACCATGCTGGCGGCCATGGCATACCGCCATGGGCTACGGCGGCGCGCCGTGACAGGCTGGGTGCCGAGCCGTGATTCGATGCCCGGCCACAGGTCGCGGGCCGGCGGCCGGCCAGGCGCGAGCGAGGCCAGGGCCTCGTCCAGCGCCGCGTCGCTTTGCAAATTGTTTGTGTTGTCGTTAGTCATCGCTCATCCCCATATGGGTTTTGACGAGTTGTCGGGCGCGGTGCAGTTGCGATTTGGATGTGCCCAGGGCCATCCCCGTCATGTCGGCAATTTCGTCATGCTGGTAGCCGTACACCGCGTACAACACCAGCACTGTTCGTGTGCGTTCGGGCAGCTTGGCAATGGCCGTGTCCAGATCCAAGCCATGCTCCCGGAAGCTACTCGGGTCAGCGCCGAAACCGTCCAGGTCGGCGTCGGTTGCGTTGTGGCTGATGGTGCGCGCCGCACGCACTTTGCTGCGGCCGTCGCTCATCACCACATTCACCGCCACCCGGTGCATCCAGGTGCCAAATGCAGCATCACCGCGGAAGCTGCTGCGCTTTTGCCAAGCCCGTACAAAGGCGTCTTGGGTCAGGTCGTCAGCCAGATCGCGGTTGCAGCCGCACAGGCGCCACACCAAGCCGTAAATGCGGTCGATATGGTGGCGGTACAGTGCCTCGAAACTGCGCTTGCAGCCGTCGCCCATGGCTTTGCTTGCCAAATCGGCAATTTCGTCAGCATCGGGGGCGGCGGTGGCCAGCGCAGCTTGCATGGGAGTTATGACGTCCAGACCGGCCAAAAGGTTTACATGGGCAGGTTACGCCAAACCTTGATGTCAGCATTTATTTACCACCTCTCCCGGGGGAGAGGGTTGGATCTCCCCTCATCCGCCTTTCAGGCACCTTCTCCCCCTGGGAGAAGGGAAGAGTCTCCCTCTCCCAGCGGGAGAGGGTTGGGGTGAGGGGGCTCTTCTCCCCGTGAGGAAGAAAAATCTAGAACAAACTAGCCTGCCCCATTGGTGGCTGAAACTGGCTGCAATCCAACGGCGGGCGTTCGGCCCGGTTCAGGCTGTGGCGCTTGCAAGCCTGGGCAAAGCGCATACTAATGAGTTTGGCGAACACGCCCTGGCCGGTCTGGCGCAAACCGGGGCGGGCGTCATACGCCCGGCCGTCGTGCAATTGCTCCATCAGCGACATCACATGCGCGGCGCGCTGTGGCTGGTGGGTGTCCAGCCATTGCTCGAACAGTGGCTTGACCTCCAGCGGCAGGCGTAGCAATACATAGCCCGCATGCGTGGCGCCGGCATCGGCCGCGCGACGCAGGATCATTTCCATCTCGCTATCCGTCAGCGCCGGGATCACTGGCGCCACCAGCACGCCCACCGGAATGCCGGCGCGCGCCAGCGCTTCGACCACTTTCAGCCGTTTGCCGGGGTCGGCCGTGCGCGGCTCCAGTGTGCGCTTGAGGCTGCGGTCCAACGTGGGCAGGCTGATCATGGCGTGCGCCAAACCGCGGCTGGCCATGTCGGCCAGCAGGTCCATGTCTCGCAAAATCAGCGCGCCTTTGGTGACGATGCTCACCGGGTGGTTGCAAGCGTGTAGCACCTCCAACACCTCGCGCGTCACTGCGTGGCGCTTTTCGATGGGCTGGTAAGGGTCGGTATTGGTGCCAATGGCAATCGGCTGGCATTGATAGCCCGGTGCCGAGAGCTCTTCGCGCAGCAGTTGCGCCGCCTTGGGTTTGTAGAACAGGCGGGTTTCGAAATCCAGCCCCGGCGACAGGTCGTAATACGCATGGGTGGGGCGCGCAAAACAATACGAACAGCCATGCTCGCACCCGCGATAGGGGTTGATGGATTGGTCGAACGGCACATCTGGCGACTTGTTCCGCGTGATGATGGTGCGCACGGTGGCAGCGCGCACCTCGGTTTGCACCGGCGCGTCGTCGTCGGCATCGTGCCACCAGCCATCGTCTTCCACCTGGCTCTT
>JAAFAL010000044.1 GCA_018222345.1 bacterium
CCTTAGTGGCGTGCCCCCTGGCGCATTGAATTTGCGCCATCAAACCCCATGTTTTGAGCAGTTTCACGCACCGCCCCGGTGTGTCTAAAAAACTGTTTGAGCGATGGAATATAAGGACTACTACAAGTTGTTGGGTGTCGAGCGCTCGGCCAGCGAGGCCGAGATCAAGGCTGCCTATCGCAAGCGGGCCAAGCAGTACCACCCCGACCGCAACACCGAGGCTGGCGCCGAGGACAAGTTCAAGGATTTGTCCGAAGCCTACGAAGTGCTGCGCGACCCCGAAAAGCGCGCCGCCTATGATCAGCTCGGTGCCAATTGGAAATCCGGCCAGCAATTCCGCCCGCCACCTGGTTGGGAAGGCGGCGCCGATTTCGGCAGCATGGGCGGTGATTTTTCCGACTTCTTCCAAACCTTATTCGGGGGCGGTTTCGCCGACATGGGCGGCGCCGGTTTTGGTGGCAGAGGCGGCCGCCCGCAAAAAGGCGCCGATCAGCAAGCTGAACTAACCGTGAGCTTGCAAGACGCCTTTGCCGGTAGCGAGCGCGTGTTGCGCCTCAGCGGTGGCAACGGCGACAAGCAGGTGAAAGTGCGCATCCCGGCCGGTATCCGCGACGGGCAAAAGATTCGCCTGTCCGGCCAAGGCAGCACCGGCCCAGCCGGCAGCGGCAACCTGATCCTAACCATCCGCATCGCCGGCTCAACGCAGTTCAAGCTAGACGGCGGCGACGTGCGTAGCACCGTGTCGGTCACGCCCTGGCAAGCCGCCGAGGGCGCAAAAGTGCCCGTGCAAACCTTGGGCGGAACGATCAACCTGTCTATCCCTGCCGGCGCACGCAGCGGCCAAGTGTTGCGCCTGCGGGGGCGCGGCCTGCCCGCGCACGGTGGCCAGGCGGCCGGCGATCAACATGTGGAATTGCGTATCGTCACGCCACCGATCGAAACCGACGAAGACCGCGCCGCGTACGCCGCGTTTGCCGAGCACTTCGCAGACTTCAAACCCGCTGCATAACACCTGTCATTGCGAGGCCCGAAGGGCCGCGGCAATCCTCGCCGGCAAGCGGCTCGGCGGTCTGCTGCGCAGACCGTTACCCGTTTTGCTCCCACACCCCTGACCGGGCTGCGCCCGGCCCGTCCCCTAACTTAGGGGACTGTCATTGCGAGGCCCGAAGGGCCGCGGCAATCTGTGCAATCGCAAGGAGGTTGCCTCGTTTCGCTCGCAATGACAGTGGAATTGGGACGCCGCGAAACAGCGCCAACTACTGAGGCTTTGCGCAGGCTTTTTGTCGCGCTACACTGGGCTGTATGGATATACAGTCCAAGCTTGCAATCCTCGCCGATGCTGCCAAATACGACGCCTCGTGCGCCTCGTCGGCCGCGCCCAAGCGCAGCTCGCGCGGCGGCAGCGGCGTGGGCAGCACCACCGGCATGGGCATTTGCCACGCTTATGCGCCGGACGGCCGCTGCATTTCGCTGCTGAAGATCCTGCTGACCAATTTCTGCATTTTCGAGTGCGCGTACTGCATCAACCGCAATAGCAGCAGTGTGCGCCGCGCCCGGTTCTCGGTTGATGAGGTCGTCGATCTCACGCTGGCGTTTTACAAGCGCAATTACATCGAAGGCCTGTTCCTGTCGTCCGGCATTATCCAGTCGCCGGACTACACCATGGAGCAAGTGGTCGAGGTGGCGCGGCGGCTGCGCATGAATCACGACTTTCGTGGCTACATCCACCTCAAGACCATCCCGGATGCCGACCCCGACCTACTGCGCGCCGCGGGTGTTTACGCCGACCGGCTGTCGATCAATGTCGAGCTGCCCACGCCAACCACGCTGCAACGCCTGGCGCCGGAAAAATCCATGCCGCGTATCGAGGCGTCGATGGGCGCAATGCGCGAACGGATTACCGAGGCCAAGGCCGAGCGCCGCAAAAGCCGCAAGGCGCCGCACTTCTCGCCGTCGGGCCAAAGCACGCAAATGATCATCGGCGCCGACGACACCTCGGACGCGCAAATCATCGACCGCGCGGCGTCCTTGTACAGCGGCTACAAACTCAAGCGCGTGTATTACTCGGCATTTTCGCCCATCCCGGACGCGTCCAGCGAACTGCCGCCGCAGCAACCACCACTCGCGCGTGAGCACCGGCTGTATCAGTCGGATTGGCTGGTGCGTTTTTACGGCTTTGCGGCCGACGAGATACCGCCGCCCGGCGGCATGCTCGATCTGGACATCGACCCCAAACTGGCTTGGGCGCTGCGCCATCGCGAGCAATTTCCGGTCGATCTCAACCGCGCGCCCCGCGAAGAAATTTTGCGCGTGCCCGGCCTGGGCACCAAGTCGGTGGCCAAGATTCTGCGCATCCGCAAATTCCGCAGGCTGCGCAGCGACGACATTGCCAAACTGCGCGTGCCCACAGCCAAAGTGCTGCCGTTTGTCATCCTCGCCGATCACACCCCGCACCGTGCCAAGCTGGAACCCGCCGACCTGCGCGCACGGCTGGCGCCGCCCCCGGCACAACACGATTTGTTCGCCAGTGCCTGAGCATGCAAGCCGTCACACTCGCCCAGCCTGATTTCAAACATTGGCGCGAGGCGGCGCGCGTCTTGCTAGCGGCAGACTGCCCGCCGGCCTCGGTGAGCTGGCAATTGCACGGGCAATCCGCCGATTTGTTTGGCGCCACACAAGCCGGTCAATCAACCGCATCTCAACACGCAAATCCGCAGCCAGTGCCAAAGGAATTCATGACGCTGGCAAAAACTGCCGCGTGCATCCGCGATGAATCGGTCTGGCCGCTGCTTTACCGCGTGCTTTGGCGGCTGACCCACGGCGAACGCCACTTGCTGGCCGACAGCCTGGACAGTGACATGCTGCGCCTGCGCCGCTGGGCCTCGGCCGTACGCCGCGATGTACACAAAATGCATGCCTTTGTTCGATTCCGCTGCGTGGGCAATCAAGGCACCGAGCACTACATCGCTTGGTTCGAACCCACCCATCGCATCGTCGCCCGCGCGTCGCGGTTTTTTGTCGAACGCTACGCCAACCAGCAGTGGAGCATCCTCACTCCCGATGCCTGCGCCCACTGGAATGGCAGCGCACTGCAATTCACCGCAGGCATGGCACTAGCCGATGCGCCACGCGACGATGCGCTCGAAGACCTATGGCGAACCTACTTCGCCAGCATCTTCAACCCGGCACGCCTCAAGCCGGGGATGATGCGCTCGGAAATGCCTGAAAAATATTGGAAAAACCTGCCCGAAGCGCGCCTGATTGGCGCATTGGAACGCGGCAGCGGTGCGCAATTACAAACCATGGTTGACCAAGCCGGTAACGCACCACAGCACAATCGCAAACGCGCAGCACAGTTGCCGCAAATCAAGCGCGCGTTGGGCGAAGACACTGCTTGCTGAGCAACGCGTAAAGCCATGCGTGAACGTGTCATAAAGCCGACACGCACGCGCCACATAATCGGCCCCGATTTTTCCGCGACCTTCGTCCAACAGGCCCACGCATGTCTTTTTCACGTCGTCAGTTCCTGCGCGGTGGCGCAGGCTTGGGTGCTACCGCCGCCCTGGCTGCTTGCGGTAGTTCGTCCGCCCCTGCGCCCCAGGCGCCCATTTCCGCCGGGCCAGCGCCCGACTTGTCGAGCACGCCATTCAAGCACAGCGTGGCCAGCGGCGACCCCACCAGCAGCAACATCATTTTGTGGACACGCGTCACCGCCGATCCGCTGCAAGATTCGACCGTGGCGTGGGCGATCCATGACAATCCCGCATTGGCAGGCACACCTGTTGCAGCGGGCTCGGCCTTGTCAGAAGCCGCGCACGACTATTGTGTGAAGGTCGATGCCGGCGGGCTCAGCGCTGGTCAAACCTATTACTACCAGTTCAATGCGCTGGGCTTTGCATCACCGATCGGGCGCTTCCGCACGCTGCCCACAGGCACGGCGGAAGCCATCGCACGCCTGCGCATTGGCGTGGTGAGTTGCAGCAATTTCGCCCACGGCTATTTCCACGCCTATCGCTCGCTGGTCGAACGCAACGATGTCGATTTCATTCTGCACAACGGCGACTACCTGTACGAATACGGCGATGGCGAATACGGCGACACGCGCCTGTGCGAGCCACCGCACGAGATGATCGCCCTGCCCGACTACCGCATGCGCCACGCGCAATACAAAACCGACCCCGACCTGCAGGAACTACACCGCCAGTACGCCTGGATCAACATTTGGGACGACCACGAAACCACCGACAATAGCCGCAAGTGCACCGCCAACAACCACACCGAGGGCGAACCGCCCGACGGCGAGGGCAACTGGTATGAACGCAAGGCCCAAGGCATTCAGGCCTACTTCGAGTGGCTGCCGATCCGCCCCGTGCCCGAGGATGTGACGACAGCCGGCCAATTGTTCGACCCCATCGAAGGCCGCACCTGGCGTAATTTCGAGATTGGCGAACTGGCGAATCTGATGATGATCGATACCCGCCTGTGGGGCCGCGACGACCAGGCCTCCGGCGCCGGCTTTGCCGCGTCCGAGGTCAATGATTTTCAGTCGGCCGACCCCATGTGCGGCGACACCACAGCGCACCGCGACATGCTTGGCCCCGACCAGGAAAGCTGGCTGCACGGGCAACTGACCGGCAGTCCCGCACGCTGGAAGCTGCTCGGCAATCAGATCATGCTGGGCCACTGGCAAGTGGTGCAGCCACTGACCAGCGAAGACCAAGGCCGCTTTGTGAACACCGATGCCTGGGACGGCTACCCCGAGTCGCAAAAGCGCTTGTACGACGTGCTTGACGGTACGGCCGGAAACGACCCAGTGGACAATCTCGTCGTGATGTCCGGCGACATCCACAGTTCATGGGGCATGGACTTGCCGCGGGTTTCGGGCACGCCCGATACCAACCCCACCGACGACTCGCCCGGCTACACCTCGCTGGGTGTCGAGTTCATCGCGCCGGCGATCAGCAGCCCGTCATTGGTGGCGCTGGACGATACCCAATCCAGCGCCATTTCGGCGGCCAACGCACACATGAAATTTATTGAGTTCGCTCATAAGGGCTTCGTGATCGTCGATATTACGCCCGAGCGCGTGGTGGGCGAATGGTGGTTCCAAGGCCTGGATGCCGACATCGACAGCCCCGAATACAACGGCCCGGCGGAGTTTGCCAAGGCACTGGAAACGCTGGACGGCCGTAACGTCCTGACCGAAACGGCGCAAACCACACCGCCGGAAAACCCGCCAGTTCTGGCGCCAGCGCTGGCACCACCACCGGCGGCACAAACCGCTTAAACCGCTCGGGGCCGCGAGCGACGGCCCGAATTGCATCACTCATGTGGCCAATCCGACGAAGGGCCGCTCAACACATTGCGCTTTGCAATTGATAATGATTATCATTTGCATGCTTTCCCAGTATGGGAATCCGTCCAGCAATGAGTGTTGAATCATGAGTGTCTATATCCAAGCTGACCTGCACCAAGGTGCGCCCCGGCTGGCCGTCCTCGACGCCGAATCCGGCCACTTGCGCATGGCGTGGCAAGCCAGCCAGCCGGAAGCCCGCGCCCAGGACGACCTGCATGCCCTGTTCCGTGAGTTGATGCTGCTGAGTGAAATCGACCCGGCGAACGGGCGCTGATCAGGCTTGCGTGGTGCTGGGGTTTCGCCGCTGAGCCGCCTTTCGTCTGCGGCGAAGCACATAAACCGGCACAACGAAAATCAGCAGAAATGTGATCACGCCGCTGAGCACGGCGCGCCACCAACTGCCACTGCTGAGCAAGTCCGGGCAAGGCTCCCGATAGCGATAAATCGGGTCGTCAACACCTGCCGCATAGCAAAAAGGCGTAATCGCATGCAGGTCGTCAACTGGCGCGCAGCTGCGGCAATCCGCAAGGCTGATGGTGTCGCCGCGGCGCGGTGCGGGATGGATGGCTTGCAGGCTCGCACCGTTGGCATAGCGCTGGTAGTAGGTTCCGGCGTTGTCTGCGTAAATCACAAGGCTGCGCTCAGAATCGAGCGTTTCCGCGCCAGCCACAAGCACCGAAGGCGATAGAAACAATGTGGCCAGCACGACCACGGCAACAGCAAACAAGCTTGCGACCAACCAGATCGACTTGATCAAAATGCCAAGCACACTGATTACCTATGCCGTGGTGACTCCACGCCAGCGGCGCCGAACGACCCACTGGCGCCCACCAAACACCATGAGTAACGCGAGCAGCGTCCACACGTCGAAGGCACCGGATTTTTGCGTTTCGGCGTGAACTGCCCCACCACCCGAGTCTGCCGTGGGGCTGTCGTCGATGACTGAGGCCGGCTGAACACCAACCAGGCTGAAGACCGAGAAATGGTCGGTGCTGAACGTCATGGCGGCGCTGCTCAAATCGATTGTGAGATCGCCAGACACCGGAGCCGTATTCCCGGCCAGCAATGCTGCAACGGTGTCGGCTCTGCGCACGGTCAAGACGCCTTGGCTGATTGCAAGGTCTGCCAGGCGCTGGGCTTCACCCAAATTTCCGGAAGCTAGCCCCAACCAGCCCAACACGACATCGGTATCGACCGGCAGTTGAACCTGAACACTGCGCAGCACCGACTGGTCCGTTTCGAGCGGATACCGCTGGTTGTCGCTGTCGTAGAGATCCAGATTGATCAGATAGGCCATCGCGCCCAGCAACAAGTCTTGGTCGCCAGTTCGCGGCTGCCCATTGACATCGACCTGTTCGACTGACACGAACGCCTGCGCCACCAGGTTGTTGAACGAACTGCGATCCATTTGCACCGCGACCTGCTCCATCGCGTTGTCGGAGCCAGCAAATGCCACGCGCGTGAAGCTGGGGCTATCGACCAGCACCTGGTCGTGTTTTTCTACCGACGTATTGCCCACGTTGGGGTTGAATACGGCGGACAGAATCACCACGCCAGTTGTCTTGTCGGTGGCAACAAACCGTACCTTTTGCACATCGGCCAGCGTTGTGGCGCCGGCGGATTGCACGCCCCTGTGTAGCGCGAACTCCAATTGATCGGCGCTGACGCCGGTGCCCGCCAACAGGTCTGCCATCAACGTTGCCACGGTCTGGGCCGACGCGGCCAAGGTGGGCACGGCGATGCCCTGGGCATCAAATGTCAGGCTGACAAACGGCCGCAAGCTGGCAATGAATGCGCGCCCCGCCGCGCTATCCATATCGACCGCTTTGCGGCTGATGTAGCTGTAGGTCAACTCGGCATTGCCCAGCAAGGCTTCGGTGCTTGTCACCTCAATGCGGTACGCCGCACCCTTGTCACTGACAAACTCGAAGGTGGGCGTGGCATCTGCGGCGGTGGTCGAAAAGGTGTTTGCAACTTCGACGCCAGTGCCACCACCCAGCGCAAATACACGAATCGTGTGTTTTGCGGCATCGCCGGCCGACAATGCAAATTGGGCATACCCGTTGTCAGTGGCGACCCACTCCCAAGCCTTGGTGCCGGCGGCAACAATTGCAGCAGCCACATTGCCGCTGTCGCCAGCCAGTTGCCCCACGGTCGCGCCCTGCGGGCGCTCGACGTAGGTGATGGCCATGCTGACGTTGCCTTGGAACGAGAACGGCGAGGTGACGCGGATGTAATAAATCCGGCCGGCCTGTACGGCGCTGGTCACGCGACTGAACGCGCCGTTGTCACCGGCGCCTTTGTCGGCATCCAGCAACACGATGGTCTGCGCCGATTCGCCCTGGTAGATTTCCAGTTGCGGCACCACGGCACTGCCGCGGGTCGTGATTTCAACCTGGCCGTCCTCGGGGGCCTGCCACTGCCACCACCGCGAACTCGCCTCCTGGCCACTGGGTTCGACCAGGTCGGAACCCGTGCTCGGCTCGGGCAACACATGCGTCAGTTGTGTGCCAAATTCCGGCTGCTGGCCGGTGAGCTGAGTCGCCGTAGCAAGGGTCGTGTTCGAGGCTAGCGCCGCGCCATCGTCGGCAACGGAAAGACTCAAGCTATATGGCCCTTGCACATCGCGCTTGCCGGCCACGGCAATGTAGTAGCTAACGCCTGCCACAACATGCACGCTGACAACACTGGTCGGGTCACTATCGGCCGCATCATCGTTGGATTCCAGCAACTGCAGGTCGCCAGGCTGCGCGCCGAGATAAACGCCCAGCAAGGTATCGATGTCGCTGCCCTGCGTGCTGATCGTCGCGACGCCACTGCTCGTTGGCGTCCATTGATACCAGACTGAATTCGGACGCTGGTTCGCACCCAGGAATAGCTCGCCAGGCTGGAATTGCGCGAATGTGTTGTTGGTCGAAATCGAATACACATCCTGCGTGATGACCGTGGCTTGCTCGATCCGGTCATTGGCCGGCCCATTGCGCGTGGCTTCGAAGCGGTAGTTCAAACTGACCGGGCCGCCGCCGTTGAGCGTGTCAACAGCAATCCAGTAGCTGCGCCCTGCTTCGACCTCGAAGCGCACGCGGCTGCTGGTCAACGCAGCGTTGAAGTTGTCGTTCAGCGTGACGAGTTCCAGCGTGCCGAAATTGTCGCGATACACCTCGATCACGGTGTCGCTGGCTGCGCCTTGGGTGTCGGCCACCACAACACCGGCGTCGGCGGCATCAAAACGCCACCACAGCCGCTGCCCATCTTGCGCACTCAACACGGTGTCGAGTCCGGCAGTTTGCGCCGCGTAAGTGTTGTCGGCTTGCACCTGGCCCGCCCGGCCGCTCAGCACTGTCGCCGTATCCGGTGTGTCGTTGGCAACAGTCTGCTGGTCCGGCGTGACCAAGCTCGCCGCCAAACGCACGATGCCCGACGACCGCGCGACCAGCGCAATGATGTAGGTTTGGCCTTGCTCAACCGGGTATCGCAAGCGGCTGTCCGTGCCATTGTCGATGTCGTCGTTCCACGCCAGTGCTTTCAGGTTGTCCAAGGCATCACCCGTAAACAACACCAGCGCAACATCTGGTTCACTGCCCAGCGTGTTCAGGGTCAGGTCGCCGGACTGCGTCGCGGTATAGCGATACCACAAGCTGTGCTGCGCTGGCCGTGCTCGCAGGTCGGCCAAGGCGTCAACATGCAGGGTATCCAGCGTGCTCAACAAATCCGCATCAACCGGCACCTCGACACCGGCAGCTTGCGCCGGACCAGACAGCCCAGATAGCGACGCGAGCACCACCTCCGGCAAGTAGTCACGCGCCAGAATCTCGGCGTAGTCGGGCTCCGCGGCCTGCAGTTCCGCCGCGGACACGTCGGCCGAATACGCGCCACCTGACGGCGCAATCGTGACCGGATTTTCAAACATGTCGTTCAGTGAAAATTGCTGAACATTGAGCACGACGTCGCCCTCGGCGCCGTCAATCCCCGCTTGCGCCACGGCGTACTGCTGGCCCGCCTGCAGGTTGACGCGGAAGGCCGAGTAGCTGATGTCGGTGAGCAAGCTTGTTTGCGTGCGCGTGCCGTCGCTGCTTGCCAGCTCGGTCAAACCGGCGAGTGTGTCACCGGTGTATATGGCCAGCGCGGTATCGATGCTGCTGCCCGTGGTGTCGAACAAATAATTGCCAGTCTCCGGCGCCGTAAAGCGATACCAAAGACTGGCAGCGTTGCTTGCTCCGGCGTGCAGCGGCTCGCCGAGTTCCGTGGTGGCGCCCACATTGCTGCGCACGGCCGCCGGGTCGGCGATACCCAGCGCAATCGGCTGGACGAAGCTGTCGCCCTGCAATTGCGACGCATCCAGCGCGGTGTGCTGCCAGTTGAATTCGATTTGGCCGACGTTGGCGTATTTGCTGCTCACGCTGAACCACAGGCTCTCGCCTTGCTGGGCGAAGAGGGTCAGTTCGCTGCGTGGGTCAACGGAGATGTCATCGGCGGTTTTTTGCCAAACAAGATTGTCCGCAGACACTGCCCCGGCATTGCCCGGCCGGTAGGCGCGCAGCACGGTATCAACGTCGCTGCCCAAGGTGTTGACCGTGTAGAGGCCGGAGGTGGAAACATCCAGCCTCCACCAGACAGTTGCGTTGATGGGCAAGCTGTCACCGGCGGTCTCGCCGGCCTCGACCGTAGCCGCGGCATTGTTCCCGCCGGTGTTACCGCCTAAACCTGTGACGACCGTGGCGTTGCCAAGTGCATCATTGACTGGCGCAATTGCATCGTCCACCGCCTGGATCGACAGCGTGAATTCGCCAGGCAATCCGAGCTGGCTGCCGACGCCAATCAAGTAATCTTGATCGGCGTCCAGCGTGACCAGCAGGCTGGCGTTCGCAGCCGGGATGAAGTCTGCGGCGATCAGCGTATCCGCACTGGGCGCGCTGGCCTCGGCACGGTGCAACTGCAAGGTCGTGTCGGTCAGCCCACCCGCGGCGCTGATCACGTAGGTGCCTGTGTTGGGCGGTTGCCAACGCCACCACAGCGTGTTGCTGTTCAGGTCGCTGGCAAATTCCTCGTCGCCGGTGCTGGCATCCGTGTTATCGGCGGCCAACTGAACGGGCACCACGCTGTCGATCACTGACGCGGCGGCAACATCATCGTTCGCGGCCGCTGCAGTGTTGGCAAACACACTGCCAGCATTCTGCAGCTTCTGAGCAAAGTAATGTTTGCGCAACGTAACCCGCCGTTGCGAGTTGGTGGTCTCATGCCGGTCGCTGGCGCAGGCGCTCTGGGTGTTGAAAATACCCTGCCGTAAAGACCCGAACGGATCGGAGTGCGGGAAGGTCACGTCAACGCGCGGCAGCGTGACATCCAGGCCCGCCTGACACCTGAGATCAAGCACCTGGATGTCGATGTCTGCGCGCATCGGCTCTAACCCGCCGATGACATGCAGCAGGCTGTCGATGCTGGCTGACGCATCGTGAACCTGCACATTGGACGCATCGCGCAAGGCGTTGCCGATCGACTGCAGATCATTGTTGGCTGCCTGCAGCCCTCGGACCGTAATGGCCGCCAGGTCGCGCGCAGTGCGCAGGCCGACAATGGCAATGCGGTATGCATTGAGCCGCGGGCTGAGTGCCCGGGCAACCTTGTACAGTTCGCGTTCCAACGCGCTTTCGGCACGGCTAACGGCGCCGCTGGCGATGTCCAGCGCCACGTTGGCAGCAGCAACCAGCCCGCGCGAGAATTTCTCGCGGCCCCACCAATAAGCGGCATCTTTGCAGTGCCCCCAGGTGTGTGGCGGCCAACTGCAGCGACGGCTACTGGAGTCTTTCCGTCTTTCAAAGTATCGAATGTCGGACCAGACGTTGGACACGTGCCGCCGCGCCGAGGCTAGCCGGGCGCGCGCATCGTTGAACCCGGGCCGCAGGCGATCATTGATTTGCCGGGTGCGGTCGCGAATCTGGCCCTCAAGGTCATCAATCAGGCTTTGCAGTTCCTGCTCCTCGCGGCTGCGGCTGCTGAGCACATTCAACGCATCGCGATAGGCACTGTTGGCGTCGTTGAGCACGCCATTGACCGCGCCGTGGATTTGATCGGCCACATGGTTGGGGTTGAGATCGAACCGCGCCTGGCCGGCAAAGTCGATGCCACCGCCGGGGCCGACGGGCGGCCAGTTGTCCAGCGAGCCGGTCGTCGCGGCATTGATCGCCACCTCGCCCAGATTGTCGATTGAGGTTTGCGAATCGATGGTCACGCCGTTGCGTACTGACATGTCGATGCTGGTGGCCGACTGCAGGCCGAAGAACTTCTGGCTGCCCGTCAGGTTGAGCTTGGCGTCCAAGGGGTTGCTGATCTTGAAGTCGAACTCGCCCTGCACGTCTTCCATGACGATGAGGTCGGCAATGTTGTAGTCATTCAAGCCGAATTTGGCCAACACGCCGTTTTCGAAATCGATATCGATCAAGGCGTCGGCGATGGCCACCCATGGCGCGTCGGCGCTTTCACGGATCTCCAGCCGCCCGCCCGAACGGAGGCCGACCGTGCCGAATCGATTAGGCAATTCGACATCGGGCGTGGCGAGGTACAAATCGCCTGCGAAGCGAACGCCATCGAGCAAGGCGCGGACGGGTTCGAATTCGAGTGGCGTGAACAGGACGCGCTCGAAGTCCTTGAACGAGCCGCGCGCGGACTCTTGAATCTGTCGTATCGCCTCGCGCTCAGGCCCGGCCGGCAAGGCGCCCAACAACGTGTCGCCCATGCCCAATACCAGGCTGTTGAACAGTCTGACCCGGCAACGCACATGGTCACCAAAGGTCATGCCGCCTGGGCCGGGCGACAGTTCCACGCCGAAGCCGGTCGGCAGCGGCGGCACGCCGACCTTGAAACCGAAATACACGGCTGCATTGGACGGCAGGCCCAGGATTTCGTCGTCTTCATCCAGACAGGCAAACTGGCCGGAGATGCCACCGAACACATCCACGCCCGCACCGACGTTATTGAGTGCAGCGCCGGCGGCGCCCTGTGCGCCAATCAGGATCGAGGCGTCACCGAAACCGATGCCCTGGAGACCGAAGGGATTGTTCCAGTAGTTAACCAGTTGCAGCGAGCCCTTGATGCCGATCTCGGCATCGGCGAGGCCCGCACCCCCGAGTTGTCCACTCAGGAATGCCGTCAGATTGATCCGCATCTCCAGCGGCTCGACACCGGGCGCATCGCGCAACGCATTGGCATTGAGAATGTTCGGCATGTTGACGAGCAATGCGCCCTCCACGCCAGCGTCTCCCTCCAGCTCGGCCTTCAAAAATGCCTCGGGCTTCACATTGAGGAAGTAGCGCAATTGCACACCGGGGTCAGGCTCGAAACCGATGATCTGGAACAGCGGGTCTGAGCTGACCGCATCGCGCATGAATGCCGGCAGGGCCGCACCCGGCAGGACGACACCGAAGTTGAGCGTTGGAATGGCGAAATCGCTGCCTTCTTTGGCCACATCCGGTTGTAGCGCCGGGAAGATGAAGCCGATCACATCAATCAAAAAACCAATGTTTTCGACCGCGGCACTGTTGAGAATCCCGCCTTGCAAGCCGATTTGGTTGCTGATGAATTGCTGATCGATGCCGAGGAAATCCAACGGGTCTTTCACCAGCGCCGGCAGACTGTCGAAATTCTTGACCAAGAACGTGTTGATGCTGCCCTGGTCGTTGAAGATCGGCACGCCAAAACGGGGGTCAAAAATCCCCGCAAAGAAGTCCTGAAGGTTTTGCGGCAGGTCCTCGATCGGCGTCGAGTCCAGGTTCTTGTCGGAATACGCGATCAGCATTTCGACATCAGGTAACACGCGCACGATGTTGCTCAGCTGTGCACTCGAAATGGCGCCGGAGCCGCCCGCTGCTGATTGCAAGAAACTGGCGGTGAAGCGGCGCAGGCTGACGCGGATGAAAAAGGCGTTGTTGGTTTCGATCTCGTCGTCGTCATTCAGCTCCTCAGTGCTGTAGGCCATCAACCTGGCACCGTTGACGCGGAATGCGCCGCCATTCACGCCGCCGGGGATTTCGATGGTGACGTCGCCTTCCAGCGTGGTGTAGGTGACGCCATCGAGTTCCTGCACGCGCTCGGCGGCATCGACCAGGAACATCGGAATCTGACCCGTCGCGGCTTGCAAGACTGCGTTGTCGCGGATGATGGGGAATTCGCTCAGCGGCAAGGTGCCCTCAACAACCGGCGAGCCGTCGGGGTTGGTGCCCAGGATATCGACCGGTGTATCAAACGGGCTGAGTGGCCGCGACAGGTTTTCGCCGACCAGGCGGATGCGGTTGTTGCCATCGTCGGTGGCCACCACGGTGCCGTGAAAATCGACCGCCAGTGACGTCGGGTTGTCGAAGCGCGCGCCGCCGGGCCGGGTCAGGCCAGGTGCTCCATCGCCCGCCATGGTGCGCAGGATCGGCGATGCGTCCCGCGTGTCGAGAAAGCGAATGGCATGGTTCAAACGGTCGGCCAGATACAACACATCGTTGTCGCCCATCTCCAGGCCATAGACACCGCGAATCACTGCCGAGGCCAGGTGCCCATCGGCGAAGCCGCCGTTGCGGAAGATGAAGTCGCTCAGTTCTCCGGTATTCGGCACAAGCTTGACGACTTGGCGCAAGCCCCAGTTGGCGATGTACAAGTCGCCATTCGACGCAAAGGCCACATCGGTGGGCTGGTTCAGCGTCACACCGTTATTGGATTCGAAGGTTTGAAGAATCTCACCGCTGTCCGGGTCAAGCTGTACGATTCGGTTGCCTTCCCGGTCGGCCATGTAAAGCGTGCCATCGACAGCCAGTGCGAAGTCGCCACCCGATGCCAGGCCCGAGACCGTGACATGCGTGAAGCTGTTGTCATCCAGATTGATCTGGAACAGGGTGTTGCGATCGGCGAACACATACAAGCGGTTTTGCGCGACCGAATAGGTCAGGCCGTCGATATGCCCCCAGCGGCTGACGCCCAGGCCATAGGCCGTGGCTTCGACCAGGGTGTTGGTGTCGTAGTCCGGGAACACGGCAACCGTCTCGCCCGTGTTGAGGTCGGTGCGCATCAGGGTGAACTGACGACTGCTGTGGTAGATGATGTTTTCGCCAGCGATGACGACCTGATCCGGGTCGAGCAGGTTGGCCTGGCTGGACAGCCCCGTGACGGTCCCCGCATGGCCAGTGCCGACGATGTCACGAATGAAGTAGCTGTCTTGCTGGGCGTGGCCAAGGGCTTCCAGCGCATTGCTGGCGCCACCGCTTTGCGTCCGCTCCAGCGCCTCGATGGAAAACGCCTTGATCTGATGGTTGCTGGTGTCGGCAACATACAGGGTGCCGGCATCGTCGACGGTCATGGCGACCGGCAACAACAGCTGCCCATCCGTGCTACCGAGCGCACTCGCTTCATTCGTGCGCAGGTCCAGGCGCTTGATCTGATGCGCGGACCGGTCCAGCACCATCAGCGTATTGGCATCGCGCACCACAATGTCGGACGGCGCGGCGAAGTCATCTGAAATCGTCCTGATTTCTCGGGTATCGGGGTTGATCGCCCTGACGCGGCCGTTGCCGCGATCCGCCAGATAGACGGTGCCATCCGGCCCGACGGTCAGCCCGACAGACACATCGATTTGGGCGGCTTCACCGACCCCGTCGTGAAATCCGCGCTGGCCATTGCCGACGAGCACCGAGTCCTCGCCGTGTAGCAGATTCAGGCTGAGCACCCGGGCCTTGCCGTGTTCGATGACGTACAGGGTGTTGCGGTCATTGGATAGCCCCAGCCCGATGGGTTGCTGCAGACCGCGGCGAATGGTGTTGACCGTGTCCCGCCGCAGATCGAAGCGGCGGATGGAGCCTTTGCTGACTTCCGAGATGTAGAGATAGGCATTCTCGGCGTCATAGACCATGCCCTCGATCGCGCCGAACTGCGCCTGACGGATTGGGCCATCCTGGTGACCGGGGTCATTGTCGATGATGCTGTAGGTGCGGTTGTTCTCGATATTGATGCCACGCAAGACATGACTATCGGCAGTGAACAACTGGCCGTTGATGCCGACGACAATCGAGTACAACTCCCCGAACGAAGCATCCGACAGCGCGCCATTCTGGGCACCATCTTCGCCCGAACCAATCACCAGCGGCCCCTGGTATTCATTCAGGTCGATGACCGCGGTGCCGGCAGCAGTGGCTGAACCGTCACTGATGGTGTAGCTGACCTTGGCCTGCGCCGCCCATTCGGCGGCCGGGCTGTAGATCAACTGATTGCCAATTACCTGCACGGTGCCGCGGTCTGCCGAGGCCGCGGTGATCGACAAGCTGTCGCCATCCACGTCGAAATCGTTGGCCAGCACGTCGATGGTGATGGCATCCAAGTAGTGGCCGCGGGTCGTGTCCGCCCTGACCACCGGCGAATCATTGACCGGCGTAATTGTCACGGCCGCCGTTGCTGTGGCTGTCAACGCGCCATCGGACACGACGTAGCTGATGCTGACGTCTTCTACGCTGTCGGCTGCCGGCGTGAATTCCAATCCGCCATCACGAATTTCGACACTGCCGCCGCCGCTTACAACCGCAGCACTGCTGACCGCCAGCGCATCACCATCAATATCAGCATCATTGGCCAGCACATCAATCAACACCGGCGTGTCTTCGGCGGTGGTCGCGCTATCGGGAACTGCAACGGGCGCATCGTTCACGGCTGTCACGACGATGGACACACTGGCGGTGTCTGTCAGCGCGCCATCTGAGACAACATAGCTCAGCGTTGTATTGCCGCTGGCGTTGGCAGCCGGTGTGTATTCCAGCGCGTTGTTGTTGACGACGACGTTGCCCGTGCCGCTGGTGATCGCCGCGCTAGTAAGGGTCAAGGTATCGCCATCAACATCGCTGTCGTTGGCCAGCACATCAATCAAAACAGTTGTGTCTTCCGCGGTAGTACTGCTGTCAGCTGCAGCGATTGGCGCATCGTTGACTGGCGTGATGTTGACCGAAACAGTGCCAGTCGCCGTCAGCGCGCCATCCGAAATAACATAGCTGAGCGCTGCGCCCTCGGTGTCATCTGCCGCTGGCGTGTATTCCAGCAGCCCACCATTGATCACGACACTGCCACCACCACTGACAACTGCTGCGCTGGCAAGCGTTAGCGTGTCGCCTTCGACGTCGCTGTCGTTGGCCAGCACATCAATGACAACCGTCGTGTCTTCCGCGGTCGTGCTGCTATCGGCAACAGCGACGGGCGCGTCATTGACGGCGGTGACGTTGACCACAAGGTTTGCCGAGTCGGTCAAGCCACCGTCGGAAACCACATAGCTAATCGTTGCGCTGTCAGTGCTATTTTTGGACGGCGTGTATTCCAACACGCCTTCATTGACTACAACTGTGCCGGCCCCACTGGCAATCGCGGCGCTGGTAATGTTCAGCGCATCACCATCAACATCGCTGTCGTTGGCGAGCACATCGACAACAACTGTGGTGTCTTCCTCGGTCGTGCTGTTGTCATCCGAGGCAACAGGCGCGTCGTTGACCGGCGTAATGTCCACCGAGACACTGCCCGTGGCTGTCAGTTCGCCATCCGAAACAAGGTAGCTGAGCGTTGCACCTGCGGTGTCATCGGTCGCTGGGGTGTATTCCAGCAGCCCGTTATTGACCACGACACCGCCAGCACCGCTTTCTACCGTTGCGCTGGCAAGCGTCAAGGTGTCGCCGTCGGGGTCGCTGTCATTGGCCAGCACGTCAATCACGACCGCGGTGTCTTCGGCCGTAGTGCTGCTGTCGGCAACTGCAATCGGCGCATCGTTAACGGCCGTGACCGTGATCGAAACATTGCCAGTGTCGGTCAGCGTGCCGTCGGACACGACATAGCTAAGCGTTGCGCCTGCGGCACTGTTTGCGGCCGGCGTGTACTCCACCACGCCGTTATTGACCGCAACACTGCCACCGCCGCTGACGATTGTTGCGCTGCCAATGGTCAAGGTGTCGCCATCGACGTCGGTGTCGTTGGCCAGCACATCAACCACCACCACGGTGTCCTCGGCGGTGGTGGCGCTGTCATCCACCGCAACCGGCGCGTCGTTGACTGCGTCGATAGTGATGGCGACCTCGCCGGTATCTGTTAGCGCGCCGTCGGACACGACATAGCTGAGGCTGGTATTCGCAGTGTTGTCTGCTGCCGGTGTGTATTCCAGGGCGCCGGCATTAATCACTACGCTGCCGTGCCCACTTTGCACGGCGGCGCTGTTGATACTCAACGCATCGCCATCAACATCGGTGTCGTTGGCCAGCACATCGACCACCACTGTGGTGTCTTCCGTAGCCGTGGCGGTGTCGGCCACGGCCACGGGGGCGTCGTTGACCGGGTTGATGATCATGGTGACGGTCGCTGTGTCGGTCAGCGCGCCGTCGGAGACCACGTAGCTGAGCGTGCCATCGCCATTGACGTTGGCGGCAGGCGTGTATTCCAGCTTGCCGGCACTGACCACCACATTGCCGCCACCCGTGCTCACCGCGGCGCTGCTGATTGTCAGCGCATCGCCATCGACATCCGTATCGTTGGCCAGCACGTCAATGATTGCTGTGGTGTCCTCGTCCGTCGTGCCCATATCTGCGGCAGCTTCCGGCGCGTCGTTGACTGGCGCCACTGTGATATCGACGGTTGCCGTATCCGTGGCGTGGCCATCACTGGCCACATAGCTGATGCTGGCGGCACCGTTGAAGTTGGCATCGGGCACGTACTCAACCAAGTTGGGCTGGTGCGTCACCAAACCTTGCCCGCTGATCAGTGTTGCTGAGCTGACAAACAAGTCATCGGCGTCCGCATCGGTGTCGTTCGCCAGCACTGCCACTGTGGCTGTGCTGTCCTCGTCGATGTTCGAGGTGTCGTCATTGGCGACGGGCGCCGTGTTTGTGGCTTCACCCGTGACGCGGAACACGTACGGGTCGTCCACGTTGTTATTGAAGATGACACTGGTCTGGTGCGCGCCAACGGATACCGGCGAATAGTGAATCTGGAAGCTGGTGGATTCCTGCGGCGCAATCGAATCAGTGGGTGGCTGTGTTAGCACTGAGAACTGATCCTCGTCAGCACCGCTGACCCGGACGAAATCACCCAACACCGGCGTCAACAACAAATCGTCGGCAAAGCCGGCGTTGTCGATTGTGAACTGATGGGTCTGGTTGCCGGACACATGAATCGAGCCGAAGTCAGTCAGGTTGCTGGCTGTGGTGGCCGTGTCGCCGTTGTTGACCGCGTTGCTGTTGCCGGTCACTCCCACCGTGACCCGCGGGGCCGGCACGAGATTGATCCCGAAACCATCGGTCACGCCTGCCGTGCCCTCGATCAGGGCGTAGTTGCCGTTGTCGGGATCGGCAAGTACGGGCGTGCCGCCGACTAGCCCGCTGAGCGTGGCCAGGCTAGGGTTGCTGACCGTATTGGCGGTATTGGCCAGCACGTAGCCGTTCACCTGCAAGGTATCGGCACCTTCGTTATCGCCCAGCAATAGGCCCAGGGCCGGCAGGTCAACGAACACAGCGTCATTGACGATGACCGCACCGCCACTGTCAACGTAAACAGCCTCTTCAACCAGGTCGTAAAACGTCGCCCGGGTGATGACAATCTGCCCGACCGTTCCGCCACCAATATTCTGGTGCGTCACGCCGTGGTTCATGCCGCGGAAGATGGCGTCCTCCACGGTCACGGTGATGTCTTGATCACGCAATGAAAACGCCGCTGTCGCGGCC
This sequence comes from bacterium, assembly GCA_018222345.1. Lineage (GTDB taxonomy): Bacteria > Pseudomonadota > Gammaproteobacteria > Nevskiales > OUC007 > JAAFAL01. The sequence goes on from JAAFAL010000044.1 coordinate 19,069, forward strand.
GTGAACTGCACACCCGAGAACGTCATGTCGGCTGAAATGACCACCGGAAAGCCTGTCGCCACGCCATTGCCGGCGATGATGGCGCCACCGACTGACTTGGCGCGAATATCGACGCCCTTGTCCAAGGCGAAGTTGGACAGGGCGTAGGTGCCGTCATCGAGTTCCAGCGTCTCGCCGTTGTTTGCAGCGCCATAGGCTTCGGCAAACTCGGCATACGAGACCGAGGTATCAACATTGACGACAGCGGCATGAGCAGGAACAGCCACAAGGCCCAATATCGCTACTGCGATTACTCGCGCCTGCAGCGCTCGCAACAAAGCCCCCAAGCGATAAAAACGCGGTGATGCTAGACCCAACGCACGCCTATTCATGGCGATCTCCCCCACCCAATCAGCACCACATGGGCACAGCTACAAGGACACACCAGCATGATTGGCCGAATCAGCCTAGAGATGTTTGCGGTCAGTCCTGAGTGCTTTGCACTGTATCCAAAAACAGGTTAAGAACCCGTTTAATACGCTGTTTTAATTGATTTTTATCAATTTATTATTATTTTATTCACGGCTGCGCTTGATCCTACCCACGCCCGCGAGACGACAGGCGATTGACCACCCACGACTCGTAATCTCGCGAACCGTCGGTGGCAATCTGAACTTGCCGATCAACGTCGTGTAGCAATGCCGTGGGAGTTTCGTGGCGGGCCTGGCTTGGCGTCACACCGAACTCCGCCTTGAAAGCGCGGTTGAAGCTGGCGATATTTGAAAACCCGCAATCGCCTGCAATCGCGCTAATCGTTCGGTTGCGTTGCTGGGCCGCCACCAAACCCTGCAATACGCGCCGCAGACGTTGTTTGAGCACATAGCTCATCACGCCACCATCGTCGGAGTACAACGCGTAAAGGCGGCTACGCGAGCAAGGCACAGCCAAAGCAAGGCGGTCTGGCGACAAGTCCGGATCGTCCAGCAATTGTTCAATCGCACGGTCTGCGCGGTCGCGCAATGCTTGGCGCAGCGGCGCACTGTCATCAACACCGTCGCCCAGCGCTGCTCGCACTGCAGCAGCCGCAAGCTCGACGGTGGAAGGCGTCAGCGCGGCGCCCTGCTCGGGGCTTATCTGATCGACATTGTCGTGCAGCGATTGCATGTGAGATCGCAAGATTGTGGTCAGCGGGTTGCGGCGGTCGAGTATTGCGCCGTGCAGGGTGTCCAAATTTGGCAGCGCATCCTGCAACACGGCGCGCGGGAAACACAGCGTCAGGTTCTCTTGGAAGTCATGCCAAGTATTGATCGCGCGCGACATGTCCATGACAACAATATCGCCAACTTTGCTGTCCCCCTGACTGCCGTCAATGGTGTAGTGGCATGGCCCCTGCAAGTAGAGCTGCAACATGACCATATCGACACTGTCGCGGCCCACGCGGGAATTGCTGCGCTCGTAGTTGGCCGACGACGCGCAAAAATGCGTGAGCATGAAATGGTCAAATAGCGTGTTGTCGATGCGGCCACGAAAGGCCGACGCCGCGACGCGCTCATCGACGTTGTAACCGAACACGACATTGAAGCTGTCGCGCCACGCATCGTAGCGGTCGCGCGGGTCGAGATGGTCGGTGTCCAGGATGGACCGTGGCAGTGCGGTGGTCACGTTTGCTAAGCCCCCACCTAGCACGGAGATCACCAACCATTTTCACCACAAACCTGAATTCCTGTCCAGCAAGATCGACCGCAAACCGCCAGATTGCTACGCTGCGCGTTCTGCACCACACACGGTTGCCTGCTGGGGGGCGCGATGGATTGGGGAAGTCTGCTGCATGACAACGCCGCGGCCAATGTCGTGGCGCTGACAGCCATCGGCATGGGGCTGGCGTTTTTTATTGCTGACCGCGACTCACCGACCAGCCGCAGCTTGGCGCTGTGCCTGGACGCGATCGGCGCCTCGATCCTGTTCAATACCAACTTGGTGATGGGCCGTGCGCTCGACGCCTTGCCCTGGTGGACTGGCTTGGGCGGGCAATGCGCAGGGCGTAGTCGCCGCCGCGGGTATCCAGCTCGCCGGCCGGTAT
>JAAFAL010000203.1 GCA_018222345.1 bacterium
CCGTAACCCTGCACATAACGTACGCCGGCTTTTGCCAGTGCAGGCAGGGCAGCGTCGTCATCAACCTTGCCGGCGATGACCGTGACACCGAGTTCGGTCACGACTTTAACCGCGGACTCCAAGGCGATGCGGTCAACGTTCTCGCCTAGCGCGCGGGCAGTCAGGCCAAGGTCGAGTTTGACGAAGTCGAAGCGAATCTTGCGCAGCACGTCGGTGCCGTCGATGCCGCCCGAGTAATTGTCGAGCAGGAACCGGCAGCCAATGCCGCGCAGCGCCGACACCAACTCTTTGGTCTCGCGCTGCAGGTCGCGCACTTGCTGCTCGTTGATCTCAAAGCACACGCGGCCGGGCGGTACCTCGTGCGACTGGAATGCCTCGAACAGCAGGTTCATGAAACTAGTGTCTTGCAGGCTGGCACTGGACAGGTTGATCGAGCAAAACCCTTGCGCGCGGCTGAAGTCGGGGTGGCTAGCCAGAAACTTGAAGCTTTCGCGAATCACCAGTTGGTCGATCTCGGCGGCTTGACCACTGCGTTCAGCCGCCGGCATGAAAGCGTCGGGCGAGGCCCAAAAGCCTTCTTCATCTTCCAGCGACACATGCAACTCGACGCCCAGCATGGCATCGCCATCCACTGCTTGGATGGGCTGGCCCATGAGGTGGAACAGGTTTTGCTGCAAACCGTCACCGACCCGCTCCACCCATTTGGCGTCGCTGCTCTTGCGCGCCGCCGCTCGGCTTTCGGCGCGGTAGCGGCGCACCGTTGCACCACCGGCCGATTTTGCGCTTTGCGTGGCGTGTTCCACGCGGCGTAATGCCTCCATGGATGTGCCGACCGTCTTGTCGATACGCGCCACACCGATACTGGCGCTAGCAAGGATTTTCTCGCCTTCCCAACGCATCGGGCTGTCAGCCATGGCAGCCAGTAACTGATTGCCGCGGGCTTCGGCGGCCTCCAGTGTGCAGTCGTTCAACAACAACAAAAACTTGTCTCCGCCGACGTGATAACAGGTGCCCGTGCCGTCAACCTCGGCGCCCAGCAAGTGGCCGACATGGCTCAGATATTCGTCGCCAGCACGCTCGCTTTTGGCATCGTTGATACCGCGCATATTGTCGATATCGAGTTGCAGCAGGGCGTGCTCTGCGTCGTTCAGGTCGTCCAGCAGGTGGCCAACTGCATGCTCGAATTCGGCTCGCCCATCCAGGCCTGTAGGCGAAGCTGTGCGCGTTTCGGCCGCGGCAGGGTGGGCCGATTCGCCGGCGAGGCGTAGCACCAACACTGCGCCCAGGATGTCACCCCGGCTGGTGCGGATCGGAGCCGATGTCACACTGACTCGCGACACGCTGCCGTGGTGGCTGATCAGCATCACTGGATCGTCCAGCGTTGTGCGCTTCCCAGTGCTGACAGTTTGTGCCGACAAGTCGGCCAGGCGCTCGTCGCTGTCATCTTTTTGTAGCCGCAGCACTTCCATCAGTGAGGCGCCTGTCGATTCCATGAGTGAGCGCCCGACCAGGGTTTCAGCAACCGGGTTCATGTAATCGACGACACCGGTGCGGTCGGTGGTAATCACGCCATCGCCGATGCACTTGAGCGTCATTTCCGCACGCTCGCGCACCAGGTGGAGCGATTCTTGTGCACTTTTGCGCTCGCCGACCTCCAAGACCAATTGCGTGTTGGCCGCCTGGGCGCGGTCTGCCACCTCGCGCAGCGCGCGTGTGCGGTCGTTCAGCCACGCTGCCAGGTCGCCGACCTCGTTGCGGGCGGATTCGTCCAGGGTGACTTCAAACTCGCGCTCGGCACGCGCGGCGTCGCGCAAGTCGGTGAGCATCAGCCGCAAGGGCTTGAGTACGCCGGCGCGCACCAAGCCCAGCATCAGCAACATCGCCACGGCAGTAAAACCAATGGTGACAAACAGCATTTGGCGGGTGATAAAGCCTGCGCCTTCCAAGCCATAGTTGGCCGGGAACACCGCCACATATTGCCAGTTGTTGCTGTCTTGGCTGAGCAGCAATACTTTGCTGGCACCTGCAATAACGGGGTCGTCCAGCAACTCCATGGTGATCGGGGCCGGCTCGCGCGCACGGCGCTCGGCGGCAGTCCATAGCGCAGCCAGTTGGCGCTCGGCACTGGTGCGTGTCAGGCCGCGTGTGCTGTCCTTGAAGGCCGACACATCGGTGGCTTGGTAGCGGTCGTTGTCGATGCTGGCATTAACGCGCGCCTCGCTGGCCGAATTGACCGCTAAGGCCAGCGGTTTGAGCGCTTCGCGCCGCTGGCCGATTTCAGCCGCATTTTTCGCATCGTCGAGTACGCCACTGGCGGTGCTGGTGGCCGCCATAAGCTTGTCGTCGATATCAAATAGCAGGCCGTAGCCGGGTGCGTTGCCATGGGCTGCGCGCAGGCGCGACTGTATGGCGCTCAAGGCAATATCAACCG
>JAAFAL010000045.1 GCA_018222345.1 bacterium
CCAATGAGATCACCATACGGCCGCACCCGCGCGGTGACGCCTACGTGCCAACAAGGCCAACCACACGCACAGCGCGATCGCCGCCATAAAGTAGGCGTGTACCCAAGCATCGGGCAACACCTGCAGCAGGTCGTGCACATCGGTGCCTGCGCGCCACAAGCCGCCCTGGTAGTTGTAGGCGAGATCAACGACCGGCGATACCAGCCCGGCGAAAAATGCCAGCAGCCATGCCGGCGAAGGCGGCCGAAAGTGGCCCAACAAAGATGCCGCAGCAACAGCCCAAACAACCGCAGCAAAAAACGGCGCGGCATCGATCAGCCACGTGCCACCATCGCCGCGAATCACGTAGCCGAAGTAAAAGCCAACGTCGTCGCGCACACCGGGCAGCAGGCGCATCTCCTTGATCTCGACACCTTGCGCCCAAGCCATCAGGGCGTGCGCGCCTTCATGACGCACAGTCGTGACAACAATGAGAATCAGTGCGAGCAGCAGCGGCATATGCCCAGCCCGGTGACTACGCCGCGGGTTTGTCGCTACCCAGGCGATCCATGGTTTTGCCAATGGTCGCCACCATACTGGCCACATCGCCCAGGTTGGCGGGCAGGATCAGCGTGTTGTTGGTGTCGGCCAGCTTGCCGAACTCACGCACGTACTGCTCCGCAATACGCAGGTTGACGGCCTCGGTTCCGCCGTCGCCCTTGATGGCCTGCGCCACCGCGTGGATGCCGCGGGCCGTGGCCTCGGCGACCAGGCGAATCTCCTCGGCCTTACCCTCAGCTTCGTTGATTTGCTTGAGCTTTTCGGCCTCGGAAATATTGATCATCTCCTGGCGCTCACCCTGCGACACATTGATGCGTGCTTCGCGCTGGCCTTCGGATTCGGCCACCACGGCGCGGCGCTCGCGCTCGGCACGCATCTGCTTTTCCAGCGCGTCTTTCACGCTGGCCGGCGGGATGATGTCCTTGATCTCGTAGCGCAGCACCTTCACACCCCAGGGCTGTGAGGCGGCGTCAACGGCTTGCACCACCGAGGCGTTGATCAGGTCGCGCTCCTCGAAGGTCTTGTCGAGGTCGATCTTGCCGATCTCGCTGCGCAGCGTGGTTTGCGCCAGTTGGCTGATGGCAAACATATAGTTCTCGACGCCGTAGCTGGCTGCCTTGGCATCGACCACCTGCATGTACAGCACGCCATCAATGCTCACCGAAATGTTGTCCTTGGTGATGCAGGTCTGGCTGGGCACATCCACGGCCAGCTCTTTCAGGCTGTGGCGGTAGGCCACCTTGTCGATGAACGGCACCAGAATGTGGAAGCCGGCATCAAGTGTGGTGCGGAACTTGCCCAGCCGCTCGACGACGAACTGCTGACGCTGAGGCACCACGCGCGCAGTTTTGGCAACGGCAACAATGACGAAGCCGGCCAGGCCCAGGGCCAGAATCAGAGAAATACTCATGGAACGTCCTTATACGGTGGGTTGGGCGGCGCGTGGCACCGGCGCCACCACCAGGCTCAGCTTGTCGCGCTGTTGAATGATGACGATGTCGCCGGCATTGAAATGAATGGCCGGATCAACGGCGCGCGCGTTCCAGCCCGCGCCACGAAAGCTGACCGTGCCGCGGCCGCCGTCGTCCGGGCCGAAACCGTCGGTGACAATGGCCTCATAGCCGTTGAAATCGTCCTCGGCGCCTGAGCCAGCGGCATCGCCCGAGGTGCCGCCGGTAAACCATTCGGCGAGCTTGTTGCGTAGCAACAGGATCAAGCCGACCGAGAACACCGAAAACATGACCCATGGCAGTGCTCCGTCCGACGGCATGCCCGCCCAGATGAGCAAGCCCACCAAAAGCGCCGCCACGCCGAAGAACACGGCGATGAACCCCGAGACCAAAGCCTCGGCGATGAGCAGGCCGATGCCGACCAGAATCCAGATGAGTTCAGCGCCCATTTGCGCTCCTGTGCGTGGTTAACCGACCTAGCATAGCCCGGCATTCATCGGCTGTCTGCCAACTCAAAGCCCTGTCATTGCGAGCGTCGAAGGGGCTCGGGGCTTTGCTACCACACCCCTGCTCGCTGCGCCCGCCGTTCCCTAACTTAGGGGACTGTCATTGCGAGGCCCGAAGGGCCGCGGCAATCTCATTGGGTGGCGCCTGCGTGACGAGATTGCCGCGCGGCTATGCCGCTCGCAATGACATGCGTGGTTTAGGCAGTACCTTCCGCCGGAAGCCCGGTCGCATCTGCGACCTGCTGCTTGGCGCGAATCGCCAGGCTCAGCAGCGGCGGGATAATCGTTAGCGTAAGGATGGCCGATAACGCCAGGCCACCCAGCACGACGATACCCAGGCCGCGGTACAACTCGGAACCGGCGCCCGGGAACAGCACCAACGGCAACATGCCAAAAATGCTGGTCAGGCTGGACATGAAAATGGGCCGGATGCGGTTGCTGGTGGCCTCGTAAATCGCATCCAGCGCCTCCATGGCATCAAAGCGTATGTGGTGCAGGGTCTGGTGCACCAGCAGGATGGCGTTGTTGACGACGATACCGATGAGAATGACAAAGCCGAGCAGCGTCAGCATGTCGAACTTCTGATCCACAAACAGGTTGAGCAGCTTCAGGCCCACCATTGCGCCAGCCGTTGCCAGGGGCACGCTCAGCACGATGATCAGCGGGTAGAAAAAACTCTCGAACAGGATCGCCATGACCAGATAAACAATCACCAGCGCGATGAGCAATTGCCATTTCATTGCTGACCAAGTTTCGTCCAACTTGTCGGCAGTTCCGGACAACTTGAGATCGACCCCGGCTGGCAAGCCAGCCTCGCGCATGGGCGCGATCACATCCTGTTCGAGGATGTCCATGGCCTGTTCCAGCGGATACTTGTCGGCCGGGCGCACTTGCAGCGTCACCGTACGCGCACGCTCGCGGCGGCGGATTTCGGTGGGGCCTTGCGTCAGCTCAACCTTGGCCAGTTGGCCCACTGTGGTGATGGTGCCGTCCTGGGTAATCACCGGCAAGTAGGCAATGCCCTGGGTTTCCTTGATGCCGTCTTCGGCGCCCATCAGCGTGAGGTCCATGCGCTGGTTGCCGACGGTGATCTCGGCCACACGAATGCCGTCGTTGAAGGCATCGACTGTCAGTGACAGTTCAAGCGCGGAGACGCCGGAATCAGCCAGGCGCAAACGATCCGGTTTGACTCGAATTTCCGGCGCGCCCAGTTCCAGGCCCGGTTGCGGCGAGAATTGGTTGCCCTCTTGCCGCGGCAGCACTTGGCTAAGCTTGCCGACGGCTTGCAGCGCAACACCCAAAATGGTCTCGAGGTCAGGCCCGGTCACGTCCAGGTCAATCGCCCGGCCACCGCCAACGCCACGGCCAAAAATCGATGGCTGCAACATGAAGCCGAAGGTGCCCGGCTCTTTGAACACCGGCCCGCTCATCGGCCCCTTGAGCTTGCCGGCCTCGGTAGGCTGGTTGCTCGATGCGCCCAGGAACGTGCGGTTGCGCAGCGCGACGAAAAAGAAGTTGTCGATCTTGGGCGTGCCGTCTTCCAGCGGCTCGGGGCCGGTTTCCTGCTCCCACAAATACTTGAGGTCGTCCTCGACCTGCCGCGCAATGCCGCTGACCGTTTCCAGGTTGTACCCCGGCGGCGGCACGATCACGCCGAAGATCAGGTTGCGGTTGCCCTCGGGCAAATATTCCAGCTTGGGCATCAGCATCAGTGTGGTGATGGCACTCACGCCACAGATCACGACGGTGACCAGCGCCGCCCGGAACCGCGAACTGATGGCCCAGCGCGTATAACGCAGGATCGCCGATGAGAAGCCGCGGGCGAAGTGATCAATGCCCGGAATCGGCCGTGTCGATGCGCTACGCACCTCGCCTTTGAGCAATTGCATGGACAGCGCCGGGATCACTGTGACTGCAACAATGAGCGACAGGATGACCGCCACCGAAATCGCCACCGCGATGTCGCGGAACAATTGGCCCACTTCAAGCTGCATGACCAAAATCGGGATGAACACCATCACCGTAGTCAGTGCCGACACCAGAATGGCCCCCCACACTTCCGACGCGCCGCGGTAAGCAGCCTCGGCAATTGGTTTGCCTGCTTGCCGCAGCCGGTAGATGTTTTCCAGCACGACAATGGCGGCATCCACCACCATGCCCACCGCAAAGGCCAGGCCGGCCAGCGAGATCACATTAATGCTGCGGCCTAGCGCGGCCATGGCCACGAAGCTGCCCACCACCGACACCGGGATGGCGATGGACACAATCGCCGTGGCACCCAGCGAGCGCAGGAACAGCATCAGCATCAGCGCAGCCAAGGTGCCGCCGATGTAAATATTGCTTTGCACCAGCGAAATGGCGCTGGTGATGTACACCGTCTCGTCGTAGGCCTGTGTCATGTACAGGCCTTCGTCGGCCAACGCACCTTCGTTGAGTTGCTCCACCGCCGCGCGCAGGCCGCGCATGGTTTCGATGACATTGGCGCCGGTTTCGCGCACGGCATTGACGGCAATCGACGGCTCGGCGAGGTTGCGAATCTCGGCGCCCGGCTCGGTGTAGGCGAACTGCACGGTGGCAATGTCGCTGACCTTCACGCGTGAAATGGCGCCGGTGCCATCGGCGCGGCGGCTGCGAATCAGCACATTGCGGATCGCGTCTGGCTCGTTCAGCTCACCCTCGGAGCGCACCACGTAGCGGCGCTTGCCCTCTTCCACATCGCCTGCCGACAGCGAAATATTCGCGGCCCGCAATACCGACAACATCTCATTGATGGTGATGCCGTAGCTGGCCATTTGCTGCGGATCAATAATGATTTGCAGTTCACGATTGGTGCCGCCATACACATTGACGAAGCCCACGCCAGGCACGCGCTCGAAGCGCTCCTTGATAGTGTCCTCGGCAAAGTCGCCGTAGGTATGAATGCGCCGGGTGTTGCCCGGCTTACGCTTCATGATGAACCAGGCAATCGGGTTGTCCTGGGCGCCGGCCGTTTGCAGCACGGGCTCCAGCGCTTCTTCGGGATAGCTGGGCACGCGGTCGAGGCGGTTGGCCACCAGCAGCAGCGCCTTGTCCATCTCGGTGCCGACATTGAACTCCAGCACCACGGTGCCGACCGAGTCGGCACTGCTGGACACCATCTCGTTCAAGCCCTCGACGCCGGCCAGCACTTCTTCTTGCTGGATGACAATCTCACGCTCGATTTCGGCCGGGGCTGCGCCGGGCCAAAAGGTTTGGATATTGATGACCGGGTTTTGCACATCCGGCGCCAGCTGCACGGGGATGGCCTTGAGCGCCAGCGCGCCAAACATGAGCACCATCAGCACGACGCTAATGACGGCAATAGGGCGTTCGATGGAAGCTTTGATTAGATTCATGCTTGTCTCCCCAGGCTGCTCGAGCCTTTAGCCCTGCGGCTGCTCAAAAGCCACGGCTTGGCCGGGCTGCAGGCGCTCATTGCCGCGGGTAACGACCAGGTCGCCGGCTTCCAGGCCACTGAGCACTGCCAGGCGGCTACCAACTGCATCGCCCAGTTGCACTGGCCGGACGGCTGCCTTGCCGTCTTCAACCACATACACCGAGGTGGAATCACCACGGCGGTTGATGGCGTCCTTGTGCACTGTCAGCACGTCGCGCGTGCTGCCAACCGGGATCAAGACATCGGCGGAGGTGTTCTCGGCCAGGCGGGCCAGCGTGTTGCCAAATTCGGGTTTGACGCGCACCGGCCGCGTGCGTGTACCGGGGTTATCCAGCGGAACGATGGCGCGCACGGTACCAGGCACGGTTTCGCCCATCACGCGCACGGTTACCGCAGTGCCCGGCGCAATGCCGCGTAACTTGTCGGCCGGCACGTCGGCTTCGACCTCGAATGCCGCCGTATTCACCATCGACACGACTTGCTGGCCGCGATTTACAAACGCACCCAAGTTAGTGTGGCGCGCGGTAATGACACCGGGAAACGGTGCGCGGATGGTGCCCCAGCCATAGTCGGTTTCGGCTGCAGCAAGGTTGACCCTGGCCAGCCGCAAGTCGGCCTCGGCAGTGCCCAGTTCGGCCTCGCGTTGGTCGTACAGCGATTCCTCGAATGCCGAACTATCCTTGAGCTGGGCCATGCGCTCGAGTTGCAAGCTTGCCAGCCGCGCTTGCGCCTCGGCGCGTTTGAGGTTGGCTTTTGCTGTTTCTAGCTGCGTGCGCTGAATCTTGCGCGCCAGCACAGCGATGACATCGCCGGCAGCGACGCGGTCGCCGACGTCAACCTTGAACTCGGTGACTGTGCCATTCGTGCGCGCGGCAATGGGGCCGGACTCGGGTGCGACCACACGCGCCACGATGGGCAGCGTTTGCGCCGACGTTGCGACGCGCACGGCATCAACTTGGACTGGCGTAGCCGGCGGCTGCGCGGCAATCGGCAACGCAGTAATGGCCAGCAGTGCACTGGCAGCGAATCGTGCACGCACTGCGCGCCCCCTTGGTTATTCGATCTAATGTCTGAAGTTTAACGCCGCAAAGCCTTGCGTGCGCGACGGTCAGGCCTAGGGAAGCTCTGATTGAATCCCGCGGCCGCGCCGGAGTCCTTTCCGGCTGACTGGCAAGGAACGAGGAGAGACATGTGGCTATCCCACACGAACGACGAGTGACGCCGCCAGGCGGCCGGAAAGGCCCGGCCCCTGCGGGGTTCGGCCTGAAAAGTGCTGCTGACTGCGTTAGGCGGCTTGGCCGTAGAAAGACTACGGCGCTGCGCCACCCGCCTTGCATCAGCGCTTTTCAGGACTCGAACGCGGTTCGCGCGATTCAATCAGAGCTTCCCGAGTGAGGCCGCTTTGGTTCAGGCATTAAAACCGATAACGCACACCGAACTGCGCGAAGTCGCGATCGCGCAGCAAGTTGTTCTCGCCGGCGCCGGTAAACCACGCATAGCCAGCGGTGTAGCTGATGGCATTGCCGACACGCATTTCGACATTCGCCTGATACTGCTGGCGCCCTTCGATGAAGTTCTCACCGGGGCCTGGGCCCGTGCCTTGCCAGTCGTTGAGAATCAGCAGAACCGGCTCAAAGGAAATGCCGGGAAAAACGCTGTCATAACGCAAAATCGCGATCAGCCGCGTGCCCCAGGCAAACTCGTCAACAAAGGCGTCGAGGTCGGCCTGCTCGGGATTGAAGCGCGAGCCGGACGGGCCAACGAGGCCGCTGCGCGACTGCGGCGAGCCATCAGCGCCACTGCCGTCGGCACCGGCCGACGCCGAGGTGAACACGCCGGCGGCCTCGATTTGCAATTGATCCAGCGGCGGCAGGTCGAGAATCTGCGTGCCGCCGATCTCGCCAAGCAAAATGATTTGGTCGGCGCCTAGCGGGTTGTTGGGGCCAATAATGTAGGTTGCGCCAAGGATGTAATTCATCACCTTGAAGCGCTCGAAGCCAGGGATGTAATCACCCGGCTGCAAATCGGTCACCGGGTCGATGCCGCGGTAACTGAGCACGAACTGCGGCACACCCTGCGCCTGGCCCGGGATGTCGGCCAGCGATACAGCCGTATCGACACCCAACTGCGCGAGCAGCGGAATTTGCGGTGTCAGCGCAATGTTGAAGTGGTCGGCCTCGGTGCCGGGTTCGCAACCGGAACCCGGGTTGCTGCAACCACCGGGGAACGGTGTCTGCAAAGCCGCGAAGCCCAGGTCTGGCGTGGCCACCTGTAGCGGCAAATTGGGCCGGTAGGCCAGCTCGCCCTGGATGGACACATCGCCAAACGCGGTGTTGAACGAAAAGCCGAACAGGTCAATGTCTTCGGGGTAGTCCAGTTGGAAGGCGATGCTGTCCAGCGGGAAGGCATTGCCACCGACACCTGGCTCGGTGCCACCCATGATGTTTTGCTCCGGCCGCGCGGTGCCGCCACTGGCCGCAGCTTGTATCACCACATTCAAGTCCAGCCCCGGACATTGGTTCAACAAGGCTTGCGTGTCGGTCACCTCGTTACCGGTTGGCACCGCATTTTGGAAGCAGCCCGTGTCGCCGGCGTAAGCCGAGATGTACGGCAGCCGGCTGTGATAACGGGCGTAGTAGAAGTTCATCTCGGTGCCGGTGAACAGGTTGGGCAGGTACATCGACAGGCCCAGGCCAAACTGGCCGCCGTCGCTGGCCTCGTTTTCGGGCAGCAGCCGCGCGGTAAGGCTGGTGTCGGTCAGCGCCGATAGCAGCGACTGGTTCCCGAATGCCAAGCCATCGGGGTCCTCGGCGACCTTGCCGAAGCCGATATTGAGGTGGTCGGTGGTGTTGTCGGTGCCGACATCGACAAACGACAGGAAGCTGCCGGGCGGATAGATTTCGGCGGGCAGCCATTCGTATCCGTACCAGGCCGAGACGCCGATGTCGTAGGTCAGGTCGGTTTTTAATGACAGCGCGCCGGTGGGCACAAAAGTTTCCTCGATGTTCAGAAACGCCGGACGCTGGAAGGCGATGAGGCTGGGCGCCGAGAAGGTGTTGAGCGAGTTGACTGCCAGATAGGTCGATTCGCCCCAGTTGATGAGATGGCGACCGACCGTGAAGTCCAGACTGCGATCACCAAAGAACGGCAGCCGGCCCTTGAGGCTGAAATCCAGCAGCCGAAAGTTCAGGCCGACCTGCTCCTGCTTGGCATCATTGCGGGCGATGAAGGTGGGGTCGCCCACGCCGAGGCGGCGGTTGCCGCCGTTGTCGGCAATGGTTTGCGGGGTAATGACGTTGGGGTGGAACTCGTCGCGGTTGTAGTTCTCAACGTCGTAGTGGGCGTAGTAGCGGGTGAAGAAGGTCCAGCGCTCACCCATGAAGTCGAAATCGACAGTGATGTCCTGCGCCGCCTTGGCCAGCGCTTGAGTCAGGTCGTATTTGTCGAAGTTGAGGTTGCCATCATCGAAGTTGTTGGAGAACTGGCCGGGCGCATCGACCGCCTGCTGGTTGACCGCCGGCCCTTCGCCGATCAAGCCCAGCTCGCCGGGTGCGATGGTGTGGCCCTGGCAACTGCTGGTTTCGCACAAGCTGGGGTTGAGGTTGGATTTGCCGACCAAATCGCTGGCGCGGTCTTGCATGCGCCATTGGAAGCCGGCCTCGACGCTAGTGTTGATAACAACGCGGCCCCAATCGAATGACAAATTAATAGCGTGGGCACCAAAAGCAGGCAAGCAAAACGAGGCCGCCAGCAGCGGCCGCAGAAAGGGGCGTCTCAACATTTTTATGGCTCGTAGTCGTGCGCTGGGGGCGCACTGAATCAGCAACGATCAACTAAACGATTGGTCAAGTCAACGTGTGGCGGCCACTTGGGACAGCGTGCCCACAGGGCAGAGCACGCGCCCCAAGCCTGGCTGTGAGGCAACAGCCGCAAGGCAATTGGTCGCGGGCCAGTATGCTGCCGGGCAGCGCTCGCCAACCCGCCGACCCGTGTCATTGCGAGCGGCGAAGGCGCGCGGCAATCTCGTCACGCAGGCGCCGCCCAATGAGATTGCCGCAGTCGCTTGGCATCGCTACGCGATGAAAAATATGCGCGTCTATTCACGCGCAAGAATCCTTCGCAATGACAGCCCTCCTTCGTGCCTCGCAATGACAATCCTCAGTCAGGGCATCTAAAAGTCTGCGGTCGTGGATTGCCCGGCTGTCACGGTCAAGGTTTGCGGCGCAGTGAACGCCAGCACATCGTCGGTCGTCGGCTGGTCAAATTCGCCCTGGCAGGTAAACGCAACGGTGTAGCTGCCGGCCGGCAAGAATGCGGCGACATAGTCGAAGTCGCCGGTCTCCATGTTCATGCTGGCACGCGCCGACGTGACCGGCTCAGGTGCAAAGTTATCGACGTCGTCCGGCGTGACCGTGCCGGCAAACACATAGACGACGTTGCCGACGTTGGCGGTGCCGCCTTCAATGTCGCAGCCATCAGCCGTGGCAACACTGGCAGCGACCGAGCCAGAAATACTGCCGGCCTGGTCGTCCTGCACCAGCCGCAGCACCGGCACCAACAAATAGTCGCCATCGCCGGTCGGCGCGCGCAGCGAGCGCCGCAGGTCGAAGTCGATGGTCAGCGTTGTTGTTTCTTCGTCGTCAACACTGAAATTGCGCGTGGCAAGCAAACTGCCACCTGACAGTTGCAGCGACCTGACGTTGCCGTCACTGAGCGTAATGGTCGAATCTTCGACACTGCTGGCGGCCTCGATCAGCAAGCGCACGCCGCTGAAGTCGCCCTCGCCAATGTCATCACGGCTGACCAGTTGCGTGCTGGCGCCAGCAGTGAGCGCAAGCAGGTCAATGTCGCGGGTGTCGATGTCCAGCAATTCGGTGCTGCCATCGCTGCGCTGCAATTCGACGCCAGTCACGCGCACGGTGACGGCGGTGGCGTCATCGACAGGCGCGTCGGTGAGGTTGACCACGACGCCGCCATCGCCGCAGGCGGTCAGCAGCAGGGCGGCGGCGAACAAGTAAATCAGACGTTGCATGGGCACAGCTCGTCAACGAGGCAGGCCAGTATAATCGCCGCCCCACCGAATGCGGACCCCGACCATGACCGGATTCCTCGAAGCCGATGTGCTGATGGCGCTGGCCACGCTGACCCTGCTCGAAATCGTGCTGGGCATCGACAACATCGTGTTCATTTCGATTCTGGCCGGCCGCCTGCCGCAGGCGCAACAAGCCCGGGCACGCAACCTCGGCCTGGGCACGGCCATTGGCATCCGCGTGCTGCTGCTGTTGTCGATCACCTGGATCATGCAGCTCACCGCACCACTGGTTGCCGTTATGGGCGAGGAGATTTCGGGCCGCGACCTGATTTTGATTGCCGGTGGGCTGTTCCTGCTAGGCAAATCGTCGCTGGAAATCCATCACAACATGGAAGGCGAAGACCCCAACGTGACGACGGCGAAGGCCGTGGCCAGCTTTGCCGCCATCATGGTGCAAATCACCATCGTCAATATCGTCTTTTCGCTGGACTCGGTGATCACGGCAGTGGGCATGACCGACGTGTTGTGGGTGATGATCACTGCAGTGGTCATTTCGGGCATTTTCATGATGGTTGCTGCGGCGCCGGTGGCACGCTTTGTCGAGAAGCACCCGACGGTGAAAATTCTGGCGCTGTCGTTCCTGATCCTCATCGGCATGGCGCTGATTGGCGAGGGGCTGGAGTTCCACATTCCCAAGGGCTACATCTACTTCGCGATGGCGTTTTCCATGGCCGTGGAGATGATCAACCTGCGGGTGCGCAAAGCCCACAAACCCGTGCAGCTCAAGCGCCAACTGCCTGACAATACGGCGAGCGCATGAGCACGACTAGCGAACCAAAACTGGACATCCGCCCGGCGCGGCTGGACGACATCCCGGCAATCCGCCAGATGTCGGGCACGCGCTACGTGACGCAAGAAAACTACACTGCCGAGGAACTTGCAGGGCAACTGCGCCACTTCCCGGACGGCCATCTGGTTTGTACATATGGCAGTGATGTTGTCGGCTACTGCGCCAGCATCCGTGTCAGCGAGGCCACCGCGCTGGCCCCGCATACGTGGCGGTCAATCACGGGGAATGGCTACGGCAGCACGCATGAGCCCGAGGGTGATTGGCTGTATGGCTATGAGGTGGTTGTCGATGCTGCATGGCGTGGCAATCGTATTGGCCAGCGGCTTTACACGGCGCGGCGCAAGCTGTGCACCGCCTTGGGGCTCAAGGGCATTGCCTTCGGCGGCCGCCTGCCGGGCTATAAACGGCACGCCAAAACCTATGCGTCACCGGCCGAGTATGTCGATGCCGTGGCCCGGCGTGATGTGCGCGACCCGGTGATGAGCTTCCAGTTACGCAATGGCTTTGAAGTCATCGGCGTACTGCCCGACTACGACCCCGGCGACACCGCGTCGCTGGGCGCTGCTGCGCACCTGGTGTGGCGCAATCCAGCATTTTCCAGCGCTGACGACGACCACCCGCATGGCGTTGGCCGGCCTGCTGGCACAGTGCGTGTGGCCTCGGTGCAATACCTGCAACGCGCGATTGCCGACTTTGCCGAGTTCGAGCGCATCGTTACGTATTTTATCGACACCGTGGCCGACAACCGCTGCGACTTCGTGGTGTTCCCCGAATACTTCACGCTGCAATTGCTGTCGATCGAAAATGCCGCGCTCAGCCCGCTGGACTCGATCCACAAACTGGCCACCTACGCTCCGCAGGTCCGGGAGTTGTTCCAGCGCTTGGCGCTGCGCTTCAACGTCAACATTATCGGCGGTTCGCACCCGGTGCTGGGCGACGACGGACGGTTGATCAACGTCGCCACAGTCGCTTTGCGCGACGGCACCGTGCACGAACAACAAAAGCTGCACCCCACCCCCGGTGAGCGCTACTGGTGGCATATCGCCGGCGGCCAGGGGCTCAAGGCCATCGACACCGACTGCGGACCGATCGGCGTGATGATTTGCTACGACAGCGAGTTCCCGGAAATGGCTCGGCATCTGGTCGATCAGGGGGCCAACCTGTTGTTCATCCCATTCTCGACCGAAGAGCGCCACGGCTACCTGCGTGTGCGGCTGTGTGCACAGGCGCGGGCGATCGAGAACCAGTGCTACACCATCACTGCGGGCAACGTTGGCAACCTGCCGCGGTTCTTCAACATGGACATGCACTACGCCCAATCTGGCATTTACACGCCCTGCGACTTCCCGTTTGCGCGTGACGGCGTGGCCGCCGACTCAACGCCGAACGTGGAAATGATCTGCTTTGCCGATTTGTCGCTGGATGCGCTGCACCGCGCGCGCAATTCGGGCACCGTGCAAAACCTCAAGGATCGCCGGCATGATTTGTATTCGGTGCGTTGGAGCGAGTCCAGCTAGTGCCATTGCGAGTAAGCGTAGCGACCGCGGCAATCTCGTCACGCGGGCGGCTTCGTTCACGAGATTGCCGCGCACCTTTGGTGCTCGCAATGACAGCTACGTTCTGATGGCTAACGACTCGCGTCAATAAACGCCGCGCGAATCCGCTCTACGCGGTCACGGTTTACATCCCAATCGAACCAGCCGATGCGGCCTGATGAGCGTACGTCGAACTTGGCTCCATCGTCGGACAGCAACAATTCCAGGTCATCGGTGAAGCCGGCGTTCGGTGTTTGGAAGGTGGCGTACAAATAGCCAGGCTGTTCGACCTTGATCGTGCTGCGCGGCATGGCGGCGATGATTTGTCGCAAACGTTGCTGGTCTTGCGCAGGCGTCGTGCGCACCGCGATTGGCGCGATGGCATACCAGCGATGGTCGGCCTGCGACGACACGCAATGTGGCGGCAGCGGGCAGCCGGCCAGCTTGCCCGCTTGCACCTGCGCCAGCCGCGGGCCAGTCGTGCAGGCCAGCAGGGTCGCACTCACGAAAATACAGCACGTAGCCCGCACTGTGTCTAGACTGGACTGCCGAACGCTCATTCAATACTCCGATGGCTTTGACCAACGCTCAAGCCGTGGCCGCTTATGCCGCATTGTCGCAGGAAACCCGCCTCACGATGGTGCGCTTGCTGCTGCGCGCCGAGCCGCACGGCCTGGCTGCGGGCGAAGTTGGCGAGCACTTTGACCTGGCGCCGGCGACAGTGTCTTTTCACTTGAGCGGGTTGCGTGATGCGGGCCTGGTAAGCAGCCAACGCGAGGGCCGCGTCGTGCGGTATCGCGCCGATGTATCAGCCCTGCGCGCGATCAGCGACTACTTGTTCAGCGAGTGTTGCGACGGCAAGCCGGAGCAATGTCTGGGTGACGTCGCAGCGTAGCGATCAGGCCGCCTCCAGGCCGGCCATGGCCACAATCAACCATTTGCTCTGACCGGACTCGAACTGCACCTCGACGCGGGCACGCTCACCGTCGCCTTCCAACGCCAGCACTACGCCGTCACCAAACTTACGGTGGTGCACGGCCTGGCCCAGGCGCAGGCCGGCGGTTTCGGTTTGGCGTAGCGGCGCGCCAAATGCCACTGGCCGAGTGACGGACGCCCGCGGGCGAACCTCTTCAACATATTCAGCCGGAATTTCAGCCAAAAAGCGCGACGGCACGGCAAAGGTTTCGTTGCGAAACAACCGGCGTGACTCAGCATAGCTGAGCACCAATTGTTCGCGGGCACGGGTCATGCCCACATAAGCCAGCCGGCGCTCTTCTTCAAGCCCGCCGTCGTCAATGGCCCGCTGATGCGGAAACAGGCCGTCCTCCATGCCCACCAGAAATACCAGCGGGAACTCCAGCCCCTTGGCGGCGTGCAGGCTCATCAACTGCACTGCATCTTCCCATCTGCTGGCCTGCTCTTCGCCGGCCTCCAGCGCGGCGTGGGCCAGAAAGCCTGACAGGGGCGGCAGCTCGTCGTCTTCGTCGGGCGTGTAGCTGCGCGCTGCGCTGGCGAGTTCCTCCAGGTTTTCCACCCGGCCTTCGGCTTGGTCATTCCCAGCTTTGCCGTGGTGGGCAATCAAGCCGGAATGCTGCACCACATGATCGACTTGCGCTTGCAGGGTTTTGTCGGCCAGCGCATCGCGCATGGCTTGGATCAGATCAAGAAAGGTTTTTACCGCATTGCCCGCACGCGCTGGCAGGCCGTCGGCCGCCATCGCACTGGCGGCGTCCCACAGCGACTGCTCGCTGTCGCGAGCATGGGCGCGAATCTTGTCCAGCGTGCTGGTTCCAATACCCCGTGTCGGCACATTGACGATGCGCTCAAACGCGGTGTCGTCACGCATGTTGTCTATAAGCCGCAGGTAGGCCAGCGCGTCTTTGATCTCGGCACGTTCGTAGTAGCGCAGCCCACCATAAACGCGATAGGGCATGGCGGCGTTGACTAGCGATTCTTCGAACACACGCGATAGTGCGTTGGAACGGTACAACACCGCGCAGTCGCTACGCCGGCCGCCGCCGTCCACCCATTGGCGAATTCTGCCGAGCACGAACTCGGCCTCGTCGCGATCGCCATAGGCACCGTAAAGCTGGATCAGCGGCCCGTCTTTGTCGTCGGTCCACAACTCTTTGCCCAGGCGGCCCGCGTTGTGGGCAATCAGGCCGTTCGCGGCGTTGAGGATGTTGCCTGTGGAGCGGTAGTTCTGCTCTAGCCGCGTGGTTTCGGCACCGCCAAAGTCGCGCGGGAAGTTGATGATGTTATCGACCCGCGCGCCGCGCCATGAGTAGATGCTCTGGTCGTCATCACCAACCACGAATAACTGGCCCTGGGTTGGCCCTGCGGGGCCGGCTAGAACCCGTAGCCAGGCATATTGCAGCTTGTTGGTGTCCTGAAACTCGTCCACCAGAATGTGAGAAAACCGCTGGCGGTAATGGCGCTGGATTTGCGCATCGTCGCGGCACAGTTCATGCGCACGCAATAGCAGTTCGGCAAAATCGACTACATCGGCGCGCTTGCAGGCGTCCTCGTAGGCCGCGTAGGCACGGATGAGCTGAGCCCGGGCGTAGTCTTCGCCGCTTGCCGTGTTGGCGGTCAAATGCTGCGAGCGCAAGCCTTCTTCCTTGCGGGCATTGATGAAGCCGCAAACCTGCTTGGGTGGCCACTGGTCGTCGGGCATGTCCAGCGCCTTGCACACGCGCTTGACCAGGCGCTGCTGATCCTGCGCGTCCAATATCTGAAAACTGCGCCCCAGCCCGGCCTCTTTGTGGTGCAAGCGCAGCATGCGATGTGCAATACCGTGGAAGGTGCCCACCCACATGGCACGCACAGGAAAGTCGGCAAGCTGCTCGATGCGCCCACGCATCTCGGCTGCCGCCTTGTTGGTGAACGTGACGGCGAGGATGGACAGCGGCGAAACATGCTCGACCTGCATCAGCCACGCCGTGCGGTTGGTGAGCACGCGCGTTTTGCCGCTGCCGGCGCCGGCGAGTACGAGGCGGTGGTTCGGCGGTGCGGTTACTGCCTCGCGCTGGGCCGGATTCAGGCCTTCGATGATCGGGGTAATGTCTGCTTGCATTGAGCGGAGTTTAAGGTAAGCGACCGACTGTCGTGACAGATCTTGGGTTAAAAAAAACCCCGCCGAGGCGGGGTTTTTTTCATTCCAATCTTGCGACTAGAAGTCTTTCTTGAACCGTAGGTATGGTGAACGACTACCCGGCGGATCATACGTGGCCACGTTGTAGCTGTTGGCCAATGCGGTCGGGTTAACCGGCGGATCTTGATCCAGGATGTTACGCACACCGAAAGTGAGCTGGGCGCCGCCGATCCAAGGCAACTGATAGCCCACTTGCACGTCGTTGTAGATGGTTCGCTCTAGCTCCACCAGATCAACCACGCCACCGAGCACTTGTGCGTCGTTGACGTCACACAGGCCGAAGTCTTCCAACGAGCCGACTGGCGGACCGCCGGTCTGGCTGTCGGGGTTCAACGCGGTCAATCCTTGAGCGCCGTCGTCACAAATCGAGAAAGTGCGATCGATGAAGCGGATATCCCACGACGCAGTCCACGGGCCCATTGCCCACTGCAGCGAATTGTTGACTTTCCAACGCGGGATGGTGCCCACACCAAACGAGAAGCCAACGAAATCCAGCGTGGATTCACCGCCGGGGGACGGGAACACTTGCTCGTAGCTGTGGGTATAAGAGGCCGTGGTGACCATCTGGAAGTTGCCATATTCCTTGAAGAACGGGATATCCCAGGTCAGGTCGATATCGACGCCGTCGGTGTTGAGCTGGGCGATATTCGAAAACACAGTACGCAGGTTGGCGATTTGGCCACCTGCAGTACGGTTGACGAAATTACACAGTGAACGCTGACTGGGGGCCGCCTGATAGCACAAGCTAAGCACGAAGGCCGCGCCGGGCACAGTGATGAAGTCTTCCAGCTCGTAACGGAACACGTCAACAACCAAGTCCAGCCCGTCCAATGCCGGCATGTTGAACACCGTGCCAGGATTGATCACAAAGCCGAGGTTGTAGCTGTCGGCCGTCTCCGGATCGAGCTGAGAGTTACCGCCAAACACTGTCGTGATCTGAGTGCTGGCTTGCGAATAGTTCTCTGGCACGTCATCCGCCGAACAGTTTGCCCGCACATTCTCGATGTTCTGCTCGTCGTCGCGCGCAGCGTCGTTGCGATTCGAGCACGGGTCAGTCACCGTGGGGAAGCTTTGCAGTTCGCCAAGGAACAATTCACTCACTGACGGAGCACGGAATGAATCCGAGTAGCCGGTACGCAGCAGCAAACCTTCAACCGGGCGATATTCTAGGCCGATTTTGCCTGATGTATTTCTGAATTCCTGGGTGAAGTTTTCTGTACCCACAAAAGCCAACACTTGGGCCGGTGTATCAGGGTCTGCCGCGGCGGCAGGATCAAATTCATCGGCTGCCGGATCAAGCACGGGGTTTGGAACCAGCGCATTAACGTCACGAACTGCATTCGGAATTTCATACTCAGATGCGCGAACGGCCAGAGTCAGGTTGAGGTCCTGGACAAATGGCAGGTCGCGGAGCAGCGGTACGCCGACCTCGACAAAGGCTTCGGTGACTTGCGTCTCACCGCGGGTCACGGTTTCCAGGTTGGTGCTGGATGTGCCGTTGATCTTCAGCGGGTCGGGTTGGCTGTCGAGATTGTCAACACGACGCTCCAAACCAAAAGCAACGCCTACGGCACCCGGGAGGAAGTCCGCCGTCTGGCCGATTTCGGTAGATATACCCATGTAGGTAATCTGCTGCGCTTGGCGATCAGAGTCCAGCGCGGTGTAATTGATGTAGTCCAGCATGTCTTGCGTAATAGTGCCAAGACCACCTGTGAGGTTTAGCGGCACGCAGGGGCCGTCCACGTCCTCAGGGTCAGCGGTACAGTTGGCCGGATCGCCCAGCGCAAATGCAACACGCTGCAGGTTTTGCAGGCCTTCTTCAGTTACTTGCGTTTGCGATTCGGCAAAGGTGTAGCCAACTTCCCAAGCGAAAAAGTTATCGAACGCATCAAAGGTGCCGTCGAAATCCACACCCACGCGGAAGGTCTCGTTCTTCTGGAAGAAGTCGCGGCGGCCAGCCTCGAGCATACGGCGGCCGACAGTACCCAGACCAACAAGCCCTGAGGCAGGGTCGGCACGGCCGACGTCCTGACCAAACGGGTTGAACTCTTGCATCGAGTGCAAGAACGCCTGGTTGAACGGGAACGGGAACAAATCGCCGGTAATCAGCGGGTTCGGCGCCAAGCTCTGCTGCGACTCGCGGACGTTGTACAGCACTTGCGAGTCGAAGTTCACGTAGTCATTAATGCGGTGACTGACTTGACCGAAGATGCTGGAGCGCTCTTGCGGAGTGATGAGAAAGTTCAGCGGGGCAAAGTTAAACGCATCAGTGTTGAAGTTAAAGTCGCTGTAGTCAGCCAACATCCCACCACCTGAGCCCTCTTCGAAGCGGAACGCGCACAATGGAACGCCGGTCGCTACTGGGCCAACATTCCCTGGCACTGCCTCTCCGAGCCCGGGGTCTTCCACGGTGGGAAGCGCAGGGGCGCCAGGTACGCCAGTGCTGCTTGGTGTCGGGAATGCAAGAGAGGCGCCACCAGCCAACGTGAAACATGGTGGCGTGTCCTGCCCTGCATTGAAGCTGGCAGCATCGTCCGGAACAAACAGGAATGTACCCTCAGGGGTAAACAAACTACCCCGCGAGGTGTTTGGAACACCGAATGTCGGCACTGCGGACAGCGCGCGGTCGCCAGCGCCCAGCGGATCAACCTGACGGTAGGAAACGTCGAAAAATACTGACGTGTTACCAGAGACTTGACCGGCAGCGAAGCTAGCAGTCTTCTCGAAGCCCTCTCCGTCATCAAAAGCGCCGGCTTGGAAGCGACTTTCCAAGCCTTGGAAGTCCTTGCGGGTGATGATGTTCACAACACCGGCAACGGCGTCTGAGCCATACACGGCAGAGGCGCCGTCTTGCAGCACCTCAATGCGCTCGACGATTGAGATTGGAATGGTGGACAAGTCAACACCACCACCACCGAGCACGCGGGTGCCCGGAATCCACCGGCGGCCATCAACCAGCACCAAAACACGGGTCGAACCCAAGTTGCGCAGGTCGATTTCAACCGAGCCGTCGCCACCATTGTTGAAGGCGCGGCCCAATGATGCACCAGCCTGGGGCAGGTCTTTGATCAACTCACCGATTGAATTCAAGCCTGTGCGTTCAATCGACTCTCGGTCGATGACCAGAACCGGCGATGCGGTTTCGTAGTCAGAACGCTTGATGCGCGAACCCGTCACCTGGAACGTTTCAAATTCGACTGCATCTTCGGAACCTTCCTCAGCTTCTTCTGTCTCCTGAGCGGTGGCTCCAAAACTGACAAGGCTGCCCGCGGCAAGCAGGGTAGCGGCGACACGCCAGCGTGCCCGCCGGCTGGTATTACGAATCAACATGCTAGTTCACCCCCCAGGGTGTTTTCTTGGTGGCACGCGTCCCTGCGCGTGAAACCCTTGTAATGGAATAATTTCCCGCAATCCTAGGGCGACATCACTAAAACGTCAAGGTTGTGTCAACCGCGCTGCGGGATTGAGCATGCGTCTTGACATCCAAATGACGTGCCAAGTGGCGGAGAACGGTCGATTTTTATGCCTTTGCGGCGTCAAATTAGGTGAATTTTACTAATTTTTTATTGCGCTTGGTGTTCCCAGCGGACTAATGGTCGGCAACCGTTCGTCGGCCAACTGTTGGTGCGCATGGTCACCACGCGGATATGCGCGGTTTGGCCTGACGATTGGCTGTTGCACTGTTGCGATTAACTTCAGCGGAAGCTGGGCGCCCATACAGCCTGGGACAAGCGGGCTTGCCCGTATCTTCACGACCCTTCAACCGCCCTTCGCCCCCCTGTTCAAGCAAGGGGCAGGTTCTTCTCCCGACCCTCATCCGGCGCTACGCGCCACCTTCTCCCGCAAGCGGGAGAAGGGATGATGTGCTGCGCACTTTCCATGGGGTGAGGGCCTGCCGGGCACAAAAAAACCCCGCTGATCATCGATCAACGGGGTTTTGTAATAAATGCCTGGCAGTGTCCTACTCTCACACGGGGAGGCCCCGCACTATCATCGGCGCTAAACAGTTTCACTTCTGAGTTCGGGATGGGATCAGGTGGTGCCTATTCGCTATTGCCGCCAGGCAACTGGTTCGAGGGGGGGCTTGTCTTTATCGCGTCTCGCTGCGTTGCGACTTTCGGGCTGCTCAGTCACGTACTGATGTACGCTCCTTGGCATCCCTCAATCCGCGCCTTGCGAACCACGATAAATCCTGCGCCCCGGTAGCGTTGGAGTAGCCGCTGCGATCACCCTTGGGGGATCTGGACTGTCCGACGCTCCTCGGAATTCGGTTCATAGTCGACTTACAGCGCAACAGCTTCAATGCCTGTTGTGCATTGACGTTGCGTATTTGAAGTGTTGTTGCCGCATAACACCAACGTACGAATACGTTTAAGCGTTATATGGTCAAGCCTCACGGGCAATTAGTACTAGTTAGCTTCACACATTGCTGTGCTTCCACACCTAGCCTATCAACCTGGTGGTCTTCCAGGGCCCTTGAGAGTGCTCGAGGCACTAGTGAGAACTTATCTTGAGGAAGGCTTCCCGCTTAGATGCTTTCAGCGGTTATCCCGTCCGAACGTAGCTACCCGG
>JAAFAL010000046.1 GCA_018222345.1 bacterium
TGATCTTGCCGTGCATGTCTTGCATGTCGGCGTTGTCGCCATAAATCGCTGCACAACTGCTAGTGAGCACCACGCGCTGCACGCTGTCGGTGCGGTTGGCCGTGCCCAGCACATTGCGCGTGCCGTTTACGGCGGGATCGATCAAATCCTTCTGCGCGTCCTTGAACTTGAACGTGAAGGGCGACGCTGTGTGCAAGATCACGCTGCAGCCTGCGGCGGCCTCGTCGTAGGAACCCTCGGACAGCAAATCGGCCTTGAAAAACTTGATGGTCCCCGGCGCGTCATCGGCCAGCGCCTGCAGCGGGCCGGTCTTGTTGGCGTCGTCGGGATTGCGCACTGGCGCATGCACGGTGTGGCCGGCGTCGAGCAGGCCCTTGACGATCCACCCGGCCACGTAGCCGGTGGCGCCTGTGATCATCACGGTTGTTGGTGTCGTCATCGCGTCGTCTCCCGAAAATTTGGTGCTGCGGGAGTCTAAACGATCGTGATGCGCAGTCGAGGCTGCGGCGCCTTCCACTAAAACCCAGCAGCACACCCCTCACCCCAACCCCTCTCCCACTGGGAGAGGGGAAAGCTATTGCTTCTCCCATGGGGAGAAGAGCCTGCCCCTGGCTTGAACAGGGGTGCCGCGTAGCGGCGGATGAGGGGGCGACTGCGGCAATCTTTTTGGGTGGCAGCTTCGTAACGAGATTGCTGCGCGCCTTCGTTGCTCGCAATGACGTCGTTGCTACATCGCCGGCTCAGGCGTCTGGTTGGGGTCTTGGCCGACTTGCGTCTGCACGTAGTTGTGCTCGCCCATGCGGTCGATAAGGCCGATCTGGGTTTCGAGGTAATCGATGTGCTCTTCCTCGCTTTCGAGGATGTTGACGAACAACTCGCGCGAGACGTAGTCGCCGACTTCTTCACAGTACGTCACCGCTTCCTTGTACAGCGGATGCGCAATGTTCTCGATCTTGAGGTCAGCCTCCAAGATCTCGCGCACCGACTCGCCGATGTACAGCTTGCCGAGGTCTTGCAGGTTCGGCAGCCCCTCAAGGAACAGGATGCGCTGAATCAACGCATCGGCATGCTTCATCTCGTCGATGGATTCTTCGTATTCCTTCTTGCCCAGCTCGTACAGGCCCCAGTCCTGCAGCATGCGCGCGTGCAAGAAGTACTGGTTGATCGCCGTCAGCTCGTTCTTGAGGCCGGCGTTGAGAAATTCGATGACTTTGCTGTCGCCTTTCATGGTGCACTCCTGTCGGTGGGCGGGTGCCCGAAAACAATGTTGCACAGGATAAGGGCGTGACAGGCGATGTCAAGCTAAGTTGCTGTTTTTATTGTTGATTTTGAACGATTGTGAGAAGTGTTCGTATTCGCGTCAGGCGACGCGCGACACTGCCGAGCGCAGCTTCTTGGGCTGCTGCTCACGCAAAATTTGCAAGGCATCCGGCAAGCATTTACCGCACTGCGTGCCCACGCACAGTTCGCGCCGCAAATCACGCAGCGCGCAAGCAGGCTGCGATGCCCGCTCGCGGATGGCTTTGTCAGAGACGCGTTTGCAGACGCAAATGATCATGGGATGAAGTTAAATACAAATACGAATTGTTGTCAATTGCATCGATTCAGATGGCTGCGCGCCATCCATGCGATCCGATGATTCGCAGGGCCGCCGGCCCCGTTGACCGTGGGTCATGGGCCGGCAGCCTGCGTTGCTTAAGTTCAGCTTCCGTCCAGTCCGGTGACCACGAGCATGCGCACGCCAACCGGGTCATTCCCGCGCGTGCCCACAGCCAAAACGCCGGCATCGGACAACTCGGCCGTAAACAGTTGCTGCTCGACGATAGGCGCAGTGGTATCGGGCAGCG
Organism: bacterium; assembly: GCA_018222345.1. Lineage (GTDB taxonomy): Bacteria > Pseudomonadota > Gammaproteobacteria > Nevskiales > OUC007 > JAAFAL01. The sequence continues at coordinate 1,848 of JAAFAL010000046.1, forward strand.
TGATGATGCCGTCGTTGTCCACGCGCGTATCCAGTTGCCCGTCGGCAGTGAACACGTAAATCGCGGGCATGCCGTTGAATCGGCCAACGTGGATGGTGCGCCCATTAGGCAGGATGACCATGTCGCGACCGCGTTCTTCCGACGCATCGCCCGTGGCGCCCATGCTTTCGCTTTGGATCGCCTGGGTGCCGTTGTTGCCAAAGGTATTGTCGGTGCTGTTGTTCAGCGCGCGAAACGTCACAAGGTCAGGTTGATCGGTGGGCGCGTAACCTTGCGAGGACGGCACACCCGGCCCACCCGTGGCGGCACCGTAGCCTGTGACCACAAATTCCCCGGAGGCCTGCTGAACGGCGGCGTAAGCCTCGGCGAAACCGCTGTCATCCACAAACGGATTGAAGATCGCGATGCCCGGGCCGTCGTTGTTCTGCGGGCTGGTGCTGGGCTCGGTGTAATTGCCAAAGCTGGCGTCGGGCGTGCCATCGGCAGCCAAGCGGATCAGCACGACATGGTTGTCAAGGCCGGCGCCCAGGTCGGTGTAGCCTGCGCTGAGAATCTCGCCATTGGGGCCAAGGCTCGCGCGGCGCGAGTTATCCGTTGTTCCGCCGCTGCGGTCGGTGCTGTAGGTGTATGCACCACCAACGGTCGGATCGTTTGGCGTGAAACCAGGGTCAACCGAGCCGTCGCTGGCCAACAAACGGGTGATGTAGCGATCGCGATCCGTCGGGTTGCCGGCCGTACCTTGTGCAGCCGGCCCGAAACCGGTGACCACCAGACGCTCGGTGCCACCACGGTCATCGAGCAACAGGTCATAGGCGAAGTCGCTGGGAAAATCGGTCGAGCCCGTGTCGGCGATGAAAGCCGCATTTGCCGAGTCCGGCCAGCCGAAGACCACTTCGACCTGGCCATTCGTGCCCCAGGTGGTGTCCACGACGCCGTCGCTGTCCACGCGCAGCAGTGTGACACTGGTGCCTTCGCCATTGGTGGCATCGCCGTTAGCGTCATTGGTGTTGATGGCAAGGATCAAGTCGCCATTGGCAAGCTCGACCACGCCGTAGGGCTGTTCATCACCCGAGGCGTTGGCGCCAAGCACCGACAGGTTGTATTCGACAACACCGTCGCCGCCACCGAAGCTTTGATCGAGATCGCCTGCACTAGTAAAGCGCAGCAGTACCGAGCGTCGATCACCGTCGCCGCCGTCATTGTTGGCGTAGCCGACAGCCAGAATGCTCCCATCGCTGGCATGGTCGATGCCATTGATGGCATTAGCCAGTTCGGTCTGGGTATCGACCACCGAGAATTGAATCGGCGCGGGGCCGGCAATGCTGCCGCCACTACCGCTATCGCCGCCACAAGCAGCAAGCATGATCGGGAGGCAGCTAACAGCCGCTAAGCGGCGAGAGGTTTTGAGGTCAAACATAAATGCGAATGATTATCAGATGTATGTGCGTTGCGGTACGCTACATCCCTGCTCTCAACGCGTCAATCCCCCTAGGGAAGCTCTGATTGAATCGCTTGGCGCGTGAGCGACTCCTACAACCCGCAGTTTATTGATCTGCTTGCAATTGAGATTGTTTATCATTTAGATTCTCGCACCTTCCCCTAGCGCGAACGCCGCGGCGTATTTGCGCAACACCCAGGCACAGCGGCCTGGGCAACGAACACACCAGAGGTCCCTGGCATGGCTTTCCCAACTTCGAGAACCGTCCTCGCAACACTCGTGCTGAGTGTCGCGCTGGCCGGCTGCCCCTCGGACGACTTTCAGAGCTTCGATTCCAACCAAGGCGACAGCGGATCAGACGGCGACATGCTAGTTAGCGATGCTGCACGCCGCGCCGTGCTGTCCGACATTGGCGCCAGCATTATTGTCCCCGCATTGCGCGCATTTTCAGACGACGCAGACGCCTTGCAAGTGGCGGTGGATGCCCATGCTGACGACCCCGGCGACGCCACTGCGCGCGATGCGGCACAAGCCGCATGGCAGGCCGCCATGGCAAGCTGGCAGCGCAACGAGGTGCTGCAACTGGGGCCTGCGGGTCGCGCATCGGGCATTGACGCCACGCCGGGCGGCGCCGACTTGCGCGCGCAGATCTACACCTACCCATTCCGCACGCCCTGTGCCATCGACGAGGCCGCACTGGATGGGCAGGCAGCCAATGAAAACACGGCCATCAATATCAAAGGCCTGGGCGCACTCGAGTACTTGCTGTATTTCGATGGCGCGAACCCGGATTGCCCGCCACCGTCAGGCGCCGACCTGACAACCGCGCGCGCGGCTTACGCGCAGCGCCTGGCTGATTTCATTGCCGTCGTCGCCGACGATCTGGTCACACGCTGGGAGCCATCTGGCGGCGACTTCCTCGCCCAATGGTCGAATGCCGGCGCCGGCAGCAGCGTGTATGCACGCCCGCAGGACGCTCTGGACGCTTTGTCGGTGGCCTTGTTCTACGTGGAGCAGGAAACCAAGGATCGCAAGATTGCCGGGCCGACCGGCATCGGTGCCACCAGCGTCACGCCATGCGGCGAAGCCAATTGCCCCGACCGCTTGGAGTCGCAACTATCGATGCGCTCGGGCGCGCATATTCGCGCCAACCTAGTGGCGTTTCGCGACGTATTCACCGGCGTTGACACCGGCATGGGTATGAACGACCTGTTGCGCGGCATTGACCGCGGCGACCTTGCCGACGACCTGATCACCGAGCTGGATGCCACCTTGGCGCGATTGGACGGCCTGGACCCGAACTACGACACCGCGATTACCGAAATCCCGGACAACGACACCTGCATCAACGCCAGCGCCAACCGCACCGGCGAGCCGCCCTGCGCCCTGCATGGCGACATCAGCGCGGCCATGGACATCTTCCGCGGCCCAATCGTTGGTGCGCTGTCGCTGGCCACACCCAGCCGCGCCGCCGGCGACAACGACTGACCGGGCAGCCATGCCAGGCCAGCCGCTAGCAAGCAGCCACACGTGACGCTTTATCAACGCTTGAACCAGCCTCTGGATATCGCCGCATTGGCGGTGTTCCGGATGCTGTTTGGTGCCTTGATGTGCGTGGGCACGCTGCGGTTCATGGCCAGCGGCTGGATCGAACTGTTCTATGTGCAGCCCGGGTTCCACTTCAAGTACTGGGGTTTCGAATGGGTGCAGGTGCCGGGGCAGCTGGGCTTGTATGCGCTGTATGGCGGCATCGCCCTCACAGCAGCGTTGGTGGCGCTGGGCGCGTTCTACCGCGTGGCCATCATCGGTTTTTGGTGCTTGTTCACCTATGCCGAGTTGATGGATGTCACCTACTACCTGAACCACTACTACTTCGTTAGCCTGCTGGCGCTGATTCTGTGCTTCCTGTCGCCGCATCGGGCGTGGTCGGTGGATGCCTTGCGCAAGCCGGCAATTCGCACGCTGCACCTGCCAGCCTGGCAGACCTGGTGGCTGCGCTTCCAGGTGGGGGTGTTATATCTGTTCGCCGGCTTGGCCAAGGCCGAGCCCGACTGGCTACTGCACGCGCAGCCGCTGAACATCTGGTTGCCGCCCTTGTCCGGCATGCCGCTGCTCGGGCCGCTGCTGGACGAAACCTGGGTGCACTTTGCGTTCTCGTGGTTTGCGTTCGTGTTCGACACCACCATCATCGCTTTCTTGCTTTGGCGCGTCACCCGCCCCTACGCCTTTGCGGTGGTGGTCACGTTCCATGTTTTCACGCACCTGTTTTTCCAGATCGGCCTGTTCCCGTTCATCATGGTGTTCGCCGTACTGGTGTTTTTCGACCCCGGCTGGCCGCGTGGCTGGATCGCCGCTTGGCAGCGCTGGCGTGGCCAGACAATAGGCCAGGCCAAAGGCGAGGCGCACGAACATACCAAACCACCACCAGCGGCCTGCGGCCACTGGCGGCCGGCAACCGCCAGCTTCGCCGTGCTGGTGGCGGCATTTTGTTTGTTTCAGTTCTTGTTCCCGCTACGCCACTTGGCCTATCCGGGGTCGGTGGTCTGGCACGAACAGGGCATGCGATTCTCGTGGCGCGTGATGCTGCGCGAAAAATCCGGGTCGCTGCGGTACCGCGTCACGCTGGCCAACGGCAACACCGTGATCGTGCCGCCACACGACGTGCTCAACGAACTGCAGTTCCGCGAAATGGCCGGCCAGCCTGATTTGATTTTGCAACTGGCACACCACATCCGCGACGAGTTCAACCGCCGCGGCCACGGGCCGGTAGCGGTGCGGGCCGACTCTTGGGTGTCGCTCAACGGACGCCGATCGGTGCGCATGATCGACCCGCAGGTGGACCTTGCCCGCGTCGAGCCGAGCCTGGCACCCGCCGAATGGATTACTGCCGCCCCGACCTCGGCGCCCATCCTGCAGCAGCCGCTGCGGCTGAGCGCGACACGCTGACAACACGATTGGAACCACAGTGATACCGAAACCAAGCCGCCAAATGTTCGCCCTCAGTGCAGCCGCATTGCTGTCCGTGACGGCGGTAGCCGCTAGCGCGGAGGACGCCGAATCCCATACCCTGGAACTCGACACGGTGACCATCCTGGGCACGGCCGAAGCGCTAGACCGCGTCTCCGGCTCGGCACACCGCATCGGCGAGGAAACACTGGAGCGTAACCAGCACGACGACATCAACCGCATCCTCAGCCAAGTGCCCGGGGTTTATGTGCGCGAGGAAGAAGGCTACGGCCTGCGCCCGAACATCGGCCTGCGCGGGGGCAGCTCCGACCGCAGCCAAAAGGTCACGCTGATGGAAGACGGCGTGCTGATTGCCCCGGCGCCCTACGCCGCACCGGCGGCCTACTATTTCCCGCTGACCACGCGCATGACGGCGGTGGAAGTGTTCAAGGGGCCGTCGGCCATTCAATACGGCCCGCAAACTATCGGCGGCGCCATCAATCTGGTTTCGGCCCCAATACCCGCGCAAACCTCCGCCATGCTCAATGTGGCCGGCGGCAGTGATGCCTACCGGCGTGTGCATGCGCGCGGCGGCGGCGACTTCGGTGGCTTCGGCTTGTCCGCCGAGGCCGTGCACTTGGCCAGTGATGGCTTCAAAGACCTGGATGGCGGCGGCGATACGGGCTTCGACAAGAACGAAGTGGTGCTCAAGGCCAGCCGAGACATCGGGCCTGGCAACCTGCGCCTGCGCCTGGGCCACGCCGATGAACTGTCAAACGAAACCTACCTGGGCCTGACCGATGCCGACTTTGCGGCCACACCAAACCGGCGCTACGCAGCCAGCGCAGAAGGCCGGTTTGATTGGGACTGGCAAGGCGCGCGCCTCGACTGGTCGCAACCGGCACTGGGCGGCAACCTGAACCTGGTCGGCTACTGGCAGCAGTTCGACCGTGCCTGGCGCAAGTTCAACAATTTCCGCAGTGCCGACATTCGCGCCGTACTGGCCAACCCGGACGACGCCTTCAACCGCGTGCTCTACGAAACCCTAACCGGCGAACGCGACAGCGACCCCAGCAACGACGACGATGATTTGCTGATCGGCACCAATGCGCGCGCGTTCATATCCAACGGCGTTCAAGGCGAACTCGATTGGGAACTCGGCCGCGGCGGCCAAGCTGTGCACCTGCTCGAGGTCGGTCTGCGCGTGCATTCCGACCGCGTCCGCCGTGATCACGACGAGTTCGCCTTCGAGATATTCAACGGCAACTTGCAGCGCAAAGACAGCAGCCGCGCGATCACCGCGGATAACACAGGCTTCGCCCAGGCTTTCGCTGCCTGGGTGCGTGACGAAATCCTGCTCGGCCGCTGGACCCTGGTGCCCGGCCTGCGCGTAGAGTCCATCTCGGTCAAATTCACCGATCGGCTGAATCAAGTGTCATCGCGCGACGACTACACACAGGTGTTGCCGGGCCTCGGTGCGAGTTATGCATGGAGCGACCAACTGACGCTGATCGGCGGCGTGCATCAGGGCTTCTCGCCGGCCACGCCCGGCCCGCAGGCCGAAGTCGAACCTGAAGAGGCACTGAACTGGGAGGCAGGCGTGCGTTGGCGTAGCGCGAACTGGGGCCGGCTGGAATCAGTCGCCTTCTACAGCGACTACAGCAACCTGACATCGGTTTGCACCTTCTCGGCCGGTTGCGGCAACGCCGTGCTCGACCAACAGATCAATGCCGGCAGTGTGGACATTTCAGGGATCGAATCGGGCTGGAATCACGAACCGAATATCGGTGGCGGTTGGTCACTGCCACTGAGCCTGACCTACACCTTCACCGAGACCGAGTTCCAGGAAACATTCTCATCAGCCAATCCGCAGTTCGGCGACGTGCAGGCGGGTTTTGAACTGCCGTACGTTCCCGAACATCGCGCCAATGCGCGCATTGGCCTGACCGCCGCGACCTGGTCGGTCAACCTGTCCGCCACCTACCAGTCGCAAATGCGTGATGTCGCCGGCCGGGGGCCGATTCCGGACGGACAGGACACCGACGAATTCACCGTCTTCGACATGGCCGCATCGTGGGACGCCACACCTGCGCTGCGCGTGCAGGCCCAGGTCAACAACCTGCTGGATGAACATTACATCGTGTCTCGGCGGCCGTTCGGCGCTCGTCCGGGGTTGCCATTGACCGCGCAAATTGGGCTGACGTACAGCTTCCAGCCCTAGCCCTAGCCCTAGCCCTAGCCCTAGCCCTAGCCCTAGCCCGCGTTAGGCTGGCCGCTCAGCGCAGCAGGGGCGCAAACTCGACCAGCGCCTGGCGGTAAACGTCACGCTTGAAATAGATGACCGTCTCGGGCGGCTCGTCCGGTGTTACCCACTTCCAGCCATCGAACTCCGGCACTTCGTCCGCCTCAAAATCCAGCGCTGATTCGTCGGCCAGCATGCGCAGCAAAAACCATTGCTGCTTTTGCCCAATGCAAGTTGGCTTACGGCCTTTACGGATGAATTTTTTTGGCAGTCGATAGCGCAACCAATCGCTGGTCTGGCCGAGAATTTCGACATGCTCGGGGCGCAGCCCAAGTTCTTCATGCAGTTCGCGGTACATCGCCTGCAATGGTGTTTCGTCGCGCCGGATGCCGCCCTGCGGGAACTGCCACGCATCCTGGCCAATACGCTTGGCCAGCAGCAGTTGCCCGGCATCGTTTGCGAGTATGATGCCGACATTGGCGCGAAAGCCTTCCCGATCAATCATCGGAGGGCTCCGATCCAAAACTTGGTTTAGTATCCCTGTAGCCCTCATGACCCGCAAGTTAGGCCAAAGCGGCGCGCAAGACCTGGCGCTATTCGACCTCGACAACACCCTGCTGATCGGCGATTCGGACTACGCCTGGAACGTATTCCTGATCGACGAGGGCCTGGTCGATGAGGCTCGCTACCGCAGCCAGAACAAGCAGTTTTATGCCGACTACGAGCGCGGCGAATTGGACATGGAAGCGTACTTCCGCTTCAGCCTGCAGCCGTTCATCGACCACGGCTTGAGCAAGCTGCAAGCGCTGCTGCCCAAGTTCATGGACACGCGTATCAAGCCCATGGTGGCGCCCGGCGCGGCTGGTCTGCTGCACCGCCACGCCGACAAGACGCGGGTCATTATTACCGCGACCAGCCGTCTGATCACCCAGCCCATTGCTGACCACTTCGCCGACCTGGCCGGGCTGGACGCGCTAATTGCCACCGACCCCGAAATTATCGATGGCGCAGTCACCGGCCGTATCGCCGGCACGCCTTGCTACCAGGCCGGCAAGCTGGACAAGCTCAAGCAATGGATGGCCAATAGTGGCCAAGCGTTTGGCGAAACTTGGGCGTGGTCGGATTCGATCAACGACCTGCCGCTGTTGGACATGGCCGACCACGCCACGGCGACGCATCCGGATGATCGGCTACGCGCCGAGGCAGAGGTGCGCGGCTGGCCCGTGATCAACTTGCGCTAGGCCCTGACGCCAGCGAGCGCAGCACACAACACCGGTCGTCAATCTGCACGCTGGCAATGCCGCTGCCAGCGGCGCGCATGCCAACCACCTGCCCTTGGAACACCCGAGCGCAGACGCCGATCACCTGACCACGATCTGCGAAGAAGCGCAGGTCGTACTTCCACGCCTCACCATCGCGGTCAACAGCCGGGTGCGGCGCATAGCGCTGGGCCAAATACCCGTGCCCCATCAAGCTTTGCAGCTTACTGCGGCTGATGCGCTTGCCCACATACACGCCCTTGCTGGCGTGGCCGCTGGCTGGCTTGAAGACCCAGCCGCGCCGCTGCGCGTACCAGGCTTCGGCCGGCTGCGTGTCCAGCGGCACGGTACTGGCAATTTCGAACGACAAGCCATCGTCGTCCCGCGCCAGGATTGGCCGCCGGGACAGCTCGACCAGGCGCTGCTTGTCGGCAATCGCCGCCCACGCCAGCGGCGACGGCGCCAAGCTCACGGCCCCGGCATCCCAAGCCTGGCGAATCGCCGCGTGTTCGGGCGCGCTCAAGTCGAAGTCGGTGCTGCGCCAGTAAATATGCTGGACAGGTTCACCGCCAAGCATCAAGCGCCCATCCGTCAGCTCCAACTGCGAAGCGTCGGCCACATCAACGTGCACGCCGTTGTCGCGCATCAGCGTGGCCAAGCCATGCATTTCGGGCAGCAGGGCTTGTTCGGCCAAGTGGTCATCGACGATTGCGACGCGCCCGCCGGCCCCGGTCAGATCGCGCTTTAACAACTGCAACAGGCGCTGACGCAACAGGCGTTGCTCCCAGCCGGCGCAATACTGGTTGACCGTGCGCGCCGCTTCAATAGCCGACAGAACGCCGCCGGCATTGGTGTTAATTTCGATCAGTCGTGGGCCGTCCGGTGTGGGATGCACGTCGTAACTGAGCAGCAACGGCCGATCGTCAGCCGCGGGGTTGTCCGCCACCAGGCGCTCCCACAAACCAGCAATACCCCGTGCAATCAGGTCGAAACCGCTGGTAGAAAGCGTGACCGGCGCTGCCACAACCGGTGGCGCGTGGATGCTCCCACCGTCCATTTCAGCTTGCCATCAGCGCCGCGACCGGCGAACGCAGGGGGCCATTGCTGGCCAGCACGCTGGTGGTCTCAAGCCCCACGGCCCCACCGTCCAAATCGGTGATATCACCACCAGCCTCACGCAAGATTGCGGTCAGCGCGGCGATGTCGAGAATGTTGACGTCTGATTCGATGATCACGTCGATCTTGCCACTGGCAAGCAGATGGTAGTGGTAGAAATCGCCGTAACCGCGAATGCGGTGAACCTGCGTGATCAACTCACCCAGCGCCGCCCAACGCTCGGACGCGGCCAGCGTTGGCACATTGCCAATGGACAAAGTCGATTTGGCGAGTTCGTTGACGTCCGACACGCGGATCGGCGCGCCATTGAGCCACGCGCCCTGGCCGCGCTCCGCCCAGGCCACTTGCCCGCCGTCAAAACATGGCGCCGACGACACGCCAAGCACGAGTTCGCCGCCCTGCATCAGCGCAATTTGCGTGGAGAAAAACGGATAGCCACGCACAAAACTCTTGGTGCCGTCGATGGGGTCGATGAGCCAGACTCGCTCGGCATCCATCGATTCGCGGCCCAATTCCTCGCCATAAAAACCGTCATCGGGGAAGGCCTCGCCAAGCACTTTTTTGATCGCGTGCTCGCAGGCGATATCCACCTCGGTCACCGGGCTGGCGTCAGCCTTGGTTTGTACATCAAAGCTGCCCTGGTACTTGGCGCGGATGATTTCCGCGGCGGCCTGCGCGGCGCGCAGCGCGGTTTGCAGTTCTGTTGATTGGCTCGTCGATTCGGTCATAACAATTGACAGCAGTGAGGGCGGCGCCTAGCCTTCGCGGCGCTTGGCGGTAAGTCTGGGCGGTATTCGTGCCGCGCAGACTTTAAACGGGAAGCCGGTGCGCTGCACATGCAGCAAGGCCGGCACTGCCCCCGCAACGGTAATTGGTGACGCTTGCATCAACGCCACTGAATCTTTTTTGGATTTGGGAAGGCTGCAAGCTCCCTGGCTTGGCAAGCACGTCGTGAGGCGTGCCGCGCGCAGGCAAGACAACCGGAGGCGTACATCAGGTACGTCGAGGATTGGCTTGCCGAGCACGGTGCGTATCGCGGCGTGATCGCCAAACCCAGGCACCAAAAGTCCGGAGACCGGCTGCCTTGCACCACTCATTTCTCGCGAGCGGAGGGCTCGCGCAAGGAGCCAACAATGCAAAGCCTTACTCGCGCGAGCCTGCTCGCGCTCGCCGCCGTGTCGTCCGCAACCGCCGCTGACACGCTCAACCTCGATCCCGTCGTCGTCACCGCCACGCGCACCGAAACGCGCAACCCCGTGGCGCCCACGCTGGTCATCACCCGCGCCGATATCCAGCGCAGCCTGGCCACCGATGTGGCCGAATTGCTGCGCCAACAAACCGGCATCGAAATCGGCCGCAACGGCGGTCCGGGCCAAACCACCAGCGTGTTCATTCGCGGGGCCGAGTCGAACCACACCTTGGTGCTGATTGACGGCGTGCGGGTCAACCCCGGCACGCTAGGCAGCCCGGCGGTGCAAAACATCGACCCGGATGTCATCGAGCGCATCGAAATCGTCAAGGGGCCGCGCTCGGCGCTGTATGGCTCGGATGCCATCGGCGGCGTGGTCAACATCATCACGCGCGCTGGCACGCAAAAAACCCGCATCGAACTCGACGCTGGCGCCGGCCGCCTGAACACCACTGATGGCGGCATCGCCGTCACCGGCCTGGGCCTGCGCGCCAGCTTGCGCGTGCACGACACTGGTGGCTATCCGCCGCAGGAAGGCAGCGACGACACCCGCGGCTACGACAACACCACGGCGCAGCTGGCGTTTGATCGCAAGATCGGCCCTGTCGCCATATCTGCACGCGCGCTGCGCAGCACCGGCAATGTCGAATACCTCGACTTTTTCCTCGCCCCGGTCGATCAGGACTTTCGCAACGCCGTGTATGAACTCGCCGCCAGCGCCACGCCCGTCAGCGGCTGGGCCACCAGCCTGTCGGTCTCGCGCAGCGTTGATGAAATCGAGCAGCAACAATCCATCGACTTCGCCACGACCTGGCGCACGCTGGTGGATTGGCAGAACGACATTCAATTGGCCGACGGCCATTTGCTGACTGCCGGCCTGACCGCCAACCGCGAGTCCATCAACACAACAACGGGTGCGGCCTTCGGCTTCCCCAGCAGCTTTGGCGAAGACCGCGAAACCGACTCGGCCTACCTGCAACACCAATGGACTACCGGCCGCCACACACTGGTTGGCGCAGCCCGCTATTCCGACCATTCCAGCTTTGGCAGCGAGACCACCTGGAACATCGACTACGGCGTCGGCCTGTGGCGCGGCGGGCGGCTCATCGTCGGCGCTGGCACCGGTTTTCGCGCCCCCGACCTGACCGACCTGTTCGGCTTTGGCGGCAACCCGAACTTCGGCCCCGAAACATCTGACAATTACGAGCTGGGCTTCGAGCAGCGATTCAACCGCCACTGGCTGCTCGACGTGGCGCTATTCCGCAACGACATCGACAATCTCATCGAGGTCAACACCGTCACCTTCGCCACGGAACAGGTCGAGCGCGCCCGCATCGAAGGTGTTGAGGCCACATTGCGTTTCGACACTGCCAACTGGCAGGCACGCCTGGGCGGTATCGTGCAGTCACCCAAAAACCTGAACGTCGATCAAGATTTGGGCCGCCGCGCGCGCCGCACCGCCAACTTCAGCCTGGTGCGCCAGCTTGGCACCGTGCAACTTGGCGTGGATGCCCTGGCCAGCAGCGAGCGCCGCGACTCACGCTTTTCGCCCAACATTATGGCCGGCTACGTGCTCACGGGGCTGACGGCGCAATGGCAGGTCATGCCCGACCTCGCAGTTCAAGCAAGGCTGGAGAACGCGTTGGACACCGACTACGAGACGGCCGATGGGTTTCCTGGCCAGGAGCGCACCGCCTACGCACGGATGCGTTATGTTTGGGGCGCAACAACAAGCGACTGAACCCATGGGCAACCGCCTGAGCAAAATCGTCACCCGCACCGGCGACACCGGCACCTCCGGCCTGGCCGACGGCAGCCGGCTGCCCAAGCACCATCCGCGCTTTGCCGCGATGGGTGATATTGACGAACTCAACAGTCAGGTCGGCGTTTTGCTCGCCGCTGGCGTGCCACATGACTTGGCGCGCGTGCTGGAACCGATCCAGCACGCGCTGTTCAACTTGGGCGGCCAGCTCGCGATGCCTGAGATGGAACTGCTCACGGCTGACCATGTAGCCACATTGGATAAAGCGACCGAAACACTGAACGCCGACCTGCCTCCACTGAAAGAGTTCGTGTTGCCGCGCGGCCGGCCAGCGACGGCGCAAGCCCACGTGGCCCGCGCCGTCTGCCGCCGCGCCGAGCGCAGCTTGTGGGCGTTGATCGATTCCGACGATTCGGTGCCAACGCTGCTGGCTCAATATCTAAACCGCCTGTCCGACCTGCTGTTTATTTGCGCGCGGCATTTGGCGCGTGGAGACAATCCGAGTGAGGCGACCTGGGAGGCTTAGGGCAGTTGCGGAACCAGATTTCCCCTCTCCCACTGGCAGAGGGGAGTCAAGCAAACCTTTCTCCCTGTGGGAGAAGGTGCCCGGAGGGCGGATGAGGGGTTCTACACGCTTCAGTTCAGCGCATTCGCCAGCAGCGAACACAACTGCTCCGCACCATCGACAAACCGCGGCCCAGGCCGGGCTAGTAAATCCGGATTGATTTTGTAGGTGCGTCCGTCGCGCACTGCGGGGATAGCGTCAAAACCACGCCACGGCTCATTGCCACCAGGCGTGGAGTAAAAGATCACCTCGGGCTTGGCCATCAACACCGACTCACGGCCTAGCAACGGCGCAATAGTCGGCAGGTCGGCAAACACGTTCACGCCGCCGCAGCGCGCGATGGCGTCGGACACAATGCTGTCGCCATTGAGCGTGTAAAGCGGGGTGGACGACACTTGGTAATACACGCGAACGGGTGCACCGGCATGGCCGCTCAGGCTGTCGATGCGCTGGCGCAGCGCTGCAGCCACGGGTTTGGCAGCATCCGCCGTACCCAATAATTCACCAAGCTGCGCAACTGCCCGCGGGATGTCGTCCAGCGCCGAGACCTCGACGGCGTGAACCTCCAGCCCAAGCTTGCGCAGCCGCGCGATGACATCAAGCGGCGTGCCACCACTCCAGGCCAGAACCAAGCTGGGGCGTAGCGCGAGCACGCGCTCATAACTCAGCGCGAAGCCGTCGCCGATGCGTGGTAGCTGTGCAGCAGCAGGCGGATAGTCGGTAAACCGCGATACGCCAACAAGCTGCTCACCGGCGCCGGCGGCAAACACCAACTCCGCCAGGTGCGGAGCCAGCGTGACAACACGCTCGCCAGCATTCGCCGCGCCAGCGAATAACAGCGCAGCGCAAAATACAGCGCGGGCAATCAGGCCAGCCACCCACCAATTGTGGGCAAGGCCAGCACAGCCAACCACAGCATCAGCGCGCGAAAACGCACGGCCATCGAGGCTTCCAACGCGCCGTCCAGAGTCGCATTGACGATCGGCCCTGAATCGCCCTCCTCAACATTGAGCGCGCCCAAACCCATCGCCGCCAATTGCCGCCATGTGCGCACAACCCAATGGTCTTCGGTGTGGGCTTTGGCAGCGCGGCGGCCAATAAAGGCGTCGTCGGTGCTACCTGCCAAGGCGTACAGCACGCCGGTGATGCGTGCCGGCGCCCAAGCCAGGATGCCGTGGATGCGTGCGGCGATTTCGACGGCGCGCTCGCCGCTGTTGGTCTCAGCCAGCACCCGTGGCAGCGCAGCAGCCATGCGATAAGCCACGGCGCCTAGCGGCCCGAGCACGAAAAACCACAGCAAGATGGCAAACATGCGCTCATGCGCCTGCACGAAAATCGCCCCCAATAGCGACCGCGACTCGTCGGGCTCAGCAACACCAACGGCGCGTGCCGGCGTGCAGCGCAGGTCATCGCAAATTGCATCCTGCGTCTCGACATCGCCAGATTTCCGCGCGCGGATCAGTGTGTGCACTTGCTCGCCCAGGTCTCGCGGCCCCAAGCACAACAGCAGCAGCAGCAGGCTGAACACGAAGCCCAGCAGGCCATACACCGCATCAGCCAGCAGATACTGCACGCCGCCGACAACCAGCAGCGTCGGCAGTAGTAACGGCACGACAATCCAGGATGAGTTCCAAAGCCGAGAGCGTCCAAACCGCGCATGGGCCCAGCGCACATGACGGGCAAACAAGGCGTGCTCGCGCCAGTGTTGCAGGTGGCTGAGCAGGCGCTCGAGGATGAGCGCCAAGACGATGCTGAGCAGTGTCATGCTGCCACCGCCGTGCGCACGCGGGCCCAATCAAAGTGCGGGCCGGGGTCGGTTTTGCGGCCCGGTGCAATGTCGCTATGGCCGACAATGCGGCCCAAGGTGATCGCCGGATAGGCGCTGCGCAGGGTGTCGATCAGCGGTAGCAAGGTGGCGTATTGGGCGTCGGTAAATGCTTGGTCGTCGGCGCCTTCCAGCTCGATGCCGATGGAAAAATCATTACAGGCTTGGCGCCCACAAAGTTCTGAGCGCCCCGCATGCCAAGCCCGTTGGGTAATGGGCACGAATTGCGTCAAGCCACCGTCACGCCGGATCAGGCAGTGCGCCGACACCCGCATGTCCGCGATCTCGGCGAAGTAGGGGTGCACATCGGGGTCAAGCCGGTTGCAGAATAGGTCGGCAATCCACGGCCCGCCAAATTCGCCCGGCGGCAGGCTGATGTTGTGCACAACAATGCTGTCAATCACGGTGCCAGCCGGCCGCACATCGCAATTGGGCGACGGGCACCACTGCGCGGGAGTAATCCGGCCACTGTCAGGGTCGTAAGCAAACATCACACAAGCATACTGCGGGCTTGCTAGGCTGTCGTCCAACCTTGTTATTGCCCCGCGCATTGGAGCCACTATGCGTCGCTTTCTCGTTATCACCTTGTCTGCCCTGCTGGCCGCCTTGCTCACCGCTTGCGCCGGCAACCCGCTCAGCGCGTCGAAGGCCAACGCGCCTGCCGCGCAGGACGGCATCACCACGCTGCCGGAGATTCCGTTCACCGAGTTCACGCTGCCCAACGGCCTGCGCGTGGTGGTGCACGAAGACCGCAAGGCGCCGCTGGTCGCGGTCAACATCTGGTACCACGTGGGCAGTAAAGACGAGCAGCCAGGCAAGACCGGCTTCGCGCATCTGTTCGAACACCTGATGTTCAACGGCTCCGAGAACTACAACGGCGAGTTTTTCGAGCCGCTGGAAAATGTTGGCGCCACCAGCCTCAACGGCACGACCAATGTCGACCGCACCAACTACTTCGCAACCGTACCCACGCCATCGCTGGACTTGCTGCTGTGGCTGGAATCCGACCGCATGGGCAACCTGCTGGGCGCCATCGACCAAGCCAAGCTGGACGAGCAGCGCGATGTGGTCAAAAACGAAAAGCGCCAGCGCGAAGGCCAGCCCTACGGCAAGGTATTCGGCACTGTGGTCGAGAACACCTACCCCGCCGGCCACCCGTATTCCTGGTCAACCATCGGCTCCATGGATGACCTCGACGCCGCTTCGCTGGAGGATGTGAAGACGTGGTTCAAGACCCACTACGGCCCCAACAACGCGGTGATCGTGCTGGCTGGCGACATCAGCGCCGACGCCGCCCGCGCCAAGGTCGAACAATACTTCGGCCACATCCCGCCCGGCCCGGCTTTGGCCAAACAAGACGAATGGCCGGCCAAGCTAGATGGAATACACAAGCATGTGATGCAAGACCGCGTGCCGCAGGCGCGCATCTACAAAGTGTGGAACGTGCCGGGCTACGGCAACGATGACCAGACCCTGCTGGCACTGGCCTCCGACGAACTCGGTGGCGGCAAGAACAGCCGCCTGTACAAGCGGCTGGTGTTCGACGAGCAGCTAGCCACCAATGTGTCGGCACTGATGTGGAACAAGGAGCTGGGCTCGCAAGTGTTCATCATTGCCACCGTGGCGCCCGGCAAAGACCCTGCCGATGTCGAAGCGGCGATCGACGAGGAACTGGCTGCCTTCATCGACGAAGGCATGAGCCACGAGGCGCTCAACCGCATCCGCACCAGCCGCACCGCAGGCTTTATCCGCAGCGCCGAGGGCATCGGCGGCTTTGGCGGCAAGTCCGACATCCTGGCCCGCTCGACCATCTATGGCGGCGCGCCGGACGCCTATGTCGAGAGCTTCGAAACCATGATGGCGGCAACGCCGGAAACCGTGCGCGGCGCCGCCGAGCGCTGGCTGAGCGACGGCCAATACGTGCTGACCGTCAAACCCTTCGACCAAACCTTGGCCGCAGCAGGCGACGACGTTGCCCGCGACGCCCTGCCCGATGGTGGCACGCCGCCCGACCTGCGCCTGCCCAAGATCGAAACAGCCACCTTGAGCAATGGCCTGAAGCTTGTGCTGGCTCAGCGCACTGCCGTGCCGCTGGTCGAAATGAGCCTGATTGCCGATGCCGGCTACGCCGCCGACCTGGGCACGGCACCCGGCACTGCAAGCATGGCCATGGCCATGCTCGACGAGGGCACGACCAGCCGCGAGGCGCTGGACATCAGCGCCGAGCAGGAACGCCTGGGCGCACAAATCAGCGCGTCGGCATCGCTGGATGTCTCGCAAATCAGGCTGTCGGCCATCAAGCCCAAACTGCGTCAGTCGCTGGCCTTGTGGGCCGATGTAATCCGTAACCCGACATTCCCACAAAGCGAGTTGGACAAGCTGCGCCAGCGCTGGCTGGCCAATATTGCGCAGGAAAAAGCCCGGCCCGTGAGCCTGGGCATCCGCGTGCTGCCGCCGCTGTTGTACGGCGACAACCATGCCTACGGCCAGCCTCTGACCGGCTCGGGCACCGAAGCGTCGATTGCCGCAATGAGCCGCGACGACCTGGTGACGCATTACAACACCTGGGTGCGGCCGGATAACGCCACATTGCTGATTGTTGGCGACACCACCTTGGACGAAATCACGCCCTTGCTGGAGGCAGAGTTGGGCAACTGGCAAGCACCAGCAACACCCAAACCTGCCAAGCAACTGGACACGGTTCAACGCCCGCCGAGCCCGCGCGTGTTCCTGCTCGACCGCCCCGACACACCGCAGGCGATCATTCTCGCCGGCCATGTCGTGCCCGGCATCAAGGCGGTCAACAACCCGGCGGTGGAACTGGTCAACACCGTGCTGGGTGGTAGCTTTACCTCGCGCATCAACATGAACCTGCGTGAGGACAAGGGCTGGAGTTACGGCGCGCGCTCGCTGTTGCTCGACACCAATGCGCAGCGGCCATTTTTCGTCTATGCGCCGGTGCAAACCGACCGCACGGGCGATTCGATCGCCGAAATCCGCGCCGAGTTAGATGGCCTGCTGGGCGGCAACCCGCTGACAGATGCCGAGATCGCCAAAGCCAAAAACAACCTGACGCTGAGCCTGCCGGGCGACAACGAAACCAATAACGACGTCGCTGGCACTCTGGCCGATTCCATCGTCCACGGCCTACCGTTCGACTATTACGAGCGTTACGTGTCGCTGGTGCGTGGGCTAGATGAAGCCACGCTACGCGACGCCGCGACGCAACTGGTTTCGCCGCCAGCGCTAACCTGGGTGATCGTTGGTGACCTGGACAAAATCGAGCCACAAGTCCGCGCGCAAAACCTCGGCCCCATCGTGCGCTTGGACGCCGACGGCAAACCGCTGCCAGGACAATAAATGCTACTGATTGCGCTGTTGTGTGCCGCAGTGGCGGCAGGCGTGGGTTTTGCGCTGCTGGCCGGCTACGACCCCGGCCCACTGCGCTTCGCCCACGCGGTGCTTGGCGTGGCGGCGCTGGTGCTTGTACTGACGCTAACCGTGCCCGATGAGCAATGGCGCCTGCGGGGCCTGGCGGCAGGCGCCCTGCTGCTGGCAACGGCCTCGGGCAGCAAGCTGTTTCATCGGCGGATTAAAAAGCTGCCGCTACCGTTGTGGGCGCGGCTGGCACATGCAGGTTTGGGTCTGGTTGCGCTTGGTGCGCTGGCCTGGCTGGCGCAGCTTCTAGCCTGATCTAGTCATCCCGCCGCGGCACATCGGGCGGCGGCATGTCAGTGATGACGGTATCGTCCTCGTCGTCTTCGGTCGGCCGCTTATCTTCCGGCTGCGCATCGTCATCATGGGCAATCGCCGACAGCGGCTCGGCTGGTGCCAGGGTTTCGTCGGCGAGACGTTGCGCGCCAATGGCCAGGTGCTGGTACATCTGCCGGTAGTCGTCGGACATTTGATCCATCAGCCGCGCCGACTCGCGCATATGCTCGGCCACCTGCCCCTTTAATTCATCATGCGCCTGGGCTTTGGCGCGCAGTTCGGCGCCGCCTTTGCCGCCACCGCCATTGCCGCTCATGAAATAACCCACGGCGGCGCCCAAGATCAGGCCCAGCACCAGTGCAGTCATGAAAAAAATCAGGCCCATATCCATATGGCTTACCGCTTGTGTAGAGTGAGGGAATCAATGCGCCCCAAGCATATCCTCCAACAATGAGCG
>JAAFAL010000047.1 GCA_018222345.1 bacterium
TACAGCACGGCCATCCCCCTTTACATCCTTCCCCACTCATTTACCTCCCCATTTCTAGTCATTACTCATCTTTTTTTTTTTAATGATAAGGCGACCAAAGAGATATACAAAATGCATATAGTCTGCAGAGTCAGAGGTGTATAAGAGACCAGCATATGTGCCAGCTACGTATGGCGTAGTTGCACCTTCGGGATAACCGCTTGATGCTGCGCCACGTCCTGCCACGGTGCCAGTCACGTGCGTTCCGTGACCACCTACTTGGCTCTCGGAGTCGCCGATGCCGATGTCCAGATAGCTGGGCACATCATCAGTGGGGCCCGACACAAACGCAGTCGGAATCGAATCAGGGAACACGAGCTTGAAGTTGTGCACCAGGTTTTCAGCGAAATCGGGATGCGCGCCAAATACGCCTGAATCGATTACACCCAGCGTTACATCGGCACCATCTACAACACGGCCTTGGCCATCAATAAACGGCCCGATGCCGGCGTCTTCGTGCGCGACTCGTGCACGCGTAGCCCATGACTGGGTCTCGCCCAAGTAGCGCAACGGCGCGTTGTGCTCAATGCGGAACACAATCGGCTCAACGGAAATCGTCTGGAAGCTTGACACAGCGCCGGTCACAAACGCAGCGCGCGTGTACTTGCGAAAGTCGTTGGCGATTTGCAAACCGTGCGCATCCAGCAACGCGTTTTGCTCGGCAAGCGTGCCTGCATTGAAGTGCACGAATGCGCCATATAGCGCCGTATCTTCCAAAGACGCGAAGTCGCGCAAAACACCAGCGTCAACCACTGCACTGCCGAGGTTTACGAGACCGGTTGGGTCACAGGACTCAGACACTTCAGCAGCCAAACTCACAGTGGCCGTGCCAGCGAAATCCTGATCGGGGTTTGCAAAACTGACCGTTGTAGACGTGTAAGTGCCGGTTTCGGCGTTGGCAAACGTGACCGACTCCATCGAGATGCCCGGAGGGTTTCCAGAGCCGAGTGATTCCCCATCGGCACCTTGTACCTCAAGGTCAAGATCGGCAGGGGTATCCCACGTGATTTGGACAGTCAGCGCTGCGCCATCACAGCCAGCGAAGTTCGCATCGAACGAATGTGGCGGATTGTCTGGCGCGTCACCCACGCCATCGACGTGCTGCGCAGCGGTACCGGTCCAAGTTTCGATCACTTGGCCATCGGTATAGGCACAGCTCTGTGCGTGAGCAGCACCCAGCGGCGCCATTACCAGGGCCGTGGCTACTGCGATAAATTGAAGATAGCGCTTTGACATAATTTTTTACTCTCTTAACGTCTCTATCAGCGCAAGCGCGGGGTCCCCACGCTTGTCACCAGTAATTTCTATGTAGGTTGTGCTCGCTGCGCGTTCTAAACGCTGCGGCGGCGCAGGCCGGCGATTGCCAGTGGCAACAACGTCAACCAGCCCAATCCACCTGAACCGCCACCAACGCCAACCGGTGCTGCACTGCTGCCGGTAGCCGGGGCACTGGCCTCGGTGGCCTGCACCAACTGCGACTTGGCCGAGCTGGTTTCAGTGTTGTTCGTGTCGTCGGATTCAGTGAACAACACCTCGACGCTTGGCGAATAGCTGCCGGCAGCAACATAGGTGTGCTGTACGGTTGCAGACGCCGTTGTCACAGCGTTGCCATCGCCAAAGTCAAATGTGTATGACGTAATTTCAAACCCGTCACGCACGACTGTCTGGCTGGCGTCGAAAATGACTTGCAACGGCACTACTGGGCTGTTGCGGTCGTAGTCAGCGGTCAAACGCGCAGCGTTTTGTACTTCGGGGCCATTGACCACGATGTCGAGCTCGGTGGTGACCGTGGTCTGCGCCGCATCGCTGTTGCCATTGGCATCGCGCACAACCACGAAGGGCCGGAAGGTACCTGCCGCACCGTAGGTGTAGTCGATCAAGCCGTCGTCATCCAACATCGAAGCAGTGATGTCGCCCGTGTCGTCACGGAAGAAGAACTCGAACACAGGGTTGCTCAACGCGCGTTGCGTAGCGGGGTCGGTACATTCTTCGCTGCGGAAACTGTCGCACTTGAATGATGCACGCGCATCGAAGGTGACCGTCTGTCCGTTAACAGTACTGTCAAGCGCCGCGTGCACAAACCCTGCACTTGGGCCAGTGCTTGAGCCAGTTACGGTCACATTCTCAACTGCGCTGCTGGATTGCCCCACGGCGTCAGTCACAGTCAGCGTAACTTGGTAGGTACCGGGCGCTGTGAACGCGTGTGACGCCATTGCGTCTGAACTGTCTTCGCGCACCGTGCCGTCACTGATATCGAAACGATAGGTCAGGCGGTCCGACTCCGGGTCAGACGATGCACCACCGTCGGCGATCATGGTCGAACCAACAGTTAGCTCCGCATCCGACAAACTCAACACCGCTTGCGGCGGGTTGTTGGTATATGTCGGCTGCGGGCTGTTGCAGTACAGGTAAGGCTCCGGGCTAGGCGGGTTACCGAAGGTTTCACTGCCAATATTCACGTTGTCCCAGTAGAACTTGCGCGCGTCGATATTGCTGTTATTGAAGTCGCAATAATCTTGTGCTTTTTCTGGCACCGGGCCATCGGCAATGCCGAGCGCGTTCAAACTCAAGCCGACAAAACCATGCTCAGTGTCTGGCGTAATCACACCCCACGAAATACTCAGCCACGGCGCAACCGGGTTGACAGGGTAAGCAACTTCATCAAATACGCCATTGATTGGATCGTACTCTTCAAATCCGGGCACGTAGGCCGCCAGTTCCATTGCGCGGCGCAACTGCCAGTTGGTGAAACCGAATGGCGCGCCATCGAGTTGGCCTTGCGCCATGATCGGCCGATCGTCACCAGGGCGGATGTGAATGCTGCCCACGTGACCGATTGCGCGGCGCGCTTCAAGCAGGATCCGAGACGCCGAGCCAGCTGAGCGTGGCGTTGAGAAACTCGTTCCACGCACGCTTTGTGTACCCGATGTACAAACATCACAGTACGGCAGCGTTTGCGCGAAGTCGGCCACAAAATCAGGGAATGACCCAGAACTGAGCTGCCGCCCCTCCGACGCCTCAAACTCTTCGTTGTCTTGGGTCTCTTCAAAGCCAGCAACACCGATACTCCACCATGGGCCGCAGGTTGAATCGGGCTGCGCAAGTGCGGGCGAGTTGTCACAGGCACCAAAATGGAGCTTGCCGTTGTGATACGTGCCCTTGAAGCTGTCGCCCAGGTTGCCCGGCAACGGAGCACTGCCAATAGGGCCGTAGCTGGTGGTGACCATGTCCACACTGGGGTGGTTCATTGCGAACGTTTCAGACGCCGCACCGGTGCCCTCCAAGAACAAGATGACGGCTTCCGGGTTGGCGGTAAGCACCGAGGCCGTCACGCCAACACCGTGGGTGTCATCGTTGTCATTCGGCAGGTACGGGCGGGCATCGCCTGACGAGCGCGCGATGATGTTGGTGCCGGTAAACCAAACCAAGTCACACGCTTCAGCTGCTGCCCAAACGCCTTTGGCAACGTCAGCGTCATAGTCATCACTCAAGGTGATTTCGCAAGCAGGCCCGATGCCGAATTCGGCTTTCACGTTGGTTGTCACGGAGTCCGGCGCACTACCCGGATAAAGCCGGCTGCCTGCACGGAAATAACTGTGATACGGATTGATGCCAGTATCGATCACCGACACCACAACCCGGGTGTCACCACCGACCGAACCCCCTTCACTGAGATCAGTTGGAGCGGCAGGCTCTTTGACTTCCAGCGTAACGTTGCCGGTGTAAGTTGCGGCAACCGGCAGAAACGGAACGAGTTGGATTTCAATCGTCCGCTCGCCTTGGCCCGCCGGGAATTCGAACACTTCAGGGTTCGCAGCGCTGGCAGCGCTGGCGATCACTTCGCCGTTCTCTACCGCATAAATGTCGTAGTCAGCCTCAGCGACATCCCACGAAACATCCACCTTGATGGTGTCATTGGCCTGTGTAGCGGCGTAGTCAGCCGGCAAACTGATGTTGAGTGTGAACACGTCACAATCGACGGTGTTGGTCACACAGACTGGGTCGCCAGCAGTTGGTGAAACATTTGGCACTACGCCGTCACCCCCGCCGGTAAACGTGACTGCTGGGCTACCAACTGACAACTCGCCATCCGCCGGTGTCGGGGCAAACGCGTGCGCTGAACCCATCGCCAAACCTGACATGACAACAAGCGCGAACCGCGTCGCGCGCATCGAAAAGAACTCGGCCATTTCCAAATACCTTTGTTGTGACACAAGCTTGGATTCGGCACGCACTTGGCACTGGCCTCCACACAATGGGAGACAGGCTGGCCAAGCATGTTGTGACCAAGCAACACATTTGCATGTGTTGCTTGCTGAAACCTGAAAAACTTGCGCACCACACGTTGCCGCATGGCGTAAAAATGTTGCGAACGTTTGTTTTCACACAACGTTCATGCCAACACCGTAGGAAATTTTTCCCGAATAGACAAATCTATTTCTTCACATAAATGGTCAAATCTTAACCAGCAACGCGTGCCATGGTGGATATATTTGTGATTTATCAGTTAAAAACCAAGCGCTTAACTCAATTCTTTGCGGTACTGTTCGGCGAGTACCGCTCGTCGGAAAGTGGCCCAGCCCAACTACCCCGCGGCACAACAAGCCTCAGATCACTGCCGCTCGGCATGCACTGGTCAGGTTAAAATCCACCCATGATCCTCATGCTCGACAACTACGACTCGTTTACCTACAACCTGGTGCAGTACTTGGGCGAAATTGGTGCGCAGGTGGTGGTCAAGCGCAATGACGAGGTTTCGGTTGAGCAGGTGCGTAGCCTGGCGCCGTCGCACATTGTGGTGTCACCCGGCCCGTGCACACCCAACGAGGCCGGTGTGTCGCTGGACATCGTGCGTCGCTTTGCCGGTGAAATACCGCTTTTAGGGGTGTGCCTCGGGCATCAGTGCATCGGCCAGGTTTATGGCGGCAAAATTGTGCGCGCGCGCGCAGTGATGCACGGCAAAACCTCGACCATGCACCATGACGATGCCGGCGTTTTTGCTGGCCTGCCCTCGCCGCTGGAGGCCACGCGTTATCACTCGCTTGTGGTTGCGCGCGATAGCTTGCCGGACGAACTGGAAGAGACGGCCTGGACGGTGGATGCCGATGGCAACCGCGACGAGATCATGGGCCTGCGCCACCGCAGCTTGCCGATCGAGGGCGTGCAGTTCCACCCTGAGTCGATTTTGTCGGAGCACGGCCACGCCATGTTGCGCAACTTTCTTGAGGCGACGACTGCGCCGCTTGCTGCCTAACTGCTAATCACTTAGCAGCGCTGACACTTCGCTACGGCTAGCCCGCGGCATCGGGTGATGGTCGATAGCCGACAGCGGCGCATGGCCGCGGCCACGGTTGGGGAAGACGGCCAGTTCAATCTCAACCGTGTCGAGTTCGAACCGTAGCAACGGAATGTCTGCGTGTTGGCCCTTGCGCATCAGATACCGGCGCTCGTCGGGCTCGAATGGCCAGCCGCGGTTGAGCAGGTGCAGGTCGAGTTCCTCGGCGGCATCGGCAAACACGTGTAGCTGGATGCGGTCGCGTGCGGGCTCCAAGCCAATGGCGCCGCTGAGCACCGGCCCCACTAAGCGCGGGCGGAAGTCGGCAAACTCACGCATGACCTTTAGCGCGAGTTGCCGCAAGCCATGCAGCCGCTCGGCAACCTGCTCGCCACCAAACAGGCTTTGGTAGTCGAGCATGGCCTGGTGGATTTCGCGGTTGGTGGGCAATGGCGCGTGGCGGCTGCCGCCGTGGGCCTCCACCGCTTTTGCCTTGGCGAGCTTGTAGTCCAGCACGCCGTCTTCGCACAGGATACGTGCGGCTTCGTTGGCAATTTGTTGGCGGGCGCGGTCAGGGTGCATGGGTTGGAGCCACTAATAATGACGCTGTCATTGCGAGGCGCGTAGCGCCGCGGCTATCTCGCCGGGTTTCGCAGTCGTCAAGAGATTGCCGCGCGCCTTCGGCGCTCGCAATGACAGGTTGTTGTAGTTACCCATCACACTAAAAAATATCTTCGACGGTTTCGACCTCGTCGCGGTCGTCGCCGCCGTTGTTGTAACCGTCGAACTGGTCGTAGCCACCATAGCCGTTGTCAGGCGCGGCGGTCTGCGGGGCGAGGTCGGCGGGGAAGGTCTCGAATATCGCGCCTTCGGTGCCATAGCTGGCAAGTTCGCCGGTTTCGGGGTCGATGCGCACAGTCACCAGGCCGTCCGGGCGCTCCATTTCTGCGGGCTCGGTGCCATCCAGGGCTACGCGCATGTAGTCGATCCACGCCGGCAGCGCAGCCCGGCCGCCGCCCTCGCCGCGGCCTAGCGGCTGCAACTGGTCGTAACCCACCCACGCCACGGCCACGCGGTTGGCATTGAAGCCGGCGAACCAAGCGTCTTTTTCGTCGTTGGTGGTGCCGGTCTTGCCGGCGAGGTCACTACGGCCCAAGGTTTTTGCACGCCGCGCGGTGCCGGCCTGAATCACGTCTTGCATCATGCTGGTGGTCAGCCAGGCATTGACGGCGTCGAGCACGCGGGGTGCGGGTTTCAAATAATCCGGCTCGGCATCGTCGGCGGGCTCAAGCGCAAATGGGTCGGCATCCGGGTCAGGCAGCACGGGCGCTTCAATCTCGCAGTCGTCGCAGGCCGGATGTGGTTTGGCCACTTCCAGCAACTCGCCGGTTGCGCTGCGAATGTCTTTAATAAAGTACGGCTCGACCAGGAAGCCGCCATTGGCAAACACGCTGTAGCCGCGCGCCATTTCCAGCGGCGATACCAGTGCTGTGCCCAGCGCCAGTGACAGATCACGCGGCATGACGTCGCGGTCAAACCCAAACTGCTGGATGTGGTCACGCGCAGTGTCGATGCCTAGCGAGCGCAGCAACCGGATAGACACCAAGTTGCGCGAGTGGGTGAGTGCCGTGCGCAAGCGTGTCGGGCCATAAAAGCGGCCGGTGTAGTTTTCGGGCCGCCAGGTGTCTTCCAGCGCGGCGTCATCAAACACCACCGGCGCATCATTGATCACCGTGGCCGGTGTGCGGCCATTGGCCAGCGCCGCGGAATACAAGAACGGCTTGAATGCCGAACCCGGCTGGCGCTTGGCTTGCAGCGCACGGTTGAACTTGCCCAAGTAATAGTCGAACCCGCCCACCAGCGCGCGAATGGCACCGTCTTGCGGATTCAGCGACACCAATGCGCCCTGTGCTGCGGGTAGTTGGGCCAACTTCCAGAATGGTTTGCCATCGTCGTCGCGCGCTTCGGCCAGGCGAATGATGTCGCCAGCTTTCGGGCGTGTGCTGTCGTCCAAGTTGGCCCATTCCAGCGCCGGCTCGCCCAGTGTCAGCTCGGTGTCGTCCAGCAAGCGTACTTTCAGGGCGCCGGCTTGGCTGTCGGTCACCAAGGCCACCGGAAAACCGTCGATTTGCGGCAAGGCGCGCATGGCCTCTTGCTCGCGCACAGCTTGCGGCAACACGGTGGAGGCATCCAGATTGGCGTCACCCTCGGCGACCTGCGCTGGCTCGGTCACCCGGCTTTCGGGGCCGCGGTAGTCCTGCCGCCAGTCGTACTCAACCAGCGCATTGCGCAAGGCTGCACTGGCTGCAACCTGCTCGCGCGAGTCGATAGTGGTGGTTACGGTGTAACCGCCGGTGTAGGCGTCGTCGCCATGGCGGCGCAGCATTTCGGCGCGCACCATCTCGGCCACGTAACCGGCATCCACCTCACTAACATTGCGCGCCAGTTGTGCGCTAATGCCCTCGCTGGAGGCAGCCTGAAACTGTTGCGTGGTGATGTAGCCCAGCTCGCGCATGCGACGCAGCACGTAGTTGCGGCGCAGCAGCGCGCGCTCGGGGTTGGCAATGGGGTTGTAAGCCGATGGCGCCTTGGGCAGGCCGGCAATCATCGCTGCCTGCGACAGCGTGATGTCGGTGATCTCGGCGGCGTAATACACCTCGGCCGCGGCGCCCACGCCATACGCGCGGTTGCCGAGGAAAATCTTGTTGACGTAGCGGGCGAAGATTTCTTCCTTGCTTAGCGCCTCCTCGATTTTCAGCGCCAGGAAGATTTCCTTGATCTTGCGCTCGTAGGTGCGCTCGTTACTGAGGAAGAAGTTGCGCGCCAACTGCATGGTGATGGTGCTGCCGCCTTGCTGCTTCTCGCCGGTGACGGCCAGCACCCAGGCTGCGCGCAGCAGGCCTTGGTAGTCCACGCCGGGATGTTCGAAATAGCGATCATCCTCGGCGGCCAAGAACGCCTGCACCAGCACTTGTGGCAGTTGGTCGTAACGCAGCGGCTTGCGGCGCTCGGCGCCGAACTCCTGCATCAACTTGCCGTCGGCGGTATAAACCCGCAATGGCACTTGCAGGGCAAGATCTTCCACGCCAGCGAAATCGGGCAGTTTGGGGCCGTAATACGCCTTCAGCGCATAGAAGCCGCCCACAGCGCACAGCGCGCCCAGGGCGGCGAGCGCCAAAAGCACGCCAAAAACGATGGCGGCAATTTTCAGCCGGCGGCGGCGGCGTGACGGTTTGGATTCAGGATTGGCAGCCACGATGACGGTTCTCGAACATCAGCTTTGGATGGTGTATCAGATAGTTAAAAGCGAAACTTATAGTTGCGCGCGAGAAAATCTTGGCTATAGTTAGCGTTGTCTGCTTGCCAGTTGCCGATGCCTCGGCACGGCGCGCAGCGGCAAGGGGCGAGACGCTCGTACGGGAAGGGGGATGCGCTAAGCGCATAATATCATGGGTCTATTCGACGGCCTGCTAAGCAAAAAGAACGAGCCGGTGCTTGGCATCGACATCAGTTCTAGTTCCGTCAAGGTGCTGGAGCTCGGGCGCCGTGGTGACAACTACACCGTCGAGGCGCTTGCTGTCGAAGGCCTGCCGGCAACTGCCGTGGTCGAAAAACAGATTGTCGAGCCCGAGGCCGTCACCGAAGCCGTGGCCAAAGCGATAGGGCGCAGTGGCACCAAACTCAAGCGCGCGGCTGTGGCCGTGGCCGGCTCGTCGGTGATCACCAAAACCATCCTCATGCCGGCCAGCTATAGCGACGCCGAACTCGAAGACCAGATCAAGGCCGAGGCCGACCAGTACATCCCCTATTCCATCGAAGACGTCAATATCGACTTCCAGGTGTTGGGCCCGGCCGAAGATGCCGAAGACCAGGTGGAGGTGCTGCTGGCGGCCTGCCGCCGCGACACCGTCGATGACCGCACCAATGTGATTGTCAATGCCGGCATCGACCCCTGGATCATCGACATCGAAGCCTTCGTGCTGGAAAACGCCTGCACGTTCCTGCGCCACCAAATGCCCGATGAAGGCCGCGGCCATGCCATTGCGGTAGTCGATATCGGCTCGTCAACAACATCGATGCTGGTGGTCAACAACGGCGAGGTGGAATACACGCGCGACCAGCAATTCGGCGGCCGCCAACTCACCGAAGACATCATGCGCCACTACGGCATGACGTGGGAGGAAGCCGGCAAAGCCAAGCGCTTCGGCAACCTGCCCGAAGATTACGATGGCGCCGTGCTGTCGCCGTTCATCGAAGACATCGCCCAGCAGATCGACCGCGGGCTGCAGTTCTACTTTGCCAGCAGCAACCAAGCCAAGCAGATCGACCAGATCATCCTTGGCGGCGGCTGCGCGGCGATTGCCAATATTGATCAGCGTGTGCGCGAGCGGCTGCAGATTCCCACTGTGATCGCCAAGCCGTTCAAAGGCATGAACATCGCCGGCCGCGCCAAGCCGCAACAAGTCGAGCGCGACGAAACCTCCATGCTGCAAGCCTGCGGTTTGGCCATGCGCGCCTTCGACCCGGTACCGTGAGGCTTGGGCGATGAGTGAACTAATCAAACGCATCAACCTACGCGACTGGCGCGAAGAACTACGCCAAACGCGGACCAAGGATTTCACCCGCCAGGCCGCTATTTTTGGCTTGCTGGCTGCGGCAGCCATCGGCGCAGGCGTGTTTCTGATCAACGGGCAAATCACCCACCAGAACGCGCGCAACTCGCTGTTGAACAACGAAATCCGCGCCATTGACCGCAAAATCAAAGAGATCGAAGAGCTCGAGCGGGTCAAGGCCAACCTGTTGGCGCGCATGCGCATCATCGAAGAGCTGCAGGCCAGCCGCTCGCAAACCGTGCACTTCTTTGATGAGATCGTTGCAACGCTGCCCGAGGGCGTGCACCTGACAAACATCAAGCAACAGGGCAAGGCCACAACGATCAATGGCATTGCCGAATCCAACGGCCGGGTTTCGACCTACCTGAAGAATCTCGACGCGTCAGACTGGTTCAGCAACCCACGCTTGGTGGTTATCAAAACCAGCGAGACCGATGCCGGGCGCGGCCGCCTTGCCGAGTTCACGGTGCAGGTCACCAACGTGATCAAGGGCGCCGAGCAAGACGACGATGACACGGGAGCCGACTCGTGAACGCACAAGACATCATTGACGACCTCAAAGGCCTCAATGGGCAGCCACCGGGCGCATGGCCCGGCTGGGCACGTGTTGCTGCCATCATCGTGTTGATGGTGGCAATTGTTGCCGCGGGCATCTACTTCTTGCTCAAGCCCAAGTACGAAGACCTTGGCCGCGCGCAGCAGCAGGAAGTGCAGCTACGCCAGACCTTCGAAACCAAGCAAAAGAAGATTGCCAACCTCGACGCCTACAAGGCGCAGCTCGAGGAAATGCGCCGCTCGTTCGGCGCCATGTTGCGGCAATTGCCCAACAAGACCGAAGTGGCCAACCTGCTCAACGACATTTCGCAAACCCGCGTTGCCAGCGGCCTGGAAGAAGAACTGTTCCAACCACAAGGTGAAGTGCGCAAAGAGTTTTACGCCGAAATCCCCAACAAGATTCACGTTGTGGGCACGTATCATGAGATGGGCAATTTCGCCTCGGGCGTTGCCTCGCTGCCGCGCATTGTGACGGTGAACGAGGTCAATATTTCGCCAGTGGGCAGCCAACGTGGCCGCAACACCATCGGCCGCGACTTTGTTGGCGAACTGCGCATGCAGGCGCTGGCCAAAACCTACCGCTACATCGACGAAGGCGAGGAGGACGCGCAGTGATGCCTGCCAACCGCCTCCGCTTGTTGATGCCGCTCGCCGCTGGCGTGCTGCTGTCGGCTTGCTCGCAAGACATGAGCGACCTTGAGCAATATGTCGCCGAGGTCAAGGCGCGCAAGTCGTCCAATGTTGAGCCGCTGCCACAAATTCGCCAGTACGAGCCGTTTGAATATGTCGGCACTGGCCGCCGCGACCCGTTTGAGCCGCAGCGCCCGACTGGCCCAGTGGCCGGCGCCGGCAGCCCCGAGGACGCGCTGCGCCCGGACGTCAACCGCAACCGCGAGCCGCTGGAGGAATTCCCGCTAGACGGCTTGCGCATGGTTGGCACCTTGCGCACACCTAGAGGGATTTTTGCGCTGATTCGCGAGCCCGACGGCATCGTCCACCGTGTCAGCTACGGCAATTACCTGGGCCAGAACTACGGCAAGATCGTCGGCATCTCCGAGGCAGAGGTGCGGCTTGAAGAAATTATCCCCGATGGATTTGGCGGCTACATGAAACGGCCTGCCTCAATCGCGCTCAGCGAGTAGATGGGAGTCATGAATATGAATATCCGCACCCTGCCAATTCGACCGCACGCGCTGGCAGCAACATGCCTGGCGCTGCTGGGGTTGTTGGCCCTTCCGGCGCAGGCGCAGGTGCCCACCCGCGCGCTGCAGTCGATCAACTTCACTGCACTGCCCGGCGACAGCGTGCGGCTGGACCTGCAGTTGTCCGAAGCTGCGCCGCAACCCTACGCATTTACCGTGGAATCTCCCGCGCGCTTGTCGCTAGACCTGCCCGCAACGCGGTCGGCAATGGCCGAGCGTTACAAGAAAGTGGGCGTTGGCAAAGTTGTCAGCGTGGCCACTGCCGAGGCCCGCGGCCGCACGCGTGTGGTTGTCGAACTCGACCAACTGGTGGCATATGACGTGGCGGTGGAAGGCAACACCATCGCTGTTACGCTGGCCGGCCGTAGTGACCAACCGGTCGCGCGTACACCGTCTGCCAGCGCAGCCGCACCTGCACGGCCTGCGCCCGTGGAAGCGCGCCAGCGCATCACCAATATCGACTTCCGCCGTGGCGAGCGTGGCCAGGGCCGCATCATCGTCAGCCTGTCCGACTCGTCAACACCGGTTGATGTGCGCGAAGAGGCCGGCAAGATCATCGCCGAGTTCAAGAACACCGACCTGCCGGAGCGTTTGATCCGCCGCCTAGACGTGCTCGACTTTGCAACGCCGGTGAAATATATCGACGCCAGTCAATCTGGCATTCATGCCACGCTGAAGGTGTCGCCCACCAGCGTGGGTGACTTCGAACAAGTGGCCTATCAGTCCGGCAATATCTTCACGCTGGAATTGCAACCGCTGACGATCTCCGAGATTGAAGAGCGCGAACGCGAAGAACCCGAATACACCGGCGAGCGCATTTCGCTGTCGTTCCAGAGTGTGGAAATCCGCGCCCTGCTGCAAATCATCGCCGACGTCGCCGGCGTCAACATGGTGGTCAGCGATTCGGTTGCCGGCGACATCGCGCTGCGCCTGCAAAACGTGCCCTACGACCAGGCGCTGGACATCATCCTGCGCACCAAGGGCCTGGGTAAACGCCAGGACGGCAACGTGATTTTGGTGGCGCCAATCGAAGAGTTGGCCGCCCGCGAGAAAGCCGAACTCGAAGCCAAACAGCAAAACAGCCAATTGGCGCCGCTGCGCTCTGAACTGATTCAGGTGAATTACGCCAAGGCCGACACCCTCGCAGCCTTGCTGGCAACCGGCGACAACAATCTGCTGAGCGAGCGCGGGCGGGTCAGCGTTGACCAGCGCACCAACACCATGTTGGTGCAAGACACCCGCGAGAAACTGGCCGAAGTACGGCAGTTGATTCAGCGGCTCGACATCCCGGTGCGCCAAGTGCTCATCGAATCGCGCATCGTTATCGCCAACACCGACTTCACCAAGGAGATCGGCAGCCGCTTCGGCGCATCTGCCGTCGCCGGCAACGGCCGCAACGGCCTCATCTCCACAACCGGCTCGGCTGAGGGCAACGACACCGCGGTGCAAGACTTCACCGACGGTACGCCGGGTTTCCCCGTGCAGCTTGGCGCTTTGCAAGACCGCTTCAATGTCAGCCTGCCTGCCGCAGGTGCCGCCGGCACATTCGCCTTGGCGGTATTGGGCTCGGACTATCTTGTTGACTTGGAATTGACCGCGCTGCAGGCCGAAGGCCGCGGTGAGGTGACCTCGTCACCACGGGTGATCACGGCGAATGCCAAAGAAGCTTCGATCTCGCAAGGTGTCGAGATTCCGTTTCAGGAAGCCTCATCCAGCGGCGCAACGGCGATCTCGTTTAAAGAGGCCGTGCTTGAGCTCACCGTCACGCCGCAGATCACGCCCGACGAGCGCATCATCATGGACCTGGCGGTCAAATCCGACACCGTTGGTCAGCAGGTAGCCAACGTGCTGGGCGGCACCATTCCGTCCATCGACACGCGCAAGATCAACACCCAAGTGTTGGTCGATAACGGCGAAACGGTCGTGCTGGGCGGCATTTACGAACAAACTACCAACCAGCTTGTGACCAAGGTGCCGCTGCTGGGTGACATCCCCGTGCTCGGCGCGCTGTTCCGCAACAAGCGCAACGTCTCGACCAAGCGCGAGTTGCTGATCTTCATCACGCCGCGCATCATCAGCGAATCGCTGTCGGTTGATTAAGCCCACCCGGATTGGGCACACGGTCACAGCCCGGACCACCCGCGCGCTGCTCTAATGGAGCCGCGCATGCTATATATGCGCCATGAATAAACGCCCTCTTTTCGCCCGCCATGTCGGTCTGTTGTTGCTCGCATGTGTGCTGGCCGCGTGTTCGGATGATGACCCCGAGGGTGGCTTGCTGGCCAGCGGCGGCGGTAACACCGGCAGTGATACCAGCACCCCGGTTTTGATTGCACTTGATGGCCCGACCTGCGTGACTGCAGGCCAACGCAGCGACCTGTTCACAGCGACCGTGACCAATGCCGGCGGCACCCCGGTTACCGACACCTTCGTGGGCATCGAGGGCGCCGTGGGCGATGAGCCTGCCGGAACAATCCGCGCAATTGGCCGCGATGGCCGCGAGCGCCTGGGCGGCGCCAACACCAACGACAATGGTGTCGTCAGGTTTGTCTATGTCGCACCGGATGGCATCAACATCAGTGTGTCGGCCAACTTGGTCGCGCAAGTGCTTGACGAAGACGACCTACCGCGTGGCGACGGCGAGACAGCCATCGAAGTCGCGCTACCGAATCGGCCCTCGGTCAGCATCCGAGGCCCGGTCAACAATGCTGGCAACCGGATTCCAAGTGGCGCCCTGGAACTCGACCCCGGTGACCTGGCGGCCGACCTGCTGGTGGCAGTCAGCGCGCGCGATGGCTGCGACAACACCGTACAAGCCGTGTCAGGCGCAGCAGTCGAGTTCAGCACCTCGCCGGTCGTCGGCGCCATCCGCCAAACCAACGACACCACCGGCATCGACGGCACGCTGCTGTTCGACTACGCGGCTCCGGCAACATCGACGGCCCGCCAAACGGTGACAATTACTGCCGAGGCCAGCAATGCAGGCGGCACCGGCGCAGCCAACTACGTGCTTGATGTGCTGCCGACACCGCCCGACCCCTTCCTGCGGCTGACACTGGATGGCCCGACATCCGTGGTTGCCGGCTCATCGCAAAGTGGCTATATCGTTGATCTGGACCAGGTGCAGTTGGACAACGACGGCAACGAGACCGTCACTGCAGCAGCCGACCGACGCATCACGCTGTCCAGCTCCGATGGTGGCTCCTTCACCACGGTTGATGGCGGCAATGGCCTGAGCACCACCGACGACGCTGGCTTGTTGCAATTCAGTTTCTCGCCGGCCACGTCGGGCACGACCGCACAGATCGTTCAACTAACCGCGGCCGTGAACACAACAGCCGACACCGAAGCCGCCACGCTATGTGGCGAAACCGGCGCGCAATGCTCCGACGTCATCGACGTCAGCGTGCAAGCCGACACATTCCAGTTCACCGCACCAACCTTCGGCGAGTCCGGTCTGGTTGGCGAGAACAACGCCGTGCCGCTCACCATCAACTGGCGCGACGGCGCCGGCGCGGGCGTCACCGGCTGTGTCAACTTGAGCACGACATTCGATGGCTCTGGCAATTCGGCGTTCGGTTTTGTGGTCAACGGTGACACCGTCAATAATAGTAGCCAGCGCACCAACGTGCGCGTCGTCAATGGCGCGTTCGAGCGCACGCAAGCGCTCTATTCCGACGGCTCCGGCTTTGTTGAAGTTACGGCGGTTGATAACCGCGACTGCGTGGCCAGCCCAACGTCGTCACTCACTACATCGACCGGCGTACAGTTCCAGGATGTTGTCTGCGGCGGCACCGACGCCGAGAACTGCGTTGACCTGCAAGCACCGCTGCGCTCAATCTCGTCACCCGACGAATCGGGCAACCAGCGCACTGCAGAACTCACCCTGGAAGTGCGCAACGATGCCTTCGACCCCATCGATGGTGCGCAAGTGACGTTTGAAATTTTGACACCCGCAAACCCCGGCGACCCCAATGAGCGCGTGTTCCCCGGCGGCGGCACCACCAATGCCAATGGCATCGCCACATCGACCTACTTTGTGCCGACCTTCAATCCGCCGCTTGGTGAAGATGAAATTCGCACAGTGGATATTGAAGGCTGTGTGCGTGGCGCTGCCGCGTCGGGCAGCCCCGACGGCGCTGTTTGCAGCACCCGCCGCATCGAAATTGTTGCGCCGCCAACACCGTAAGCCGCGCGGCCTATGATCGGCCCCACTGGCTTGCAACGCCTGGTGCTAGTCGGCCCACCCGGCGCTGGCAAATCGACCATTGGCCGGCGGCTGGCGAAGCTGCGCAGCCTCGATTTTGTGGATAGTGACGACGAAATAGAACGCCGCTGCGGCGTCGATATCGGCTTCATCTTCGAAAAAGAAGGCGAAGCGGGTTTCCGCGAGCGCGAGGCGCGCATTCTCGACGAGCTCAGCGAACGCACGAAAGTGGTGTTGGCCACTGGTGGTGGCGCCGTGATGCGCGACGATAACCGCCGGCTGTTGGCCGCGCGCGGACACGTCATCTATCTGCGCGCCACCGTTGACCAGCAACTGCGGCGCACCCAGCACAGCAGCAAACGCCCCTTGCTCAACACGCAAGACCGCCGGGCAACGCTGGAACAGATGTTCGCCATCCGCGATCCGCTGTACGAGGAGATTGCTGACACCGTGATCGAAACACATGGGCGCCAAGCCAAGGCTGTCGCCAACGACATCCACCACATGCTGGATGAGTCCGCGCCATGAGCACCGAAACCGTTGCAGTCCAGCTAGGCCATCGCAGCTACGACATTCAGATTGGCAAGGGCGCCGTGCGGAACCTGGACACCGGCCAGCGCCGCACGCTGATCGTGTCAAACACCACCGTTGCACCGCTTTATCTCGACCACGCGCTGGCACAATGCGCTGGCGCCGAGTCCATCGTGCTGCCCGACGGCGAGCAATACAAAACCCTGCATACAGCCCAAAGCGTGCTCGATCATTTGGCCGACAACGGCTACCACCGCGATAGTGTGCTGGTGGCGTTGGGTGGCGGCGTGATTGGCGACATCACTGGCTTTGCCGCCGCGCTGTACCATCGCGGCATTGATTTCATTCAGGTGCCGACGACGCTGCTGGCCATGGTCGATTCCTCGGTTGGTGGCAAAACCGGGGTCAACCACGCCGCCGGCAAGAACCTCATTGGCGCCTTCCATCAGCCGATTGCCGTGCATGCCGACCTGGACACACTGGCCAGCTTGGCCGACCGCGAATACCGCGCAGGCCTCGCCGAGGTCGTCAAATATGGCTTGTTGGGCAATGCCGAGTTCTTAGGCTGGCTTGAGAATAACGCCGCTGCCCTGGCCGCCCGCGACGCCGACGCCCTGGCCCATACGGTCGCCCAATGCTGCCGCGACAAAGCCGCGATTGTTGCGGCCGACGAACGCGAGGCCGGCCAGCGCGCGCTACTCAACCTTGGCCACACCTTTGGCCACGCCATCGAGGCCCACCAGGGTTATGGTGCCTGGCTGCATGGTGAGGCCGTGGCTGCGGGCATGATGCTGGCCGCACGCATGTCGGCGCGCCTTGGCCTATTGGACAACGCCGACTTGCAGCGCATCGCCAAGCTCTACGAAGCACTGGGCCTGCCCGCCGACCCGCCGCCAATACCCCCCGCCCGCTTCGCCGAATTGATGGGCCGCGACAAGAAAGTGCTGGCCGGGCAACTGCGGCTGGTGTTACTGCGCAAGCTCGGCGACGCCTTTATCACCAGCGACTTCGACCCCGAGGCCTTGGACGCAACTTTGCGAGACGCAGCATGAGCATTCGGCAAGCCCTGGCGCCTTACGCCGCCACCGACGATGTATCGCGCGGCCGCGCCATCGATGAGGGCGACTCTGGCCATCGCACGCAATTCCAGCGTGATCGCGATCGCATCATCCATTCCGCTGCGTTCCGGCGGCTGGAATACAAGACCCAGGTATTCGTCAATCACGAAGGCGACCTGTATCGCACGCGGCTAACGCACTCGCTGGAAGTGGCGCAGATTGCGCGCACCATGGCGCGTGCACTGGCGCTCAACGAAGACCTTGTCGAAGCCGTCTCGTTGGCCCACGACCTTGGCCACACCGCATTTGGCCATGCCGGGCAAGACGCGCTCGACGCCTGCATGCAGCCGTTCGGCGGCTTTGAGCACAACATCCAGTCGCTGCGCGTGGTTGACATACTTGAACGCAAATACGCCAGCTTCCGCGGCCTGAACCTCACCTATGAAACCCGCGAGGGCATCCTCAAACATTGCACCCGCGCCAAGGCCGAAAAGCTCGGCACCATTGGCGAGCGTTTTCTGCGCGGCGAGCAACCGGGCCTGGAAGCACAACTGGCCAACTTGGCCGATGAAATCGCTTACAACAACCACGACATCGACGACGGCTTGCGCGCCGGCCTGTTGACGCTGGAGCAACTCCGCGATGCGCCGCTGTTCGCCGAATATCTCGACGAGGTCTATCGATTGCACGGCACTGACCTGGAGCCACGACAAGTTCGCCACGAGGTCATCCGGCGCATGATCAATTACCTGGTCACCGACCTGATCACCGAGTCGCGCGCCGCACTGGACGCCGCAAAGCCGGGCAGCATTGACGCCGTACGGGGCGAGGACGGGCCGCTGATTCGCTACAGCACGGAAGCGCGGAAGAAAAACACTGAGCTCAAGCGTTTTTTGCACAAGAATCTGTACAAACATCACCGCGTGTATCGCGTGACAAGCAAAGCCAAAGGCGTCGTCACCAAAGTGTTCGAGGCGCTGTTTGCCGACCCCGACCTGATGCCGCCACGCCACGCCGGCGCCGTGCCTGCCGCACGTGAAGCCAAGGGCGACCGCGGCGTCGCCCGCGTTGTCGCCGACTACATCGCCGGCATGACCGATCGCTACGCGCTAGACGAGTATGAAAGGCTGTTTGATCCTCGACGGTTGCGCTAGCAATTGAAACGCCCCCTTGAGTGAAGGGGGCTGGCTGGGCGCAGTCCAGACTGGGGGATGTGGAAGCTAGACCGGTAACGGTTTGCAAAGCAAACCGATGAGCATCACAACGTGATGCGAATATTAAAGGCTGTTCGACCCGCGCAGACTGCGCTAACCGCTGCTGCAACGCAGCAATTATTTAACCTATAAAATTCAACAAGTTACCGTTTCGTCACATTTTCTTGCAATTGACGCGCGGCTAACCTTTTCTATAATTGCCGGTTCGTCTGCCGCAGTGCGGCATTTTCCGACCATCGGCCCGGTACGGCGCGCTTCTTGCGACACGCCGCAGGCCACTACGCCGCGAAAACGCCTATGGCCTCGACCAGCCCTCACAAGCATCCTGCCCTGTACAGCCCGAGTTTCGAGCGGGACAACTGTGGTTTTGGCCTGATCGCACAAATCGACGATGTGCCCAGCCATTGGGTCGTCGAAACCGCGATTGGCGCGCTCGAACGGCTGACCCACCGCGGCGCGGTTGCTGCCGATGGTAAGTCAGGCGACGGCTGCGGCCTGTTGATGAAAAAACCCGACAGCTTTCTGCGCGCCGAGGCGCAGCGGCTGGGCTTCGAAGTCGGCACCAACTACGCCGTCGGCAATATCTTTTTGTCGCAAGATGAAGCTGAGGCCAGTGCCGCCCGCAGCGCACTGGAAGACCAAGCCAGCGCGGCCGGCCTCACCGTGGCCGGCTGGCGTGTGGTGCCCACCGACGAGTCCGCGCTGGGCGCACAGGCCAAGGCCACGCTACCAC
>JAAFAL010000204.1 GCA_018222345.1 bacterium
GCGATAAGCCGGGCCGGAGTCGTACAGCAAGGCATGTTGCGCCGTGCGCGCCAGTACCGACAGGCCCTGGCCCACGTCAAAGACATCCACACGCACAGCACCCGGAGCAATCCGCATTGAGCTGCCAAGAAACGCCGGCACAATCAGCGCCAAGGCCAGCATGCGCAATGACCAGCGCCGCGCCAAAAATAGTAGTGCCAGGCCTAAACCAACAGGCACGGCTGCCAACCAATCCAACTCGAACGGCATTGCGCCAAACTGCAGCCGGGATACCGCATTCAGGCCGTCCAACATGCCCGCCAGACTGAATCCCAGCAGTTCAATTGGCACTGCCGTGCCGGCCAGCAGTGCAGCCGTCGCCAACAACAACATCGGAACCAGCACAGCAAAAATCGGGATCAGCACAAAATTGACCAGCGGCCC
This sequence comes from bacterium, assembly GCA_018222345.1. Taxonomy (GTDB): domain Bacteria; phylum Pseudomonadota; class Gammaproteobacteria; order Nevskiales; family OUC007; genus JAAFAL01. The sequence goes on from JAAFAL010000204.1 coordinate 424, forward strand.
CAGCACCGACACCTCGCCAAACCACACCGCGGTCAATGGCAACAGGCCCAGCGACAGCGCCAACTGCACAATCGGCCAGCGCAGCCAACTTGGCGCCGCCGCATACAGCGGCATGCGCGCGATCAGGATGATCCACGCGACCGCACCAAAAGACAGCCAGAACCCGGGCGCCAAGGGCGCCAGCGGGTCGCGCAACAATACGGCAATGGCCGCCAAGCCCAAGGCATGCCAAGCCAAAGTGCCGCGGCCCAGCAATACACAGGCGACAAACACCGCAACCATGATCAAGGCCCGCTGCGCCGGCAAAGCAAAGCCCGACAAAGCGGCGTAGGCAATCGCCAGCAGCAGGCCCAATAGTGCGCCTGCACGTGGCGCAGCCAAACGCCTGCACAACCACGCACTACGCCGCCACAACCAGGCGCCCAAGGCGTAGCCGACGACTGCCAACAAACCAATGTGCAGGCCCGAAATGGCGACTAGGTGGCTGGTGCCCGTGCGCCGCAGGCTTGCCCAATCATCATCGGTTAAACCACGCCGATCACCGACAACCAAGGCGGGTATCAGGGCACTGCCAGCATGGGTCTTGGCCGCATTGCTGAGTGCGTTCGATACCCCTGCCCGCAGACGATCAAGCCGCGCCGGCTGGGCATCCGCACAGCGCTCGCCATTGCGCACGCTGGCCGAACCCACCAAACGCTCACGGAACAGCCATTGTTCGTAGTCGAAACCACCCGCGTTGACACTGCCATGCGCGCCACGCAAGCGGCTGGTCAAGGTCCAGCACTGGCCGGCTTGCAGGTTCGGTGCGTCGCGGTACCAACTCATGCGGATTTGGGCGCCGGTAGCGGCCTCACGCAACACAAACCGCGTGCGGAAATCATCGCCATCTGGCAAGCCAACAACATGCCCCTGCACCACACTCACTGGTTCTGCAGTGGCGCGCTCGCGCCAATCCTGTTGCGCCTGCTGCATGGCTTGCGCGTTGACCGCGGCATAGAGCATCGCCAAGAGCAACGAAACAACGACGATGCCGCAATCGCGGCGCCATCGATACAGCACTAGCGCGAAAATGCCCAAGCTGGCACAAACCACCCAGTAGCTAGCGCCGTAGTGCGTGGCGGGCCAGTACACGGCTGCACTAGCACCAACAACAGCCGCGATCGCGGCCATCGGCACAAGGTCGCTATTCGGCGGGCTGGAGTTTCCCATCAAGCAGCGTGAAGCGGCGTTGCATTCTTGCCGCCAGTTCGGTGTCGTGAGTGACGACAATCAGGCTGGTGCCCTGCTCGGCATTGAGTTCCAGCATCAACTCGAACACTGACTCGGCGTTGGCGTGGTCGAGGTTGCCGGTGGGTTCGTCGGCCAATACGCAGGCAGGTTTGGTGATCAAGGCGCGGGCCACGGCCGCCCGCTGGCGTTCGCCGCCGGACAACTCTGATGGCTTGTGATGGCTGCGCTCAGCCAGGCCAACGCGGGCCAGTAAATCTTCGGCGGCCTTCAGCGCCACATCAGGATCGCCGCGGCGCAGGATCAGCGGCAGGGCAACGTTCTCCGCCGCCGTGAATTCCGGCAACAAATGATGGAACTGATAGACAAAACCCAGCGCCGCATTGCGCAGCTTGCCGCGTGCGGCGTCACCCAGCGCGGTCATGTTCTGCCCCGCCACATGCACGGTGCCAGCCGTGGCGGTGTCCAGCCCGCCCAGTAGATGCAGCAAGGTGCTCTTGCCCGAACCCGATGCACCGACCACGGCAACAAGCTCGCCCGGCGCAACGTCCAGATCGACATCGTCGAGCACATCCACCGCCAAACGGCCTTGGCGGTAGGACTTGCACAGCCCGCGCGCGCTAATGACCTGCTGGGTGGCGTCCCTCATAGCGCAAAGCCTCGGCGGGTTGAAGCTTGGCCGCACGGAGCGACGGGTATATGTTCGATACCAATCCACGGAACAGCGACAAGCCAGTGATCTGG